>JAPYOZ010000073.1 GCA_029941485.1 Gammaproteobacteria bacterium | reverse complement strand
ACTTTTGGTCGGGCGCTTGAGATTTGTCTAATCAAACTCGACTTACCCGCATTAGGTAAACCCAACAAACCAATATCAGCCATGATACTTAGTTCAAGACCAATCTCTCTTGCTTCACCTGGTGTACCGGGCGTGGTTTTACGTGGTGCGCGATTAATGCTTGACTTAAAACGCGTATTACCCAAACCATGGAAACCGCCTTTGGCAACCAATAATATCTGATCGTGCTCAGTGATTTCACCAATCATCTCATCGGTTTCAAGATCAAACACTTTGACTCCTAATGGCATTTCAACGGTTAAGTGCACAGCCGATTTACCACGCTTATTTTGCCCTGAACCTGGTTGGCCGTTTTTCGCTCTAAACAAACGATTAAAACGAAATTCACTTAGCGTATTTAACCCTTCTTGTCCACGAAAATAGACATGACCACCATCACCACCGTCACCACCGTCAGGACCACCGTCGGGGATATATTTTTCTCTGCGAAAGCCTAAACACCCTGCACCGCCTTTTCCAGCTTCAACACGGATTGAGGCAGAATCTACAAATTTCATAAAAAACCGCTAAAATACAATGAACAACATTATACCATCCATAAATGAATCGAACCCTATACAGCCTACTAGGTTACTTACTTTTACCAATTATGATTTTGCGCTTAATCATAAAAGGATTAAAAAGCTCATCCTATCGTCAACGAGTTGGTGAACGATTGGCGCTTATCAACAAAATACCCGTTCCAATTATTTGGGTGCATTGTGTATCAGTAGGTGAATTTAGAGCATCTATTGTATTGATTGATGTATTAATCAAAAACCATCCTAACCACAGAATATTGGTTACGACTACTACACCTACTGGATCGCAAGCTGTTGTTGGTCATTATCAAAACCAAGTGCTGCATTTTTATTTTCCATTCGATTTGCCAATCATTGTTAATCGCTACATCAAACAGATTAACCCAGAGATTTGTATTTTATTAGAAACAGAAATTTGGCCGAATTTAATTCATGCACTGAATAAAAACAATATCCCAACCATGTTAGTCAATGCACGACTGTCGCAACGTTCTTTGGAAAAATACCAAAAATTTGCACCACAACTTACTAAACAAACCTTAAATAAATTAAACATTATTGCCTCTCAAAATGATAATTCCAGCAAACGTTTTGTTGAGTTAGGCACAGAACAAGACAGAGTGATTACAGCTGGAAATATTAAATTTGAGCAAAAATCCAGCATTAACAAAGACATTAATAAAGAGCTTTGCAATATTATTGGCCAGCGAAAAGTAGTGGTTTTTGCTAGTACGCATCAAGGTGAAGAAGTGCAAATTATCAATAGTTATTTAAAACAAAAGGATAATATTAATGCACTATTGATACTAATTCCTAGACACCCTGAGCGCTTTAAAGAAGTGTATAAGTTGGCACAAAAAAATAATATCAACATTGTTAAACGCTCTCAGAATAAGCCTCTTGATAATGCCCAAATCCTATTAGGTGATTCGATGGGCGAGATGATGAGTTATTTTGATGTGAGTGATGTGGTGTTTATGGGGGGCAGCCTGAGTAGCACTGGTGGGCATAATATGCTTGAGCCGGCTTCACTTGCCAAGGCCATTATCTTTGGCCCTAATGTGTTTAATTTTGCAGAAATATCATCTGATTTACTCAACCAAAAAGCCAGTATTCAAGTACAAAATGCAGATGAATTATTTGAGCAGATTATGACTTTATTGGCCAATGAAAAGCTCAGAAAAGAGTTAGGCAATAATGCTAAAAAATATTATAAATCTAAACAAGGTGCGGTTAAAAAAATAACTAAATTGATTCAAGATCTTATTTAGTGTCCCAATAACGTTGCATTTCATAATACAAAAATGAGGCTGTCCAAGTAATCAACACAAAGCCCACCAAAGCCTCCATACCCACTAAAAACCGAATAGCACCGAAAGGCTCAATATCACCAAAACCTAGGGTGGAAAAATTGGTGAATGAAAAATAGACGCTGTCCATCAATGAGCCGTCATAATTGCCTTGTATACTACCCCAAGACTCGTCTTTTACCATGTAAAAATAGGCCACAGCAAATAACCATATTTCTACCACGTGGGCAATCAGTGCAATAAATACTACTGCTAAAATTCTAAACCGATGTTTGATTTTCATACTAGGGATAATCGTTGTTGATCGGTATAAAAATTCATAATGAATCAAAACACTTAATGCCACAATTAACGCATTAACCAAAGTTGCTAACCACATAGGAAAAATTATTTATAATTAAAGTTGTTATTCTACTGTAAAAATTTGGGAAATAATCAAAATGGGTTGTTGTAACACTAAAACTGATGAAAAATCATTGTGCTATTGCTTTAACATTAGTGAAAATGCTTATATAGAAGCGTTAAAAGCCGGAAAAGGCGATGTTTTAAAGGATTTTGTGGTGTTTCAGACTAAATACAACTACTGCAATTGCAAAAACCTTAATCCTTCTAAGCAATGCTGTTTGAAAGACTTTAAAATTTTGGAGAAGGTGAATTTACTTTAGTAAAGAGAGGCTACCC
>JAPYOZ010000072.1 GCA_029941485.1 Gammaproteobacteria bacterium | reverse complement strand
TATAAACAATACATTCCAAGCCTAAACGCGCCGCAACTGTGGCAGTTGCCACGCCATGTTGGCCAGCACCAGTTTCAGCAATAATACGAGTTTTCCCCATACGCTTAGCTAATAATGCTTGGCCAATGGTGTTGTTAATTTTATGAGCGCCGGTGTGATTTAGGTCTTCACGCTTTAGATAAAATTGCGCACCGCCAAGTTTTTTGCTTAAATTTTCAGCATGATAAAGTGGCGTCGTACGGCCTACATAATGCTTTAGATCATGCTCGAACTCTTTTATAAAGTCTGCATCGTCCTTGTATTTTTCATAAGCCTCTTTAAGCTCGGTAACGGCTGTCATTAATGTTTCTGCAATAAAAACACCGCCGTATTGTGCAAAATGCCCTTTGTCATCTGGAAGGTTGTACTTACTCATGTATTGACCCGTTGAATAAATTTTCTTATTTTATTAATGTCTTTTATCCCTATTTTACTTTCCACACCGCTAGACACATCAACGGCATAAGGATTGACTTGTCTAATAGCATCAGCCACAGTGGCTGTATTTAAACCACCCGCTAGAATAATCGGCAAATCAATATCAACTTTAGCCAAGCCCCAATCAAATTGTTTACCTGTACCGCCATAAGCTTCTTTATCAAACGCATCTAACAATAATCCGCTAGCTTGATGATAATCATCAGCTATTTTAACAATATTAGTGTCTTGAGTAACGCGTAACGCTTTAATGAATGGCACGTTGTATTGTGTGCAATCGTCTACAGATTCATCGCCATGAAATTGCAAAGTATCCAGTGGCACCTCACACAAAACTTCATCAATAAAACTTGAATCGGCATTAACGAATAAACCCACACGATTAATAAAAGGTGGCAGTGCATTAATAATTTTTACCGCAGTTTCAACATCAACATTGCGTGGCGATTTATCGTAAAACACCAGACCAATCGCGTCTATGTCAAGCATTGCTGCTTGACTTGCATTTTGTGCTTGAGTAAGTCCACAGATTTTAATTTTCATTATATTTGTATTTAGTGCTTTCCTTCAGCGTCTAATTTTGCCCTAATTTTGTCTCGATCAATCCACCATTTATCACCTACTAGTTGATCAATAGCGCCTGATAGTTTTTTTAAAAATACTTCTGGCTTGTCTAACTGCAACGTCTTACGCCACAAATCAAATGTTGATTGATCGCTAACGTGAGAATGGTCATCAGCCACGGAGGCTATCATTTGTGAGGCAAAAAAGGTTAAATCATCGTCTTTACCACAACGAATCGAGGTAATGTAATGTGCAGTAGCAGCTGCAATGGCACGTGTATCTGCTTCTTTTGGCGACTCTTCGACCAAGTGTTGCAACATAGCAACGGTAATTTCTGCATCAATCGGAAAAGTAACGCCTAGCCATAATGCGTGGCCCAGCGCTTTAAGTGCCTCCGGACCTTCGGATAAAAACATCACATCACACGCCTCAACAGCCAGATTCCAAAGCTCATTTTTTTGTGCTAAATCAAAAGCAGAAAAAGATTTTTCCCAAGCGTCGCTGCCTTTATAGCGTTCAACCTGAATACGCCCAATCTCTATTAAATGATTAATCCTGTCTTCAACCGGTGCGTCATCATGCAGATCGGCCAATTGTTTTTCAAAATAATCCAATTTAACCTGTAACTGTTCTTCATTGGCGTAAACGTCTTCGCCATCGTCACCATCAAAAATATTTTGATCTTTATTTAAATATTTAAATCCCATAATATAATGTGCCTCTAATAAAATGCCGCCTCCAAGCGGTCTTCCCAATTTTCTGGCGTATCGCCATAGTCTGGTTTGACATCCATACGAAAAAAGCGCTCATCAGAAGCTTTAGAAATGGCTTTTAAAGTTTCAACCAGCGATTCAAAATCATCAACTTGAGGATTAGCAATCATCACCTCGCTCAATAGCAACATAAAATGTTTGTTTAATAAATGCTTGTTATTTTACACTGACGATGCGCTCTTTTTACCGCAACAGAGTGTGTGATAATTGGTTTATGATTTTTTAGCTGCCTTCTTAGCTGGCTTTTTCTTTTTGCGCTTAGCAGTTTTGGATTTTACTTTTCCGGCTATGGCTTTTTTACACTCTTCAATGGTTAAATCTGAAGGTTCTTTATCGCCAAATAATTTCTTAATGGTGATGTTCTTTTGGCCTTTGCCTTTTTTCTTGCCGTTCCAAATGTAAGGGCCAAAACGACCATTGAGAATTTGAATTTCAGAATCATCAAAGGTTTTGATAATACGTTCGGCATCAAACTTTTCTTTAGCGGCGATTAGCTCCAGTGCTTTTTCAAGTGTGACATCTTCAGGAATATCTTCTTTTAAAGAGACATATTTCTTGCCATACTGTAGGTAGGGGCCAAAGCGACCATAGTTAGCTTTAATAACACCAAAGTCATCTGTTTCACCTACCGTACGTGGCATGTTGAATAGCTCTAATGCTTCGTCAAGGGTAATGGTTTCGATAACAAGGTTGCCACGCAGTGAAGCGAAGGCTGGCTTATCTTCATCATCTTTGTGGCCGATTTGTGCGAAAGGGCCAAAACGGCCAAAACGTACGCTGACCGGCTTACCACTTTTCGGATCAGTTCCAAGATCTCGCATGCCGTGTGTCTCTTCTCTAGAGATATCATCTGCTGCTTCAATTTTTGCATGGAAAGGGCCGTAGAACTCTTTGACCACACTTTGCCAAA
>JAPYOZ010000071.1 GCA_029941485.1 Gammaproteobacteria bacterium | reverse complement strand
AATCACTGAGCTGCTCTGACATTCTTTTGGTTAAAGTGGTAACCAACACGCGCTCGCCTACTTTCACACATTTGTGTATCTCGCTCAGTAGATCATCTACTTGAGTATCGACAGGACGTACATCAATTTCAGGGTCGAGCAGCCCGGTTGGTCTAACCACCTGCTCGGCAATCACATTAGACACTTCTAACTCATAAGCTGCAGGTGTGGCTGATACCAAAATACATTGGTGTGCACGCTCTTCAAATTCGTTAAACTTTAAGGGGCGGTTATCCAATGCACTCGGCAGGCGAAAACCGTATTCAACCAACGTGGTTTTACGCGCCCGATCTCCCTTATACATGCCACCAATTTGACTTACGGTTACATGCGACTCATCCAAAATCACCAATGCATTTTCAGGCAAATAATCCATCAATGTCGGTGGCGCTTCACCCGGTTTTCTACCAGACAGATAACGCGAATAATTTTCAATACCATTGCAATAACCTAGCTCACGCATCATTTCAATATCCATTTGCACACGCTGAGTTAATCGCTGCTCTTCAACCAATTTATTTAATGAAAGCAACTCCTTACGTCGAACTTTTAACTCCGCCTTTATGTCATCTAATGTATTTAAAATCTTAGATTTTGGGGTAACGTAATGCGTTTGTGGATAAATGGTAATCCTCTGCAAAGATTTTAATTTCTCCCCCGTTAATGGATCAAACCAATAAAGTGCTTCCACTTCATCATCGAACATTTCAATGCGTATTGCCCTCTCTTCAGAATCTGCCGGGAAAATATCAATTACCTCACCTTTAACTCTAAAGTGCCCTCGTATCAAGGTGACGTCATTACGCGTGTATTGCATTTGTGATAAACGTGAGAGAATTTCTCGTTGATTGGTGACTTCACCCACACTAAGGTGTAACAACATTTGCATGTAAC
Source organism: Gammaproteobacteria bacterium (assembly GCA_029941485.1). Lineage (GTDB taxonomy): Bacteria > Pseudomonadota > Gammaproteobacteria > PS1 > Pseudothioglobaceae > SUP05. The sequence continues at coordinate 1,871 of JAPYOZ010000071.1, read as the reverse complement.
TGTCCGGATCGCCTAAGCCGTAAATAGCCGACACACTGGCAATGATGATAACGTCGTCACGTTCGAGTAAAGCCTTGGTTGCCGACAGACGCATTTGTTCAATCTGCTCATTAATGGATGAGTCTTTTTCAATGTAAGTGTCACTGGCTGGAACGTAAGCTTCCGGCTGATAATAATCGTAATAAGACACAAAATACTCCACCGCATTGTGTGGAAAAAACTCTTTCATCTCGCTGTACAACTGCGCCGCCAATGTCTTATTTGGCGCCATGATTAAACTGGCTCTTTTGGTTTCTTTAATGACGTTTGCCAGTGTAAAGGTTTTGCCTGAGCCCGTTACGCCAAGCAGTGTTTGAAATTTCTCACCATTATTGACACCATCCACTAAAGCTTTAATGGCTTTTGGCTGATCTCCGGTTGGAGAAAATTGAGATTCTAATTGAAATTTTCTATCCACTCTGACAATTTTTCATTAACATAAACTCATCAATTTTAAACAATTTAAAAGACAATGACAATTCTTTCAGACCGAGTAGGTAAAGTTAAACCTTCAGCCACACTTGCTATTACCGCAAAAGCCAACGAATTAAAAGCTCAAGGTATCCAAATTGTGTCCATGGGTTCAGGCGAGCCAGACTTCGATACACCTAAAAATGTTCAACAAGCAGCCGTAGAAGCCATTCATAATGGGCAAACTCGTTACACCGCAGTGGATGGTACACCAGAGTTAAAACAAGCCATCAGAGATAAGTTTAAGCGTGAAAACAACCTAGAATATTCACCAACTGAAGTGATGGTTTCTTCAGGTGGAAAACAAGTTTTTTACAATCTTTGTCAAGCTATACTCAATAATGGAGATGAAGTAATCATTCCTTCTCCGTATTGGGTGTCTTATCCTGACATGGTAATCTTGGCAGATGCCACCCCAGTCATTGTAGAAGCAGGCTTAGAGCAAGATTTTAAAATTACGCCGGAGCAACTCGAAGCAAGCATTACCAAAAAGACCAAACTCTTTGTTATCAATAGTCCATCCAACCCAACCGGTGCAGTGTATTCCAAAGCCGAATTACAAGCCTTGTCAGCCGTATTAAAAAACCATCCACAAGTGTTTATTATTACCGATGATATTTACGAGCACATTCGCTGGGGGGAAGATGATTTCATCAATATCGTTATGGCAGACACCTCTCTTAAAGAACGCACCATTATCCTTAATGGCGTTTCTAAAGGCTATGCCATGACAGGCTGGCGCATTGGTTATGGCGCAGGCCCAGAAATTATCATTAAGGCCATGAAAAAGATTCAAGGTCAATCAACCTCTAACCCTTGTTCAATCGCTCAAGCAGCCGCATTAGAAGCCTTAAATGGTGATCAAAGCTTTATTGACACCATGGTGTCTGCTTTTGAAGAAAGGCATGAATATATCGTTAATGCGCTAAACGCCATTGACGGCATTGAATGCCCAAGATCACAAGGTGCATTCTATTCCTTCCCAAGAGTAGAAGGCTTAATTAAGCGTCTTGGTTTAAAAGATGATGTTGAATTATCTACCTATTGCTTAGAAGAGCTAAATATTGCCCTAGTGCCGGGTTCAGCCTTTGGTGCACCAGGCTATGTACGCTTTTCGTTTGCTACCAGTATGGAAAATATCAAACAAGCTGTTACTCGACTCGGCAGTGTTTAACTTTAAAAAAGCATGCCATTTCATTTTTTAAGGAGTATATTGATTCATAAAGTATCTTATCAATACCATCATAAAAATGAAACATATAATATCAATAACTCTCTCAGCAATCGTAATATTGATTAGCCCAACACTCCACGCATCTCCAAATTCTACTCACAGCTTTCCAGTCAGTAAAGTATCTAAT
>JAPYOZ010000070.1 GCA_029941485.1 Gammaproteobacteria bacterium | reverse complement strand
TTAATCGTAAATACGATAAAACTTTTTTTGCTACGATGGATTTTGTTGCGCCACTCGTACCGCTTGGCCTAGGTTTTGGCAGAATGGGTAATTTTATCAATGGTGAGCTTTGGGGTAAAGTGACTACTAGTCCAATGGGTATGTACATTCAAGAGCAAGGCGTGAGTCGTTATCCCTCGCAACTGTATGAGGCTTTTTTAGAAGGTTTGGTACTGTTTATTATTCTTTGGGTGTTTAGTGCTAAGCCTCGTCCACTAATGTCTGTTTCCGCTTTATTTTTGATTTTTTACGGCCTGTTTAGATTTATAATTGAATTCGTTCGAGTACCAGATGTGCAGTTAGGTTACTTGGCGTTTGACTGGTTAACTATGGGGCAATTATTAAGCCTACCAATGATAATATTGGGTGTTTACTTACTTTATAAAGCAAACAGACAGATAGCATGAAAACATACATAGACATTGGTAAGCGAATTTTAGATGAAGGTGTGTGGTTGTCTAATGCCCGAACTGGGCAAAAAACACTCGCCATTATTGGCGCGACTTTTGAGCACGATCTAAGTGATGGTACGGTACCGGTTGTTACTACCAAAAAACTATTCTGGAAATCAGCCATTGCTGAAATGTTGGGTTATATTCGCGGTTACGACAATGCAGCACAGTTTAGAGCAATAGGCTGTAATACTTGGAATGCCAATGCCAATGATAACCAAGCCTGGCTTGATAACCCACATCGCAAAGGTGAGGATGACATGGGCATGTGTTACGGCGTCATAGGGCGTGCATTTCCTGGCATTGAAGATGATGAGCCACTGGATCAATACAAAAAGATTGTTACTGATTTATCTAATGGCGTTGATGATCGTCGTGAGATCATGACCTTTAATCATCCTAATTTAATTCACCGCGCTTGTTTGCCAGCCTGTATGCACACGCATCATTTTAATTTACTTGGCGATGACTTGTACTTAGAGAGCTACCAACGTTCGTCTGATTACGCACTAGGTCAGCCGTTTAATCATTTTCAAGTGGCATTCTTATTAATGATTACCGCACAGATTACTGGCAAAAAAGCCAAAAAAATGCGCCATCATTTGTCGAATGTGCACTTGTATGAAAATCAAGTAGAGATTTTTAAAAGCCAGCAAGTTGATCGCGAGCCACTAGCCTTACCAAGTCTTAAGATAAATCCTGAAATAAAAACCTTGGAAGATCTTGAAACTTGGGTAACCATGGATGATTTTGAGCTGGTTGGTTACGAGCATCATGATCCTGTTAAGTATCCATTTACGGTTTAAACCATGAGCTTGCCTAATTGCCCAAAATGTAATTCTGAATATGTGTACGAAGATGGTAATCTTTTGGTTTGTCCTGAATGCGCGACTGAGTTTTCAGCTGATGATCTTATCGAGCAAGAAGAAGTGGTTAAGGATGCTAACGGCAACACACTCGTTGATGGTGATACGGTTAGTGTAATTAAAGATCTGAAAATCAAAGGCACTTCCAATGCCGTCAAAGTCGGCACGAAAGTTAAAAACATTCGCTTATGTGATGGCGACCATAATATTGACTGCAAAATTCCTGGACACGGTGCTATGAAGCTTAAATCTGAGTTTGTGAAGAAGGTGTAGTTTTTTATTAAGTACGACTATTTCCAAATATCTACAGTAACACCTTTAGCACGAAGTTTGTCTGAACGCTCTTCAAGGTAACGCTGGAAGTTTGATTGGTGCTTGTAGCCTTCGGTGGCGACATATTCGATAATACCGGTGAAGTGGTATTCTTTGAAAAAAGCATCTTTTCGGATGATTTCTCCGCCCTGTTTGTCAAAGAAAACAACCGCTGGTTTATAGGTAAGTTTTAAATCATCATACCATTGTGATGCTGTTGTGCGTTCGCCTGATGGGGTGATGAGTTTTTCGTCTGATAAGGCGTTGAGCTGTATTACCTGCATTGATTTAAATAGATCTTTGGTTTGATCAAGCTGCATTAATGTTTGGTGAAAAACATCACACTCAGGACAATTAGGCTCTTCAAAGAAAACCGCTAAATACTTTTGCGCCGGGAGCTGTTCACTACGTGACAACATGTGCGGGCCAGATTCGAAAATAGGGTGAGTGTTAAGCGTGCCAGATTTGTCTTTTTTTAGACTGTTGATATAGCTTGCATAAGATTGATTAAGATAAGTTTTTTTAGAAATGTAATCAAGCGTGGCGTGCATTTTATCGATGGATTGATAGCCGTTTAGTCTCAGCACAACATCGCCTTTGGAATTTAAAAACAGGGTAGTGGGTGTAAATTGCACTTTCATAAAGGCGGAAAATTCTTTTTCGCTAAATTCTCTACCGGTCCAATCAACCAAATCTCTGTCGCCCCACATGTTGGTTTCAATGACGTCAAAATCTTTTTGTAATTTGGCAATAATCGCTTCATCGCTAAAGTTATCTTCCACCAGTTTTGCGCAATAAGGACAGCCGTTCTGGTGGAAGTAAATCATCACATGTTTGTTTTCATCGGTAGCTTCTTCTAAGTCTTCAGAAAAGTCCATAAAAGTGGTTTTAAACCAATCTGGCAAAACCTCTACTGGGTTGGCACCTAAAAATTCACCTTGCTTTGTTTCATGCTTTTCTGCAAAAGACGGTTGTAATAAAAATAAAGATAAAACCAGAATAAAAAGACGCATACCTCTCCCCCAGTGAGTATGTATAAGATAACTTGATTGTAATACGAAAGTAACTTTAAAGCAAACCTAGTTAAACTGCATCGACGCTTTCAATGCCTTTTTGTGGCACGAATAGTCCACAACC
>JAPYOZ010000069.1 GCA_029941485.1 Gammaproteobacteria bacterium | reverse complement strand
CGGCTCTAAAGTCATTAGCACTGATCTTTTGCCCTACTTTGCCTTTTTTCTTCTCGACATTCAGCTCAATCGGCAAACCGTGGCAATCCCAGCCAGGCACATACGGCGCATCAAAACCCGATAAAGATTTTGATTTAACAATAATATCTTTTAAAACTTTGTTGACCGCATGGCCAATGTGAATATCGCCATTCGCATACGGAGGGCCATCATGCAAGGTGAATTTAGGCTTGCCTTGATTGTGCTCACGAATACGTGCATACAGATTATCGTCTTGCCATTTTTGTAAAAAACCACCCTCTCGATTGGCAAGGTTTGCCTTCATTGCAAACTTGGTTGCGGGCAGGTTTAGAGTAGGTTTGTAATCAGACATTGACGCTTAAAAATGATACTAAAAGCGCAATTATACTTTATGGAATAAGGTTTTTGATAACGATAAAAGGCTTTATCGTTGCTTAGAAATATACACTTTTATTAAAATACCAACGACAACAGACACAACAATAAAGGCAATACCGGCCCAGAAAACACCGTCGTTATTAAGATCGTTCATCAACATAGGTTTACCGATTAAATAATTAACATCATCATACCACTAAGCAACTCCTAATTTAAGAGGAACTTAGTGACGTAGATGCCTATTAAAACTCAAGCTTTAGTTTTAAAGTTTTTCATGAAGTAGAAAAACAAAAAAGCACCGATTGTTAAGCCAATCATCAATAAGCTCATGTAGAAAACTGGGTCTGCATTTAGTTCATTCATTAACATTTTATTTCTCCTTGTTATTATTTAAAACAAGGTCATTGTATCAATGATGTCTATGCAAGTAATTGATCTACATTAAGTAATATAGATTTAAAGCTTATAAACCAACTGCTTTTAACAACAAGCCAACCTGCCCAGGTTTTAAGTAGTCGTATTGATTGGCTTTAAGTTTTTCTGGCAGACGAATCTCACCAAATCGTACTCGGATTAAACGAGATACCTTAAACCCTAACGCTTCCCATAGGCGTCTTACTTCGCGCTTCCTACCTTCTTTAAGTACCACTTTATACCAACGATTAGCACCTTCACCACCACCAATAGTAACGCGATCAAATTTAGCGTATCCATCTTCAAGCTCAATGCCTTCAGTGAGTTGTTTAATGTCTTCATTTTCGACTTGGCCAAGCACACGAACCGCATATTCACGATCAATTTCTGACGATGGATGCATGAGTTTGTTGGCCAAATCGCCATTATTGGTAAACAATAGCAAGCCTGAAGTATTTAGATCCAATCGACCAACCATCACCCAGCGAGATTCTTTAGGCAAAAGCTCATAAACACTCTTACGCCCTTCTTCATCTTTATTTGAGCAAATAACGCCAGCTTGCTTGTTAAGAATCAGCACTTTGGTTTCTTCTTCAGCATAACGCTGAAGATCAATTTTTCGGCCATCAATTTTTACCTTGTCGGTAATTTCACATTTATCACCGATACTCGCAGTTTTGTTATTAACCTCAATACGACCTTGCTCAATTAGTCTTTCTGCCCAACGGCGTGAGCCGTAACCAGCTGTGGCAATGAGTTTTTGTAGTCTTTCAGTCATATTTATATTTAGTATAAAAGTACGAGGTTGAACCTCGTACTTTAGTAAGTAATGCCCATGGCTTCACGAACCTCACCCATAGTCTCTTTAGCAACATTGCGTGCTTTTTCACTGCCTTCATGGATAATTTGTTTGATCAATTCAGGGTCAGCTTGATATTTAGCAATGCGTTCTTGCATTGGTACTAACTCATCTTTTATTGCATCAATCACTGGTTGCTTGCACTCAATACAGCCCATTTTCGCTTTGGTACAACCTTCAACTACCCATTCACAAGTTGACACATCTGAGTACACCTCATGCAGTTGCCATACTGGGCATTTTTTCGGGTCACCTGGGTCGGTCAGTTTTATTCGTGCAGGGTCAGTTGGCATGCGCTTGACCTTGGTTTCTATCTCATCTACAGTGTCGCGCAGGGAAATAGTATTGCCGTAAGATTTGCTCATTTTCTGCCCGTCTAAACCTGGCATTTTCGATGCTTTGGTGAGTAATGATTCTGGCTCTGGCAAGATAATTCTTCCCATACCTTCAATATAACCCGACAATCTTTCTCTATCGCCCAAGGCAATATTTTGTTGTTGTTGCAATAAAGCCTGTGCTTTAACCAAGGCCTCGGTATCGCCAGTTTCTTGATAGACTTTACGCAAAGATCGGTAAGATTTGGCTTGTTTTTTACCCATTTTAGTAATGGCTGCTTCGGCTTTTTCTTCAAAGCCTGCTTCACGACCATAGGTGTAATTAAATCGTCTTGCCACTTCTCGCGTTAGTTCTACATGCGCCACTTGGTCTTCACCAACGGGTACCAATCCTGCTTTATACATTAAGATATCAGCGCTTTGTAATAATGGATAACCTAAAAAACCATACGTGCCTAAATCTTTAGTTTTTAATTTTTCTTGCTGGTCTTTATACGAGGGCACACGCTCTAACCAAGAAAGTGGTGTTGACATCGATAACAACAAATGCAACTCGGCGTGCTCAGGTACTTTTGATTGTACAAAAATCGTCGACGTGTTTGGGTTAATGCCTGTAGATAGCCAATCAACTACCATTTCCATGACGTTAGCCTCAAGGTCAATTTTATCCGCATAATGCGTGGTAAAGGCGTGCCAATCAGCCACAAAAAAGTACGAATCGTACTCGTTTTGTAGGTCTAGCCAATTTTTCAAAACACCATGATAGTGGCCTAAATGAAGTCGACCGGTTGGTCGCATGCCTGATAAAACTCGATTGTCTT
>JAPYOZ010000068.1 GCA_029941485.1 Gammaproteobacteria bacterium | reverse complement strand
TAGGTATAATTTAGCGCTTATGGATTGGATGCAATTGACATTAGAAACCAGTAAGGAGAAAGCAGATTTTGTCAGTGAAATACTGATGGGGTTGGGCAGTATCTCAATTACTTTTAGTGATGCGAAAAACAATGCAATTTTTGAGCCACCTGTCGGTGAAACACCATTATGGCCAGGAGTAGTAATCAAGGCTTTGTTTGATTCAGAAGTTGATCAAGTGCATGTGCAAACAATGCTATTGAAATTATGTAATATTGAAAAATTGTCTTTTGAATTGTTGAAAGACCGTGTTTGGGAGGATGAATGCAAGAAAGACTTTCATGCAATGCGATTTGGACAGCGACTTTGGATTTGTCCTTCTTGGGAGGATGCGTCAAAATTACCAAATAATTCTGTGGTGATTGATATGGATCCCGGTTTGGCTTTTGGTACAGGTACGCATCAAACTACAGACTTATGCTTACAGTATCTTGATAAAAATCCACCAATTAATCAAAGTGTGGTTGATTATGGTTCAGGTACAGGAGTTTTAGCCATTGCAGCGGTAAAACTTGGTGCAACCAGCGCTATTGCAGTAGATAATGATCCACAAGCAGTATTGGCAACCATTGATAATGTTAAGACTAATCACGTTGAAGACCAGGTTAAAGTCCTACATAGCGATGAAGAAGGGCAATTAGATAAGGTAGATTTGTTAATTGCTAATATTTTAGCTAATCCCTTAATAGGGCTATGTGAACATCTTTCAGGCTTGGTTAAGTCTAGCGGTAAAATAACGCTTTCAGGGATTTTACAAGAACAGCTTGATATAGTTTTAGAGACTTATAGTGAATATTTTAGTGATTTAAAAGTTAAACAAAAAGACGAATGGTGTCGAGTGGATGGAGTTAGGAAGTAAAAATGAGTAAACAGATTAGAGCGGTGTCATTAATATCGGGCGGACTAGATTCACTTTTAAGTACCAAGCTATTACTTGACCAAGGTATTCATGTAGAGGGTATTAATTTTTTCACTGGTTTTTGTGTCGAAGGGCATACACATGCGATTCGCAAACAAAAGAGTGATAAACCAAAACGTAATAATGCCTTATGGGTAGCTGAACAGCTCGGTATAAAATTGCATATTATTGATGTGATTGAAGAATATCGTGATGTACTGCTTAATCCTAAACACGGCTATGGAAAAAATATGAATCCTTGTTTGGATTGTAAAGGCTTTATGGTGAAAAAGGCCAAGCAGTGGATGGAAGAAAATGAGTTTGATTTTATTATTACTGGCGAGGTAATGGGTCAGCGCCCTATGTCTCAGCGTAAAGAAACCATGCCCATTGTGCAAAGTGAGTCAGGTGCAAATGATTTATTATTGCGTCCTTTATGTGCCAAACATTTGCCACCAACCAAAGCTGAAATTGAAGGCTGGGTTGATCGTGAGAAGTTGTTGGATTTTTCAGGGCGTACGCGCAAGCCACAAATGGCATTAGCTAAAGAATACGGCTTTGAGGATTATGCAACCCCTGCAGGTGGCTGTTGTTTTTTAACCGATAAACAGTATTCTGATAAATTGGTGGATATGTGGCAAGCACGTGGTAATCGTGATTATCAACTGGATGACTTGATGATGTTAAAAGTGGGGCGACATATTCGCCCTAACAAACGCTTTAAAATGATTATTGCCAGAGAAGAGGGTGAAGTTAAGTTCTTAGAAGGTTATCGAAATCAATACGCTAATTTATATTCAACCAGTTGTAACGGCCCGATAGCACTGATAGACGGAGAACCTAATCAGGAAGATATAAAAATTGCGGCTAAAATCCTAGCTCGATATTCTCAAGGTAGAGATGAGGACTTAGTTGATGTAGAGGTTAAGTTGGAAGCAGGTGTAGTGCAGCAGTTGAGTGCTAAGCCGTTTGGAGCAGATGAAATACCTAAGAGTTGGTTTGTTTAACCACCACCAACAGCTTTAATAATCTCAATTTTATCACCTTCGTTTAAGGTAAATTCTGGATGTTTAGATTTAGGAATGATGTTTTCATTCACTTCTAAAGCAATGCGCTGATTTTGGTAGCCTAGCTGAGTTATTAAATCCTGCGCATTTAAGTGTTTATCTATTTCTAGATTTTCACCATTAACCATTAGATTCATTGATCCATTTTTCCAATCGCACAAGATACAAACGATTTGGCTTTGGCTTTAGCAGAATCAAGGCCATGAACAGAATCAACTTTAGGATAACCTAAGCCTAATAATACTTCAGTTAATTCCCCTCTTTTAGATTCATCAATATCAATATCAATAATGCCTTGTTCGATATTGACTTCAATATTTTCAGTATCAAAAATCTCGGTTAATTTTTTAGTAATTGTGCCCGCACAACCACCACATTTAATATTTTCAACAGTAATGTTCATAGCACTCCAAATATTAGTTATTTATGCCATCATTATATCATCCAAATATGCGTATTTGAGTATCAGCTTGAATTATGAGTATGGTAAAATTCTTGAAGTTTTTAGCTTAGGAGTGTTCGGTGTCACAAGTTGCCTTATTAGCCATGTTAGCTTTGGAAGATGGTACGATTTTCCACGGGAAATCAATTGGTGCTAGTGGCGATACGGTTGGCGAAGTAGTATTTAATACTTCAATGACGGGCTACCAAGAAATCCTAACTGACCCTTCTTACGCGCAACAAATCGTTGCACTCACTTATCCGCATATTGGCAACACTGGCACTAATCAAGTTGATGAAGAATCTAGGCAAATTTATGCCTCGGGTTTAATTATCCGCGACTTGCCACTCATGGTGAGCAATTGGCGTTCGAACATGCCATTAGATGAGTATTTATCCTCACACAATATTGTGGCCATTAGTGACATTGATACCCGCGCACTAACGCGCCACTTGCGTGAACAAGGTTCACTTAAAGGTTGTATTGTTACAGGTGATGATATTGATGAAGCGGCAGCAATCGCCAAAGCGCAATCCTTTGCAGGGCTAAAGAACATGGATTTAGCCAAAGTAGTATCAACCACTAAGCAATATGATTTTAATGACGGCTCTTATT
>JAPYOZ010000067.1 GCA_029941485.1 Gammaproteobacteria bacterium | reverse complement strand
ATTATTTGGGAAGGTGATAATCCTGAAGTCAGTGAATCAGTAACCTATCAACAACTCCACGATCGTGTTGCTAAATTTGCCAATGGTCTTAAAAAATTAGGCGTTAAGAAGGGCGATCGAGTTTGTATTTATATGCCAATGATTTTGGAGGCGAGCTACGCCATGTTGGCTTGTGCACGCATTGGCGCAATTCATTCAGTAGTATTTGGCGGGTTTTCACCAGAAGCACTGAAAGATAGGATTTTGGATTCTGAATGTAAAATTGTCATTACAGCGGATGAAGGTGTACGTGGTGGCAAAGCCATTTCACTCAAATCGAATGTTGACAAGGCCGTTAGTGCTTGTGACTGTGTTAATTCAGTCATTGTTGTGCAACACACAAAAGGCGACGTTAAATGGGGTGATCGAGATATTTGGTATCATGATTTAGTAAGTGACGTGCCCGCTGAGTGCCCGTGTGAGTCATTTGATGCAGAAACCCCACTGTTTATTCTTTACACCTCTGGATCTACTGGCAAGCCAAAGGGTGTTCTACACACTTCGGGTGGTTATTTACTCTATGCAGCAATGACACATAAATATGCATTTGATTATCAAGAAGGCGATGTTTACTGGTGTACGGCTGATGTGGGCTGGGTAACAGGGCACTCGTATATTGTGTACGGCCCGCTGGCTAACGGTGCAACCACATTGATGTTTGAAGGCATTCCAACCTATCCAGATGCTTCACGTTTCTGGCAAGTGATTGATAAGCATCAAGTTAATACTTTTTATACCGCACCAACAGCCATTCGTGCACTGATGGGTGCCGGTGACGAGTTTGTTGAAAAAACTGATCGTTCTAGTTTGCGTATTTTGGGTACAGTTGGAGAGCCAATTAACCCAGAGGCTTGGGAATGGTACTACCATACTATTGGTCAGTCTAGATGTCCTGTTGTGGATACTTGGTGGCAAACTGAAACGGGTGGACACATGATTCTTCCATTGCCTTATGCAACCCCACTTAAGCCAGGATCTGCAAGTATGCCATTTTTTGGTATTGAACCACAAGTGGTGAATGAGCAGGGCGAAGTGTTAGAGGGTGAAGCCGAAGGTATTTTAGTGCTAGCTAGATCTTGGCCAGGACAAATGCGCACACTTTACAACAACCACGAACGTTTTATAGAGGCTTATTTCTCAACCTTCCCGGGTAAGTATTTTGCTGGTGATGGCGTAAAGCGCGACAGTGATGGTTATTATTGGATTACTGGACGAGTGGACGATGTTTTGAATATTTCAGGACACCGACTAGGAACTGCAGAAATTGAATCTGCATTAGTGGTACACGAAAGCGTTTCTGAAGCTGCAGTAGTGGGCTATCCGCACGATATTAAAGGCCAAGGTATTTATGCCTATGTATCGATCATGAGTGGTGTTGAGCCGACAGATGCCTTAAAAACTGAGTTAGTAAAGTTGGTACGCTCTGAAATCGGCCCAATTGCAACAGTGGATAAAATTCAGTTCGCGCCTGGTTTACCAAAAACTCGCAGCGGTAAGATCATGCGACGAATCTTAAGAAAGATTGCACAAGATGATTATGACAACTTAGGTGATACCTCTACCTTGGCAGAGCCAGAGGTGGTGGAAGATTTAATTAAAAATAGAATAGAGTAAAGTAAAACCCTATAGCTTTGTAATTTGTTGTTTGATTTTATCTTTTAAACTAACAACACACTGTTTGTGGTAGTTGTTTTTCATTTGTACATCTAAAGAAACTACTTTACCAAATATCTTTTCCTCTAAAACCATGGTGTTTTTAATATTACTACAGTAGTTATCAATTTCTTCTATTGTATAAGAAACTAACGTTACAACGCCTACAGCAGGAACAACAAGCCCAGTAAGAGCAATGCCGGTTGAGGTTTCTTTTAAAACCTTAATGCGTTCCATGTTTTTTTGTACAGCTAATTTATTTTGTTTTTCAAAAATATTTTTAAGGTGCGTTAGTTTTTCATCCGATATTGTTAGTTCTTTTTCTAATACCTTAACTTCACCACGAGCGTCATTAATTTGTGAAATTTCATCATTTAAAACACTGGATTTACTCGTTGCTATTGATAGTTTTTGTTGTGCTTCTTTTAATGCAGAACGTGCACTGACTAATTGGTTGTTTAAATCTTCAAGTGTAGAAATTGAAGTTTTGTCTTTGATTTTAGAAGGCTTACTTGAAGATTGAGCAATTTCAATTTTTGAGTTGTACTCTTTCGTGATAGTGCTAACTTCACTTTCAAGTTGACTAACTTGATTGTTGTAAAAGAAAAAACCTACAACTAAAATTAGTGCAAGTGTAATTAATGTAAAAAGTGACTTGTTTCCCATGGCAAACCCTATAAAGTATGTGGATTAGTAATGGGCGTGAATTATACGCTATTTTTACAACTATATAATAATATCATTTTGTTTTAATATATAACTTTATTGCAGCCACTCAGCAGCTTGTTTAGCGTAGTAAGTTAAAATACCGTCTGCACCAGCACGCTTAAAAGAAAGCAAAGTTTCTAACACCACAGGGCGTTCATTAATCCAGCCATTTTGAGCGGCCGCTTTAAGCATGGCGTACTCGCCACTCACATGGTAAGCAAAAGTCGGCATGCCAAAAGTTTGTTTAACTTGATGCACAATATCCAAGTAAGGTAGGCCTGGCTTAATCATTACCATATCGGCACCTTCTTCAATATCAAGCCCCACTTCACGAATCGCCTCATCGGCATTAGCAGGGTCCATTTGGTAAGTTTCTTTGCTGGATTCGCCTAAATTTTTGGCTGAGCCAACTGCATCACGAAACGGGCCGTAATAATTAGAGGCGTATTTAGCAGAGTACGCTAAGATATTAGTGTGGATAAATTTATTTTCTTCTAAGGCATCCCGGATCGCACCAATGCGCCCATCCATCATGTCTGATGGGGCCACAATATCAGCACCAGCTTTAGCATGAGAGAGTGCTTGCTTGACTAATACCTCAGTGGTTTCATCGTTGAGTACGTAACCATTGTCATCAATCAGACCGTCTTGTCCATGCGTGGTAAATGGATCAAGTGCTACATCGGTAATCACGGCTAGTGTTGGGTGGTTTGCTTTGAGTGCGCGAA
>JAPYOZ010000066.1 GCA_029941485.1 Gammaproteobacteria bacterium | reverse complement strand
CACTCATTGATGTTGAAATCCAAGGCTTGTGCCTGAATGCTGCCAATGTACAAACAGGCGATTTATTCATCGCCCTACAAGGCGAAACCACCCACGGCATAAACCACATTGAGCGTGCAATTGAAAAAGGTTGTGTAGCGGTTTTGGTTGATTCACAGGATCTTGAATGCGCTATCCCTACCATTCGTATTGAAAACTTAAAGCAATATTTACCCGCTTTGGCTTCTGCTTACTATTCACAAGCAACAAAAGTTGAGGTGATTGGCGTTACCGGCACCAATGGCAAAACCTCAGTGGCGTATTTCATTTCCCAATTACTTGATCAACTAGGGATTAAAAATGGTCTAATTGGCACCTTAGGGATCACTCACAGTAAACAAAAATCACGCAACACAACGCCTGATATTTTGACGCTGTATCGGGTCTTAGATGATTATCACAACAAACAAATAAACACGGCTGTATTGGAAGTATCATCACACGCTTTAAGCCAAAATAGAATTCAAGGACTCAACATTACTCAAGCAGTATTTACAAACTTTAGTCAAGATCATCTTGACTATCATCACACGCTTAATGCCTACCGAGATGAAAAACTAAAATTATTCGAGTTGGATTCACTGAACAATGCAATCATCAATAAAGACGATGAAAGTCACTCGTATTTTTTAAATGCTGCTAAAAACAAAAATCATTGGCTTTATTCTATAAATGATTTTGACGACATAAAAACCACTGAACAGGGGTTTTTGGTTCAACTAAATGGCTATGTATTTGAAATTCCACTCTTAGGTGAATTTAATTTATTAAACATTATGGCTGCCTATAACAGCATTAAAGCGCTTGGATTTGATGATGAAAAAGTAATACCACTACTACACAAACTGTTCCCGCCACCAGGACGCATGCAAAAAATCAATAATCGCCTTGCATGGGTGGATTATGCCCACACTCCGGATGCCCTTGAAAAAGCCATTATCACTTTGAAAATGCATTACTCTAACCATAAAATACGCGTTGTCTTTGGCTGTGGTGGCAATCGAGACCAAGGCAAACGTGCGAAGATGGGCAAAATTGCATCCAAACTCGCTGACACCGTTATATTAACTAACGACAACCCAAGAGACGAAGACCCGCAAGCCATTATTAATGATATTCTCAATGGTATTGACGATAGCTTTGAATTAGATATTACCCTTGATAGACAATTGGCTATCGAAACTGCCATGACCACTTTAAATGAAAATGAATGCCTGTTGATTGCCGGCAAAGGACACGAATCAACCCAAGAGTTCAAAGACAAAACATTAATTTTAAGTGACATAGAAATTGCCCAAAATGCTACAAACTAACCTCGACAAAATTAGCAAAATACTCAACTCTAAAACCAGTATTAGGAGTGATATTAGGATTAAAGGCGTCTTTACAGACACACGAAAACGCATGGATGGCGGTCTATTTATCGCACTCGTTGGTGAGAATTTTGACGGCCATGATTACACCGACCAAGCAGAAAAAATGGGTGCTGTCGCTGTCATTACCAGCAAGCCCATTAACAGCAACTTACCCATACTACGGGTTAATGATACTCAAATAGCATTGGCTGATCTGGCGCGTTGGCATTTGAGCAATATTAAGCCAAAAGTTATTGCCATTACCGGCAGTAACGGCAAAACCACCACCAAAAATATGCTGGGCAATGTATTAAACTTAGTAGCATCAACTCTAGCTACTAAGGGTAACTTGAATAATCATCTGGGTGTACCAATGACGCTTTTGGATCTTGAAGCTCATCATCAATACGCCGTGGTCGAGATGGGTGCTAACCATCTACAAGAAATTAAATACTTACGTGAGATAGCACACCCTGATATTGCCATCGTCACCAATACATTGGATGCGCACATTGGTGAATTTGGTGGTTTTGACAACCTAGTAAAAGCCAAAGGAGAAATCTACGGCCCTGATTCTAAAAACATTATCAACATTAACACCGGCTTTACAGGAGACCTTAGCTTTGGCGAAGGCGGTGATGTTTTTGCCAACAACATCAATAACAACCAATTTGATTTAAACATTATCAATGAAAAAATTACTGTTAATTTACAACTATTTGGTCGGCACAATATTGATAACGCCTTAGCAGCCAGCGCCTGTGCTCATGCGTTAGGCGTTAATATCAACACCATTAAGCAAGGCTTAGAAAGTACACAAGCAGAAGAAGGTAGGCTCAGTATCATTAATCAAAAAAATCTCACTATCATTGACGATACTTACAACGCCAGTCCACAATCCATGAAGGCTGCTATTAATACACTGCTTGAATTCAGCGGTGAGAAAATTGCCGTACTCGGTACCATGGCAGAATTAGGAGAATACACACAAGCGTATCATCAAGAGATTGGTCAGTTAGCCAAAGAAAAGCTGGATATTGTGTACAGCTATGGCGAGCTAGCCAAGCATTATGATGGTATCCATTTTAAAGATTTTCACAAGTTATCCGCCCACATTATGGATAAGCATTCAAACGCAACCGTATTGGTAAAAGGCTCTAGAATAGTTAAGCTTGATCGACTAGTAAAACTCTTACAAAAATAAGTGCTACCGCACTTGACCTTTGACGCAAATGTGGTGATAATTACGCGCTTTATACATTTCTTACTGCTGTTCTAGATTTTTGTATAAAAAATTGCGCTCGTAGCTCAATTGGATAGAGTACTCGGCTACGAACCGAGCGGTTGCAGGTTCGACTCCTGCCGAGCGCGCCAATTCTATCAATCAATCTGATAGAATAATCTCACTATGATGACAATACCTAACATCCTGACACTTTCAAGAATTGCATTGATTCCAGTTTTTGTTATTTTGTATTACTTTCAGCCCGTTTATTCGGACACTCCTACTTTTACTTGGATCAACTTCCTCCTAACAGGAGCCTATGCCGCCATTAGCACAACCGACTATCTGGATGGCTATCTGGCTAGAAAGCTCAACATGACCTCACAACTCGGTGCTTTTTTAGATCCCGTTGCAGACAAACTTATGGTTTCCACTGCGCTCATTTTATTGGTTGATTTTTACCCAACCGACACACATTGGTACATTAGTGTTTGCGCACTAATTATTATCTCACGTGAAATTTTAGTCTCAGCACTTCGAGAATGGATGAGCACCATTGGCCAGCGATCAACCATTAATGTTTTGTTTATCGGCAAGGTTAAAACCTTTGTTCAGATTTTTGCCATTTTATTCTTATTGTATCAACAACCCTTCTTTGGCTTACCTAGTTTCGAAATTGGCGTTACCTTACTATTAATTGCAACCTTATTAACTCTGTATTCTGGGTTTATTTATCTAAAAGAAGGTGTAAAAACATTTGACTCTTAGCAAAAAAACACTATAATCTGCCACCTATGCGGGAATAGCTCAGCTGGTAGAGCATCACGTTGCCAACGTGAATGTCGCGAGTTCGAATCTCGTTTCCCGCTCCAAATTCAAAAGCCTGTATTAACAGGCTTTTTTATTACCGCTTTCTCAACTTTGGCCGGATAGCAAAGCGGTTATGCAGTGGATTGCAAATCCATCTAGACCAGTTCGACTCTGGTTCCGGCCTCCATATACAAAAAACCCGAGTTTTTACTCGGGTTTTTTATTGTATAAAAT
>JAPYOZ010000065.1 GCA_029941485.1 Gammaproteobacteria bacterium | reverse complement strand
GTTTAATTTGCTCGCTTGGAAAGCGGGTGTACGGTAACGTACCGAGGGTTCGAATCCCTCTCTCTCCACCATTACTTTAATATCTATGAAAGACAATTAAGTTTTTTGTGGCAATAATTACCGTGTTTTAACTTGTACTTGATTCAAACGAGGCGTATAGTTCAGGGTTCAATATAGTATTTTTTACAATTCTCGGGAGGTAAGTAATGAAAGATAAAAACAAAACAATCGTAAAATTTTGCGTTGGATTAACCTTGGTATTTGGCACTGCTGTTCATGCAAATTGGGGAAACTCAATGCCGTTTGGCGGACAAAGTTTTTCACAGCCACAACAGATGCAACCTTTTGGCGGTAGTATGCCTTTTGGCGGTCAAAACTACAATCAGTCAAGATATCAACAACCTAGGTATAACTCATACAATAGAGGCAGATCACAACAATCACAACCTTTTGGCGGTGGAATGATGCCTTTTGGCGGTATGTCGCAACCTCAGCAACAATATCGACAGCCTCAATCGTCGTTCATGGTGCCAGGAATGGACCAAGGTATGCGTAGTATGATGGAGCCAGGAAAAATTATGGCAGAAGAAGCAACACCTGGAATGTACATGAAACCAACTTGGCGCTAACCAATTTTAAGTTTTCCTTAATTTAAAAAAGGGCTTGGTATAGATGTGCTAATGTAATTTTAGCTGTCTAAACCAAGCCCTTTTTTTATTACTAAAGATGTCTTGTAAGTTTAATGAGTAAGGTTAAATACAGTTAGCATGCTATATAATGTCGTAAATTTTTACGATCAAGGTAAGTATGCAACCAAATTTTCAACCCAAAGACATTGTTCAAACGATCAAAACACTCACTCGAGATGGGTTGAAAATTGCTGATAATGCCAGTAAAGGTATTGATTGGCATAGCGTAGTCGAGCCTTTGGATCAAGTGGAGTTTGAGCTGGGTCAACACACCAGTGTTAATTCACATTTGAATTCGGTGATGTTCAGTGAGGAGTTTAATGCTGAATATGAAAAGACTTTGCCATTGATTACTAATTTTTACACTGAAATTAGCACCAACAAGGCTTTGTATCAAGCCTATAAAAATCTTAAAAATACTGAATTAGATGCACAACAGAAGCACATTGTTAGAGATGCCGTTAAAGGTTTTGAGTTATCAGGCGTCGGGTTAGGGGGTGAATCGTCCGCTCGATTTAAAGTCATTAAAGAAAAGTTAAGTTTGCTTAGTAATCAGTTTTCTAAGAACAGTTTGAAAGCAACTAACGAATGGAAAAAATTATTAAGCAAGGATGATCTTGACGGTTATGGCGAGGATCAGTTGGCAAAGATTAAGACTGATGGTGGTTTTGAGATTAATTTGCAGGTTCCTATTTACATAGATGTGATGACCTATGCGAATAATCGTTCATTGAGAGAAGAGATATATAAAGCGTATGTATCTCGTGCTTCTGAAGTAGGAATTACTTCTAAAGAGTTTGATAATAAATCGATTATGAGTGAGATTTTAAACCTTCGATCGGAGATGGCTAAAATTTTAGGCTTTAATAATTATACTGAGCTTTCAGTTGAGTCAAAAATGGTTGAATCTAGTGAGCAAATTATTGACTTTTTAGAGGATTTAGTTAAACGTTCAAAACCTCAAGCTCAGAAAGAACTGGAAGAATTAAAGACTTTTTCTGGTATTGAACTCATGCCTTGGGATTTAACTTATTTTAGCGAGAAATTGAAGGAGCAAAAATTTGGTTTTAAGAAGTCAGATTTAACGCCGTATTTTCCAGAAGAAAAAGTTTTTAGTGGATTGTTTTTAACCATTGAAAAACTTTACGACATCAATATTAAAGAAATCAAAGAAAGCTCTTATCATGCCGATGTTAGGGTGTTAGAAATTAGTAATAAACAAGGTTTAGTGGGTCGTATTTATTTAGATGTGTACGCTAGAGAAGATAAACGTGGCGGTGCTTGGATGAGTGATTATCAGCCACTAATGAATGAGAGTAAGCCAGTTGCTTTTGTAGTATGTAATCTTAATTCACCTTCCCAGGGTAAGCCTGCTTTATTTGAATTTGACGAAATCGTAACTTTGTTTCATGAGTTTGGCCACGCGCTTCATCATCTGTTAACCAAGGTTAAGTATCCATCCGCTGCTGGTATTGCCGGCGTGCCTTGGGATGGGGTTGAATTGCCCAGTCAATACATGGAATTTTTCTGTTACGAATACGATGTGGTTAAGCAGTTGTCCAAACATTGGGAAACGGAAGAACCTTTGCCTGATGATTTGTATGAAAAATTAATTGAGTCTAAGAATTTCCAATCGGCTTTAGGAATGTTAAGACAATGTGAATTTGCATTGTGGGATGTAAAAACCCATATTTATAATCAAGGCACTTACCAAGTTTTAAATGAAGTTAGAAAACAAACTGCACTCATGCCTAGTGTTTCTGAAAGTCGTTTCTTGAATACCTTTGGGCATATTTTTAGTGGTGGTTACGCAGCCGGATATTTTAGTTACAAGTGGGCAGAGGTCTTAGCGGCGGATGCTTATTATTATGTGCACGAAAATGGAGGTATAGGCTCTGACGCCTCTCGTGCTTTTATGCACAATATTTTAGAGACTGGCGGTGGTTTGGATTTTATGCAGCAGTATGTTAAATTTAGAGGTAAAAAGCCATCCATTGAGGCATTGCTTAAATCTAACGGAATTGATAATTAACTACAATAAAGCAGGTATCCACCGGTAAAATAAATCTTTTTTGAAGATATTAGGAAAATACAATGATTAAATTTATATTATTTGTGGTGATTGTTCTGGCATTAATTGGCGGTGCAATTCAGTTTAAGGCAACGGACGAAAGTTGGTCTTTAGTGGTTAATAAAGAAGCAGCGTTAAACAGTGTGCAAAACGGCGCAATTAAAATATACGACTTTGGTAAAGAATTGGTCAGCGACGCCGATAAAATTAAAGGCGTTGATTTAACGCTTGAGAAGTAAGTCTTATACTTTAGACAGTAAGATGGTACCGTTGGTGCCACCAAATCCAAATGAATTGGAGATGGCGTAGTCAATTTTCATTTCTCTGGCCTCGTTGGCCGCATAATCTAAATCACAATCAGGATCTTGATTGATGATGTTAATCGTTGGTGGTGCAACTTGGTCTTGTATCGCTAGTGCGGTAAAAATAGCCTCGATACCACCCGCAGCTCCGAGCAAGTGACCGGTCATTGATTTGGTGGAGCTCATTACAATGTTGTGAGCGTGATCTCCCAATGCTAATTTAGCAGCGTCAGTTTCAGCTTGATCTCCTGCTGGAGTTGATGTGCCATGAGCATTAATGTAATCAACTTGGTTTGAGTTTATACTGGCATTTTTCATGGCATTTTTCATGCATCTGGCTGCACCTTCACCGCCCTTTGAAGGTAAGGTCATGTGATAGGCGTCGCCACTCATGCCGTAGCCTGATACTTCGGCGTAAATTTTGGCGCCACGGGCTTTGGCGTGTTCGTACTCTTCGAGCACAACAACACCTGCGCCATCACCAAGTACAAAGCCATCACGGTCTTTGTCCCATGGACGAGAGGCTGTTTCTGGGTCATCATTACGAGTAGAGAGTGCGCGAGCAGCGGCAAAGCCACCCAAGCCACAATTGGTAGTTGACATTTCTGCACCGCCAGCAACCATGACATCTGCAT
>JAPYOZ010000064.1 GCA_029941485.1 Gammaproteobacteria bacterium | reverse complement strand
ATTAAAAAATGGCTAAAGTATTTAATACTATTAAGCGTAGTGATTTTTGCTGTGTATTTAAATTACTTTAACAGTATAGTTAAAGATGAATTTTCAAAACCAGCTGAATTCGTTAATAGCAATTTGCAATTTGATCAGCATCCTAAGTCATTAATCAATATGCTTTTATTAATTGAGGATCAATCATTCTTTGAGCATTCAGGTGTAGATTTCAAAGAGATTGCTAGGGTGTTGCGTGATTATTTTTTTTACGATAAGCCTATTAGAGGGGCTAGTACTTTGACACAGCAATTAATCAAAAATAGTTTATTGACGCGCGAGCAAACTATTAGTCGTAAGCTTAATGAGGCGTTGATGGCTTTATTGCTTGAAGCTTCCTTTGGTAAAGAATTTATACTCAGTAGATATATGAATAGTGTGTATTTAGGACAAAAAGGCAAAAAGGCGATTTATGGTTTTGATAATGCAGCTCGGTTTTATTTTAAAAAGAATTTGAATTTATTATCGCTTGAAGAGATGGCTACGTTAGTGGCTTTGGTGAAAGGACCAAGTTATTATCATCCTATTAGGTATCCGCAAAGATTGGCCAAACGAGCTCAATTGGTTTTATCTATCTATCACAAGTTTGAGAAAATTGTAAAATAGCTCAATGCATATTTTAGCCATCGATACTTGCACTGAGGTTTGTTCAGTTAGTTTGTATTCCAATCAAGGTAAAACCAGTCGTTTTATTAAAGGCGTGGAAAAAAGTTCTGGCTTGATATTACCACTGTGTGATGAGGTTTTTTCTGAGGTTGGCATTACCCCTAAAGACTTGGATGGTATTGCTTATACCAAAGGTCCCGGTGCATTTACTGGGGTGAGGATGTGCATAGGTGTGGTGCAGGGGATATCGTTGGCTCATGATATTCCTACCATGGGATTTTCAACGCTTGAAGTGGTTGGCTTTGGCGCAGCCAAAAAATTTAATACCGATAAAATTG
The DNA here is from genome assembly GCA_029941485.1 of Gammaproteobacteria bacterium. Classification (GTDB taxonomy): domain Bacteria; phylum Pseudomonadota; class Gammaproteobacteria; order PS1; family Pseudothioglobaceae; genus SUP05. Next base: position 2,719 of record JAPYOZ010000064.1, on the reverse strand, counting down.
CGGTTGCACTTGATGCACGTATGGGTGAAGTGTACTGGGGTCTTTATCAAGATCAAAAATTGACAAATGAAAGTTTGAGGAAACCGGATGACGTTAATACGCTTGGGCAAGATTTTATTGGTGTAGGTACGGGCTGGGGGGCTCATGAGCAGGTATTGTCTGAACGTAGTGGCATCAGTAATTACAAGGCGAATTTTTATCCTAAGTCTGAAAACTTAATAGACCTTTATTTAATCCATGTTAACGAAAATGGTAATTTTGACGATAAACTACCATTACCTACTTATTTGCGTAATAATGTGGCACATAAGTCGTTAAAATGACATTACTTTATTTTTTTCAAAATTGATTATGTGGAAATGGATTCAAGCTTTTGCTTCACCACAAAATTTCTATTACACGGCTAAAAAAATCATTCCTTGGTTTTTGTACCCATTTATCGCCTTAACATTGGTTGGCCTGTATTGGGCGCTAATCAAATCACCGCCTGATTACCAGCAAGGCGATAGTGTGCGTATTATGTATGTGCATGTACCTGCTGCATGGATGAGTTTATTTATTTATGTTGTGATGGCTGTTGCCGGCGGTATCGGCCTGATTTGGCAAATTAAGTTAGCCAATGTTGTTGCTGTAGTTTCAGCGCCAATTGGGGCGGCTTTTACTTTTTTAGCACTTGTAACTGGTGCGGTATGGGGTAAGCCAATGTGGGGCACTTGGTGGGTATGGGATGCGCGTTTAACTTCTGAGCTAATTTTATTGTTTTTGTATTTGGCTTACATGTCGCTGAATAACGCATTCGATAATCCAAAAACAGCTTCAAAAGCATCTTCTGTTTTAGCGATAGTTGGTTTGGTCAATATTCCAATTATTTATTATTCCGTTGAATGGTGGAATAGCCTACATCAAGGTTCTTCTATTGGCGTGACCAAGGTTTCTATGCATATTGATATGTTTATTGCTTTATTGTTGATTAGTTTCGCTTTTAAATTTTTGTACGGTGTTTTGATATTAATGCGGGCTAGAGATGAGTTATTGGTGAGAGAGCAAAATTCACGCTGGGTTAAGGCAGTTGTTATGGAAGGGAAAAATAATGATTGATTTTTTGTTATTTGATAAGTACGTGTATTACATCTGGTTTTCATATTTATTAACCTTTGGTATTATTATTATTTTGTTTATCAGAACTAAGTCTATTCATAAAAACACAATGATTCAGTTGCGTATTAAGTACACAAGAGAAAAGTAAATGACAAAACGACAAAATAGAATGCTGTTTGTGGCTTTATTGGTAGCGGGCGCTATATTGGCCATCACTTTGCTGCTTCAAGCGTTGGGTAGTAATACTAATTATTTTTATTCGCCAACTGAAGTAGCGGAAGGTAAAGCACCCGTTGGTAAAAGTTTTCGTTTGGGTGGTTTAGTAGCCAAGGGCAGTGTTAAACGTAAAGACATGAAAGTGAATTTTGATGTGACGGACAATAAAAACAAGTTCAACATCGAATACACAGGAATCTTGCCAGATCTGTTCAGGGAGGGGCAAGGTATTATTACTACAGGTTCTTTAGTGGATGGCACATTTTTAGCTACTGAAGTATTGGCTAAACACGATGAAAACTACATGCCACCAGAAGTGGCCGATGCTTTAGAAAAAGCCAAAGAATCTAAACAAAAATAATGAAGAAATTCATACCGCTAATCTTGTTCGTTGTATTGGTTGGGTTTTTGTACGTAGGATTGAGTCTTGACCCTAAAAAGCTCCCTTCTCCGTTAATTGGAAAACCATTCCCAAGTCTTGAAGTTAGAGATTTCCATACTGGAGAGAAGTTTTTGATTAAAGAGCGCCTAAAAGGCAAAGTTTCAGTTGTGAATGGTTGGGCATCTTGGTGTGCCACGTGCCGTGTTGAACATAAAATGCTAATGAATATTAGTAAGAAAAAAGTGGTGCAAATGGTTGGTGTAAACTACAAAGACACCAAAAAAGAAGGCAGTCAATTTTTAGAAATATTAGGTAATCCGTTTGAATTTATTATTTTTGATAATTTGGGTGAATTGGGTTTAGAGCTAGGGATATACGCCATGCCAGAAACCTTTATTGTGGATAAGCAAGGCGTTATCCGTTTTAAGCGTATTGGCGAAGTTACTCAAAAAATTTGGGATAAAGAGATGTTGCCGTTAATTAAGGAATTGAAAATATAAGGAAATTCTAATAATTAAGGTTTTCTTTATTTTTTTCAAAACACTATTGACAGCAATGGTTTTTGATGGATAATGCATTGAAAGCTTGTTCTTACAGACTTTTTTTTTACAGATAATAGTTTTTTACTACACAGGAGAAGGAAGAATGAATAAATCAGATTTAGTATCAGCAATTGCAGAAACTTCAGGTTTAACAAAAGCAGATGCAGCTCGTGCATTAGATGCAACTACAGGTGCAATCACTAGCGCACTATCAGGTGGAGACAACGTAGCCATTACTGGCTTTGGTAATTTTTTGGTAAGAGATCGTGCTGCACGCACAGGTCGTAACCCACAAACAGGTGCAACGATTCAAATTAAAGCCTCTAAAGTACCAGCCTTTAAAGCAGGTAAATTACTTAAAGAATCAGTAAATAAATAATTTATTTAAGTATAATATGCTCGGTGCTTGAGGTTAGGTATCGGGCATTTTTTTGGGCGCTTAGCTCAGTTGGGAGAGCATCGCCCTTACAAGGCGAGGGTC
>JAPYOZ010000063.1 GCA_029941485.1 Gammaproteobacteria bacterium | reverse complement strand
CAATAAAAATGATAAGCAATCAAGATACCTACCAATACTAACTTAGCGTGTAGCCAATACTGTCCAGCATAGGCTTGCCATGCATAATCTTGCAGCATCCACACACCTAAGATAGTCGCAATCACAAAACTTGGCGTCATAATGCCGCGGTAAAGCTTGCGCTCCATCACCTTAAAACGTTCAACACTGACTTTATCATCACTCATAGCGTGATAAACGAACAAGCGTGGCAAGTAAAACAACGCTGCAAACCAAGTGATAACACTAATAATATGAAAAGCCTTTATCCACAACATACAATTCCTAACAATAAATACAGTTGCTCACCATTATAGTGCACCTCTAGTAAAATAAAGCGAAACTAACCATCCCCTTTAAGAACTTGAAGAAATACCGCGAAATCCCATACAACTATACTTCATTCTCAGACAAGGAAGTGGTGTGTCGTTTTTTAGGTGAAGAGTCGTGGGAATTACTCAATCAATTACGTGAAAATCGCAACACCGGTCGCAGTGCTAGAATGCTGTTTGAAGTGCTGGGTGATATGTGGGCAGTCAACCGAAACCCTTATTTACAAGAAGACTTAATTAAAAATAAGCGTCGCTGGAAGGCACTCACTGAAGCCCTTTACTCGCGCCTTAATCAAATTCGCACTCGTGCTAATGGCAACGAAAAAGTCTTAACATTACTTGATAGTACCGACCAAGCTGTTGATGGCTTTAAGCATTGTCTGAGTGAATTTAAAGACAACAAACAACGCATTAAAAAAGCTTTACTTAAAGTCACACACAATAACAACATTCGCTTTGATGCGCTATCGCGTTCATCGCATGCAACTGATGCAACCGACTGGCGTGTCGAATATCCGGCCGTCGTCATTACCCCAGATACCGAACTTGAAATTGCCAAGATTATTAAAACCTGTATTGAACTGGGTTTAACCATTATCCCTCGTGGTGGTGGCACGGGTTATACCGGTGGTGCCATTCCGCTTAATACTCAAACAGCCGTTATTAATACTGAAAAACTCAACTTTATTGGCAACGTTCAAGCTCAAGATGGTTTGCATTCAATCAACGTAGGTGCGGGCGTTATTACCAAACGCATTAGCGAGATAGCATTTGCCAATAATTTAGTTTTTGCAGTGGATCCAACCTCACAAGATGCATGCACCATTGGTGGTAATGTAGCGATGAATGCCGGTGGCAAAAAAGCCCTGCGCTGGGGCACAACCATTGATAACTTACTGTCCTGGAAAATGGTGATGCCTGATGGTAACTGGCTACAAGTCAAACGCCTAGATCACAATCAAGACAAAATTCAACTATTGGATGAAGTCAGTTTTAAAATTCATCATTTAAAAAGCGATGGAAAAACCCTGCTAAAAACGGAAACACTCACCATTAATGCCACACACATGCGCAAGAGTGGCTTAGGAAAAGATGTAACCAATAAGTTTTTAGATGGTCTACCCGGTATTCAAAAAGAAGGTTGTGATGGTTTTATCACCTCAGCTGAATTTATCCTTCACCAGCCACTCAAACATATCAATACTTTATGTTTAGAATTCTTTGGCCACGATTTAAACAAAGCAGTGTCTGCCATTGTGACCATTAAAGACAATGTTGATGGTAGTGATGACGTTGACTTAGTAGGCATGGAACACCTCGATGCTCGCTACGTTAAAGCCGTGCATTATACTACCAAGGCCAACCGTGCAGAGCTACCAAAAATGGTACTTTTAGTCGATATCAGTGCCAACAATCAAAGCTCATTAGACAATCAAATCGAACAAATTATTAAGCTAATCCAAGACCGTGAAGGCGAATGCTTTGTGGCTAAATCACTCAACAAAAGGCAAACATTCTGGAAAGATCGAGCTAATACTGCAGCCATTGCCGAACACACCAATGCCTTTAAGATTAACGAAGATGTGGTTATTCCACTTGATAAACTTGCCGATTATAGTAACGGCATTGAGCACATTAATATTCGCCTTTCCATTGAAAATAAATTAGCTACTTTAAAAGCAGTTAAACAATACTTCCAAGGCATTGCCCCAGACAGCACCCTCATTAAAGACAAAATTGAAAACGCCCTTTTATTGCTGAATGAAGTCAATAATGAATGGCAAAACTCACTGGATAATTTGGATCAAAACAATATTTTTAAAGCCATTCAAACGGGAGAAAATGTTATTTCATACATTAACTCGTTTGCCAAACCACTCAACGATCTACTCATGGGTGATCTATTCATTAAAATCCGTAATCAAGTCAAAGACATTCATACAGAATACCGCGAAGTCCGCCTATTTGTAGCCACACACATGCACGCCGGTGATGGCAATGTACACACCAATATTCCAGTGCACTCACACAATACGCAAATGCTGCACCAAGCTGAAGCCGTGGTGGATGAAATCATGACCTTGGCATCAGATCTTGGTGGTGTTATTTCGGGCGAACATGGGATTGGCTTAACCAAATATCAATATCTTTCTGATGAATTTAAACAAGAATTTATTGAATACAAAAACAAAATTGATCCAAATGGTCACTTTAACAAAGGCAAGCTCATGCCTGGCAGTGGATTGGATAATGCCTTTACCCCATCACTAAGATTGGTTGAGCAAGAGGCTTTGATTTTAGAAAGCAGTGAAATTGGCGAAATTAACGACATGGTGAAATCTTGCCTGCGTTGTGGCAAATGTAAAGATGTGTGCACCACTCATGTGCCAGAAGCTAATTTACTCTATTCACCTCGTGACAAAATTATTGGCACCAATCTAATCTCTGAAGCCTTCCTCTACGAAGAACAAACGCGTCGAGGTGTTTCGATTAATCATTTTGATGAATTTAACGACATTGCCGATCATTGCACCATTTGCCATCGTTGCGAGGCGCCTTGCCCAGTCAACATTGATTTTGGCGATGTGTCCATTAAGATGAAAAATATCTTAGTTAAGCAAAAACAACGTCATACCAACATCGCTGCTAAAGTTTCCATTGCTTATCTGAACATGACCAAGCCTTGGCAGATTAATCTCACCAAAAAATTACTAATCGATTTAGGCTACAAAGCACAGCACATCGCTTCAAGGTTAAGTAAACCATTGTTAAAAAAACAACCCAACAAAACCGTAGGTAATCCAAGCGCTTTAACACAACTCATTACCATTTTAGACAAGCCATTACCAACCGATACCGGCATGGCACCACTACGCAGTCTATTAAACATCAATGATGTAGGTACTATTCCAATTTTGGCACACCCCGACAAATCCAATGCCGATTCACCCAGTGTGTTTTATTTTCCAGGCTGTGGTTCTGAACGCTTATATTCAAAAATTGGCTTAGCCACCATTGCCTTACTTTATCATCAAGGCGTTAAAGTCGTACTACCGCCGAGTTATTTATGTTGTGGTTATCCACAAGCCAGTGCTGGCAACGAAGCTAAAAGTAAGGAAATTTCCACTGATAATCGCGTCTTATTCCACCGCATGGCCAATACACTTAATTATCTAGATATTAAACACGTGTTAACTTCATGTGGCACCTGTATTGATCAACTCATGACGTATGAACTCGGCGACATATTTAAAGATTCTCAACTCACCGACATCCACGAATATTTATTAGAAAACAACGTCAAGCTTGACAACACGGACGAGAAATACCTCTATCATGCACCGTGTCATGATCCAATTAAGAGTGGTGATTCTGCTGATGTAATTTCACAAATTATGGGCTCTGACGTTACTAACAACGACCGTTGTTGTGGTGAAGCAGGTACCTTTGCAGTGGCGCGTGCTGACATCGCCAAACAGGTTAAATTTAGAAAAGAAAATGAAATTCAAAAAGATTTAACAACATTGATTGGCACTCCAAAAGCCAAAAAAGGCATTAAGATGCTAACCACTTGCCCTGCTTGTCGCCAAGGCTTATCACGCTA
>JAPYOZ010000062.1 GCA_029941485.1 Gammaproteobacteria bacterium | reverse complement strand
AGATCAAAAACCTCAAGTGAAGCCAAAAACAAATAGCAACGCTGATAAGAAAGATTAGACATGGAGCGTTACGGTGTTTTTGGCAATCCGATAGCACACAGTCTATCACCAGTTATTCACGCTCAGTTTGCTAAGCAAACCGGACTTGACATCAGTTACGATAAAATCCTAGCACCTGTCGATGGTTTTTCCTCAAGTGCGCACTCGTTTATTAATCAAGGCGCTAAAGGGTTTAATATTACTGTGCCTTTTAAAATAGAGGCATTCAATCTAGCCACTCAACTCTCGCTAAACGCTAAAACCGCAGGTGCAGTAAATACCATTAAAGTAGATGGTGATGAACTGTTAGGTGAAAACACCGATGGTATTGGCCTAGTCAATGATTTAGTTAACAACCTAGACATTAGCCTTAAAAATAAAGTCGTGTTAATTCTAGGTGCAGGTGGCGCCACGCGCGGTATCTTATTGCCACTCCTAAAGCAATCACCTGAGCGCCTAATGATTGCTAATCGCACCGCATCAAAAGCCAAGCAACTGGCGCTTGACTTTTCTACTCATGGCAAGACTTGTGGTTTTGGTTTGGATAAAATTAAAGACACACCTGTTGATGTGATTATTAATGCTACCAGCGCTTCTCTTGATGGTCAGATGCCTAATATTGCCAATGGCGTTGCCAATGGCGCAATTTGCTACGACTTAATGTATGGTGAGCAAACTCCATTCATGAACTGGGCAAAGGCTAATAACGCCAAAATGGTGATGGATGGCCTAGGAATGCTAGTTGAACAAGCAGCAGCCGCGTTTAAATTCTGGACTGAAAAACAACCCAATACTCAAGCAGTGATCAAACACTTAAGGAGCTAAACGGCTAATTAGCCAATTACCTTGCTCTTTTTGATAAACAAACCGATCGTGTAGGCGGTTTTCTCTACCCTGCCAAAACTCAATCGTTTGTGGTACAACACGATATCCACCCCAAAAATCAGGGAGTGGTATTTCACCCTTGTTAAACTTGACCTTCATTGATTCGAATTGAGACAACAGTGCTTGTCTAGAAGATAAATGAGAAGATTGTTCAGATGCCCAAGCACCCAATTGAGACTCTTTAGGTCTTGAAGTAAAGTATTTAACAGACTCTAAAGTTGAAACCTTCTCCACTTTACCGGATATTTTTACTTGTCGTTCTAACGCTAACCAAGGAAACAGTAATGCCACTTGAGGATTTTCATTAATTTGCTTTGCTTTTTTAGAATTATAATTGGTAAAAAATACAAACCCAGTTTCATCAAAATACTTAAGTAAAACCGTCCTAATTCCCAATTCAAGTTCACCTGCCGTTGCTAAACTCATAGCACTAGGCTCTATAACGCCTGCGTCCTGTGCTTGTCCAAACCAAACATCAAACTGATTAAATGGATTAGAATCAAGATCAGACCTATTGAGTCCACCTTGGGTAAATTCATGCCTAAGACTGGTTAAATCAACGCTCATTTTTAAAATGGTAAAAAACGATTTTTCTTAGCCTCGGTTAAATGATGGGTAATTAAATACTTAACTGGAGGAAAATTTTCAGCAAATTTTAACGCTAACTTTCTAATTTGTTTAATATATGGTGCATCATTGGTAAACAATGCCACAATGCCATTAGTACCAAAAAACATAATTCTAGTTAAGTTAATGTGTTTCTTTTCAAATAATTTTAATAACGACTTCGAGCCAATATCTTGCCCGTGGTGATGTGCTTCCTTAATCAAAGTTGCTAAAATGTCTTGCCCTCTTAAACCTAAATTAAACCCGTGTGCGGTTACTGGATGCATGCCTACTGCCGCATCACCAATAAGCGCAAAACGATTGGCAATAAAAGTTTGTGCATGCACAGCAACCAATGGATAAGAATGCCTTTGTCCACTTTGAGTCATCTTCCCTAACTCACTTTTAAAGGATTGTGTAATTTTGGCATTAAACTCTACTTCAGGCATATCTAACATAGCCTGGGCCTTATCGGTTGTCACTGTCAAAACAATGGATGATGCATTACCAACCATAGGTAACAATGCTAGTGTTTGACCATAATCAAAACACTCCAGTGCGATATTATGGTGCGAATATTCGTGCTCCATCTTGGTAACAATCATCACTTTAGAAAAATCCTTCATTAATGACGGTATACCCACTTTTCTGCGAATACTGGAAAAACGACTGTCTGCTGCAATCACTAATTTAGTCTCAATTTTTTGATTATCTGAAAGTAAGACTTGGGAACTCCTTTCGGAAGGATTAACGTCCTCAACCATAACATCAGTCATTAAAGTAATATTTTTAGCTTGACTCACTCGCTCATAAAGTGCTTTTCGAATCTGATAATTAGGCACTAAATACCCCAATGCTTCGATTGAAGAGTCATCACTTTTAAAATTAAGCAACGATGGTGAATCGCCATCGAATACTTTGGCTTCTTTTAAGGGAGAAACTTCAGCTTGATTAATTAAACCCCAAACATTCAATTTTTTCAAAATTTTAACCGATAGATGCGTTAATGCAATTTCCCTTCCATCCCCTTGAGGATTGGAAATTGAATCAATACTGGACTTCTCTATCACTAACACTTTGACGTCTAAATCAATCATTGAAGATGCAAAACTCAATCCTGCTGGTCCCGCACCAATAATTACAATATCGTATTTCATTTTGAAAAAATTTGAGATAATAACCCTATTATAACTATCAAGGCTTTAGATGATTTACGTTGTTGTTCAATTTGCTTGCATTATTTATTTAATCATGAATACACAACTTAATGGATTTAGTCCGTTGATCTATTTATTAATAACGCTTTCTGTCATTATCGGTAGCGTGGCGGTTGTTAATATGCAACTCAGTAACTTAAACATTGTGCCTACATTAAAAGATAAACACCAACTGATTACCAATGGTATTTATGCTCATATCAGGCACCCAATGTACAGCAGCGTTTTGCTATTTTGTTTGGCTTTAACACTAACCAACGCACACTTAACAGCGCAACTTACTATGTTGATTCTACTCATAGATTTGATTCTAAAATCCAACTTGGAGGAGAAGCTACTAACCAAACGTTTTGACAAATATCAAAACTACAAAAAAAATACAGCGAGGTTCTTACCGTTTTTGTAATTTCTCTAATGCTTCTTTAGCTTTTTTATCACCATTTCTAGCTAATTTTTTTAGCCAATGTTTTGCTTTCTTGATTGATTGTTTAGTACCAATGCCATTTTTATACATCACCGCTACTTTAAACTGAGACGCTTTGTCTCCCTTTCTTGCCTTCTCGATGTGAATTTTATAATTTTGTTCATCAATAACGCTTTGTGGTGGTAAGTTTTTAGCCTCTCTAAACCTTTGGTAATAGTCTTGAGCCTTTTTATAATCTTTTTCCACCCCAAGACCAATGTTGTAGATTAATCCAAGAGCGCCTAATGCATCAATGTGGTCACTCTCTGAAGCCTTTTCATACCAAAAAAGTGCCTCTTTATGGTTTTGAACAACACCGTTTCCTTTTTTATAAAGTTCGCCTAAACGATATTGAGCACCTGCATGATTTTGCCTTGCAGCTTTCTCATACCAAGTATGAGCACCGCTGTAGTCTTTATTTTTTTCATGAAGCGTTGCCAAATAATACTGACTGTCTTTATTGCCGAATTTGGCAGATTTAGCATACCATTTATTAGCAAGCGTTAAATCCTTTTCAACGCCTCTACCTTTTTCATACATTTGAGCCAAATTATTTTGCGCGTCGGCATGGGATTGTAGGGCAGATTTTTCGATCCATTTGTGTGCTTTTTTAAAATCTTGCTCAACACCAATACCCAAATAATACATGGCACCTAAATAATATTGAGCCTTTGCATGGTCTTTGTTGGCCACCTCTTCCAACAATAAAACACCTTTTTGATCGTCCTGATGCGTTCCTTTTCCTTCAATATGCATAACACCTAGAGCAGTTTTGGCATCCAAATCTCCTGTCTTAGACGCATGCTCAAAAATATTAAAAGCTTTTTCATAATCTATAGCGCTCTCGGCACTGCCATAATAATAGACCTTGCCCCTTTCATACAAACTACTACCAGCAATTACTGAAGAAGAAGTAATAAATAACAACAATAAAAATAACAACAATAATCTCATGGCGTAAATTGTATACGAGAAGT
>JAPYOZ010000061.1 GCA_029941485.1 Gammaproteobacteria bacterium | reverse complement strand
AACGACGATCGCCTGATTTTTTGACCTCAATATTAGCCAGAGTTCTTAAAATACTGGACGCTTCTTTAATGGCATTATCCTTGTCAGAAAAGCTAATTGTATCCTCTTGAATACTAGTAACGTACTTACTCAACTTGAATGCATTTTGAGAGCTTGGCTTGGTTAAATCAGGTGGAATTTCCAACGAAGTTACTGTTTTATCCGAGTAATAATTAATATTTCTCTCGCCAAGACTTATTTGTTTCTTGTCTTCTTTATTATTGAATGAAAAACAACCACTTAAAGACAGTGCTAAAAAAATAATTGATAACTTAATCATCATGCTTATATAACTCCGAGTAAAGATAAATCTTGTTGTAGAATTGTTTGAAACTCTTTCGATAGTTTAGTCAAAGGTAAACGAATACCACTCTTGCATTTACCCATTTTATGCAATGCCCATTTAACTGGAATTGGATTTGACTCTACGAATAAATGCTGATGTAAATCGCTTAATTTTTCATTAACACTCTTTGCTAAATTTCTATCACTATTCATAGCAGCATTATAGGCGTCAGACACTTGTTTAGGGGCAACATTCGCACTCACAGAAATACCGCCATGACCACCCATTAAAATAAATTCAACTGCAGTTGCGTCATCACCACTGTAAAGTAAAAAGTCATCAGGGCATTGGTCAATCAACGCTTGTGCAACTTTTAGATCTCCAGTCGCATCCTTAATGCCAATAATATTTTTAACTGTTGATAGTCTCACGGCCGTTTCTACTGACAAATCAACTGCGGTTCGCCCGGGTACATTGTACAAAATCTGATCAATATCTACGCTCGAAGCAATCAATTTATAATGTTGATACAACCCTTCTTGGGTTGGCTTGTTGTAATACGGTGTAACTAATAGACACGCATTCGCACCGATGTCTTTAGCGGCTTGAGTGAGCTCAATTGCCTCAGTGGTAGAGTTGGCACCTGTGCCTGCAATAACAGCAATATGTCCCTGTGCAAATTCAACCGTTCTTTGCATAACCAAAACGTGTTCATTATGATTAAGGGTTGCAGACTCTCCAGTGGTGCCTACAGAAACAATGGCTTTAGTGCCAGATTCGACATGAAAATTAACCAAAGACTCAAGCGCGTCAAAATCTATTGATCCGTCTTCAAACATCGGAGTGATTAAGGCAACCATAGAGCCAGTTAAAGGATGATTAATACGCATCAAATTAAATATTACTAATAATGATTAGAATTATATACGAAACCTGTTTTTTAGGCGTAAAAATACCCGCTAAAAACAATGTCTTTAGCGGGTATTTATTAAGCTATATTTAACTTACAAATCGTAACCTTTTTCCTCATGTGAGATAATATCTAAACCTTGCTGTTCTTCCTCTGCACTCACTCTTAAGCCAGTAATCATGCCAACTACTTTAAGAATGATATACGTTGCTACTGCAGTGTATGTAAAAGTCGCCACAACGCCAATCGCTTGAACATTTAATTGAGACATGATAGTCATACCTTCTGCCAAGCCCTGGCCTGAGAAAATACCAATTTCACTTGATGCAAAAACCGCCGCCATCAGTGTGCCAATAGCACCGCCGACACCATGCACTGGAAATACATCGAGTGAATCATCAATTTTCCACTTTTGTTTAATTAATATGACCGCATTAAAGCAAACAATACCAGCAATAATACCGATAGCCAATCCACCTGCAGGACCAACAAAACCCGATGCCGGTGTAATTGTGCCTAAACCGGCAACCATGCCCGTTACTGCACCCAATGCTGTTGGCTTGCCATATTTAACCCACTCATAAAACATCCAAGTCATTGCACCTGCTGCTGCTGAGATATGTGTGACTAACATAGCCATTGCTGCGTCGCCATTTGCTGCTAGAGCAGAACCGCCATTAAAGCCAAACCAACCTACCCACAGCATTGCTGCACCGGTAATGGTCATGGTCATGTTGTGTGGTGGCATTGGTTTTGATGGAAAGCCATTGCGAGGACCTATTACAATTGCCGCCACTAAAGCAGCAACACCGGCAGTAATATGTACAACCGTACCACCAGCAAAGTCTAGTAAACCCATCTCGCCTAACCAGCCACCGCCCCATACCCAGTGAGTAATCGGTGCGTAAACCACAATCAACCAAATTGCACTAAATAACAATACAGCTGAAAACTTCATGCGTTCAGCAAAACCACCAATGATTAGTGCTGGTGTGATGATCGCAAAAGTCATTTGAAACAATGCAAATAAGCTTTCAGGAATATCACCACTGAGTGAGTCTTCTGTTACACCTGCCAACATAAACTTAGACAAATCACCAAAATAAGCATTGCCTTCGGCAAAGGCGATTGAATAACCAGCCACCAACCAAAGAATTGAAACAATGCCTGCAATAGCAAAACATTGCATTAATACAGACAAGATATTCTTAGTACGAACTAAACCACCATAAAACAAGGCTAAGCCTGGTAGTGTCATAAATAAAACCAACGCTGTCGACGTCAGAATCCACGAAGTGTTTGCGCTATCTAAACCTTCAGCAAACACAGTCATTGGCATTAAAGCCAATAAAGTTAATAATTTTTTCATTTTTTACTCCTTAAAGTGCGTCTTGATCGGTTTCGCCGGTGCGAATACGAACAACTTTTTCTAGATTGGCGACAAAAATTTTGCCATCACCCACTTTTCCAGAATTGGCAACATTGGTAATTGCCTCAATCACATCATCAAGTTTTGATGCTGGAATTGCAATCTCTAGCTTAACTTTAGGTAAAAAATCAATTTGATACTCTGCGCCACGATACAGTTCAGTGTGTCCTTTTTGACGACCAAAGCCTTTAACTTCAGTCACTGTAATTCCAGATACGCCAACCTCAGATAAGGCTTCTCTGACATCATCTAATTTGTGTGGTCTAAGAATTGCCGTTATAAATTTCATATTCATCTCCTCCGATAGCAGTAAGTTTTCATTAACTCACAAAATAATAAACCCATCATGGGTAACCTATAAAAGCAACAATGCTTAATACTGTATTTTGCGCCGTTACAAAATAACTAACTTGATTATAGAAACAATAAAAAAAAAAGCAACCGTTTGTTACTTAAGTAAATCTTCGCGTTTTTCTCTAGTTTTTTTAACAGACTGTTCACTGCGCCAAACATCAATATTGGCTTGATGACCGCTAAGTAAAACTTCGGGTACTGATTGACCATCAATCACTTCTGGTCGTGTGTAATGTGGATAATCCAATAATCCATTGGCAAATGAATCGTTTAACGATTCTTGATTACCAAGAACGTCTGGAATTTGCCGACTCACGGCATCAATTAAAACCATTGCACCCAACTCTCCACCACTAATTACATAATCGCCAATAGATACTTCCATATCAACATCATGCTTAATCACACGCTCATCTATCCCTTCATAACGGCCACACAGTAAAGTTAGTGAGTCTAGTTCTGATAATTCTTTGGCTAAATTGTGAGTTAATTGCTCACCTTGGGGTGATAAGTAAATGACTTTTGTCTTAGGATTATCTTGCTTAATTTTATTAATACAATCACGTATAGGTTTAACTTGCATTACCATACCCGCGCCACCACCGTACGGCGCATCGTCAATATTACGATGCTTGTTATTACTAAAGTCTCGAAGTTGCCAAGTATTGATTGATAACAAGGATTTTTTAATCCCACGCGCGATTACACCTTCCTCTTTAATCGCTGAAAACATTTCAGGGAACAAGGTAATGACATCAAAACGCATGGTTTATGCCAGCATGTTTTTAAGTATCTGATAGTAAATATCAGTCAGATCATCTAAATCTTGCACACTAACGCATTCGTCAACTTGATGAATGGTTGCATTTAACGGGCCCAGCTCAACCACTTGCGCATCCAACATTGGCGCAATGAATCGCCCATCTGAAGTGCCACCCGAAGTTGATAATTCTGTTTCAATACCCTTAATAGTCTTAATCGCATCTACACAACTACCGACCAAATCACCTTTGGGGGTTAAGAATGGGTAGCCTGAATGTTCCCAAGTAATCTTATACTCAAAGCCGTGCCTATCTAAAATACCCAGTACTCTTTGTTGTAGTTCTTCATGAGTAGATTCAGTTGAATATCTAAAATTAAAGACAATTTCAGTTTCACCAGGAATCACATTGGTTACACCAGTGCCGGCATGAATATTAGAGATCTGAAAACTGGTGGCAGGGAAGTATTCGTTACCCTCATCCCAGAGCTCATTGCACAGATCATCCAATGCAGGTACAGACAAATGAATTGGATTATCAGCCAAATGCGGGTAA
>JAPYOZ010000060.1 GCA_029941485.1 Gammaproteobacteria bacterium | reverse complement strand
AGTTGGGCGCTATGCATGTGCATCATGGTGAGTTGCCACACCCAGAATTGGAGCGCTTTTAATGATAGATAGAATCACTCAGTTACAAGCGCTAGTGAAAGCATCAGACAGTTTGCAGATTAATGCACAATGGCTAGATTATGCCGGCGTGGTGGAATATTACCCAGAAGAACTGGTGATGACAGTTAAAGCTGGCACGACTATTGCTGAACTTAAAAAACAGCTAAGCAAAAATAACCAATCTTTAACTTTCTACACCAAAGATGACAGCGCTAGCATTGGCGCTGTGTATACCAATGGCGGGCAAGATATATCTGATAGTGTTCTAGGTGTGCAAATTATTGATGGCAATGGTGAGTTGTTAAACTTTGGTGGCCAGGTGATGAAAAATGTGGCTGGTTATGACGTGGCACGTTTATTGGTTGGGTCTAAGGGTAAGTTAGCGGTGATTACACAAATCAGTTTTAAGGTGTTACCAAGCGCTTATGTTGGCGAGCTATCAGCACCAGTTAAGGTTAGCAATAACTTAGCATTACGAGTTGAAATTGAGCAAAGATTAAAGTTAGTATTTGACCCTAAAGGTATTTTTCAGTAATGCAAACGAATCATATCCAAAATCAAAAAGCCAATGAAATTATTCGTAAATGCGTACATTGCGGATTTTGTTTGGCCACTTGCCCTACTTATCAGTTATTAGGCGATGAGTTGGATTCACCTCGAGGACGTATTTATTTGATTAAATCCTCTTTAGAGAATAATAATTTTTCGATGAAAAGTATTGGGCACTTAGACAGGTGTCTTACTTGCAGATCTTGCGAAACCACTTGTCCTTCAGGGGTCGAATACGGGAAATTGGTGGATATTGGTAGAGAGTTTGTTGAAACAAAGCGACCAGTTTGGCAAAAGGCGTATCGCTTTAGTGTTCGTAAATTTTTAACCACGCCCGTGTTATTTAATTCAGTTGGATTTCTGTTTAAACATTCAAAAGCAAAAGGTGAGACAATTAACCCAAAAGCAAACTTTGAAAAAGTGTTGTTATTAGGAGGGTGTGTGCAACCAACCCTTGCACCAAACATTAATCATAGTATTAAAAACATTTTGTCCAAGCTAGGTTATGAAGCAATAGAAACCCCTCAGAAAGAGTGTTGTGGAGCCGTAGATCAGCACCTAAGTGCAATGGACGATGCCTTGGCTAAGGTTAAATACAACATTGATAAATGGCTTGAAGTGGATGTGGAGTGGATTATTTCCAGTGCCAGTGGTTGTGGCTTAATGGTAAAGGATTACGCATCGATGTTTGATGAATCTGACCCGTATTATCAAAAAGCACAAATCGTCTCAAAAAAGACTCAAGACATTGCTGAATTTTTAGTAGATAAAGATTTAAGTCAACTTAACTTAGAAAGAGTGGACATTGCTTATCAAGAACCTTGCACCATGCAACACGGCCAGCAGTTAAGTGGGCTGGTTGAATCCATTTTGAATACCTTAGGTTATCAATTAACACCTGTGGTTGACGCACATTTGTGTTGTGGTTCCGCAGGTACTTATTCGATTTTTCAACCTAAGTTATCCAAACAATTAAAGGCTGATAAATTAAAACACCTTCAGTCATCTAACCCACAGATGATTGTGACCAGTAATATTGGCTGTTTAATGCACTTACAAAAAGGCACTAAAATACCGGTTAAACATTGGATTGAGTTGTTAAATGGGTAGAAGAAGAAAACCAAAAGCTAAAACCTATGAATTAGAAATCGAATCACTTTCGCATGAAGGTAGAGGTATTGCGCACTTAGAAGAAAAAGTGGTTTTTGTTAGTGGCGCTTTGCCAGGCGAAACTGTGATTGCGGATCGTACTTTTTCACGCGCTAAGTTTGAAGAGGCAGATGTTAAAGAGGTGTTAAAGCCGGCAGATAACCGAATTACACCAAAATGTGAAGTGTTTGGAATTTGTGGCGGTTGTTCGTTTCAACATTTATCAAGTGAAGATCAGATCAAAGCTAAGGAAAAATGGTTAAAAGATGCTTTTTTACAACAAGCTAAGATTGATCCAAAAACTTGGTTAGAACCATTGCAAGTTGAAAGTTGGGGTTATCGTCGTAAGGCGAGACTTGGTGTGCGCTATGTGGCAAAAAAAGAAAAAGTATTGGTGGGTTTTAGAGAAAAAAAATCTGGATTTATTACTAATATGAGTCGTTGTGAGGTGTTACATCCATCGCTGGGTGATAATCTTGAAGTGTTGGCTGGGGCGATAGACAGGCTTTCAATTAAATCGCAGGTTCCACAACTCGAAGTTGCTGTTGCTGAAAATAATACCGTGTTAATCTTACGACATCTTGAGCCACTAACGGCTAAAGACGAGCAAATATTACTCGATTGTGCAAACGATCTAGACATTACGTTCTATACTCAAAGTGGCGGGCAAGATACGGTCAAGCCATTAGGTCAGCCAGTTGTGCTGACTTATTCTCATCCTGACCATGATATTGTCATGGAGTTTTTACCGACTGATTTCACCCAAGTAAATTTTAAACTTAATCAGGAGATGGTTAATCTGGCTTTAGACATGCTTGAGATTAGTGATGAAGACGAAGTGATTGATTTATTCTGTGGTTTGGGCAATTTCACCTTACCAATTGCACGCCATGCTAAGCACGTGGTTGGTATTGAAGGAGATTTAGGCCTAATTGAACGCGCTAAATACAACGCTGAAAAAAATAAAATCACTAATGCAGATTTCTATAAGGCGGATTTATTTAAAGAAGTTGAAGGTGCGCAGTGGTTTAGAGGTAAAAATTACAACAAAGCCTTGATTGATCCTGCTCGGTCTGGTGCAATTGAAATGGTTGCCTTATTGCCTAAGTTGGGCATAGAGCGACTGGTGTATGTGTCTTGTAATCCTGCTACTTTAGCAAGAGACACAGCGCGTTTGTTGGAGTTAGGGTATAAACTACAAACAGCAGGAGTGATGGACATGTTTCCGCAAACTGCACACGTTGAATCCATTGCACTTTTTACCAAATGATTACAATCAATATTTCCAATCAAACACTTAAGCACTGGAATAAGGTGTATTCAATTAGTACGGCAACAAATGGCGTGGGAGAGGCAGAGGGTTCTTACTGTACACCGACTGGTCGATTTGAAATTTGTGCCAGAATAGGCAAAGACTTGCCAATTAATTCGGTATTAGTGTCAAGAGAGTCAACGGGTGAAGTTTTTTCAAAAGAGTTATTTGATGAATACACTGATAGAGATTGGATTTTAACGCGTATTTTATGGCTTGATGGTGTTGAGCCTCACAACAAGAACACTAAAAATCGTTATATTTATATTCACGGTTCGCCTGATCAAACACCGATGGGCGTGCCTGGATCAAAGGGCTGTATTCGTATGTGTAATCAAGATGTTATTGAGTTATTTGATCATGTTCAAACTGGCGAAGATGTCGTTATAATGAAGCCATGAGTCAACTAACACAATACCTACCTAAGAAGGCCTATGAGCGGTTGCAGGCCAATAAAGAAGCAGTTTTAATTGACGTACGTACTGAGGCTGAAAACAAATTTGTAGGCAGGCCACTGGATTGTATTTTTGTACCCTGGGTAGATGAACCTGATTGGGAGCCGCATCCTGATGACTTTATTGCGGCTATTAAGCGATTTATCGGCAGTGAAGCACTCAGTACGGAAATTATCCTTATCTGCCGTAGTGGGTTTCGTTCTGACGATGCTGGCCGTTGTTTGATCGACAATAATTTTACTAATGTGTCTCACATCGTTAGTGGTTTTGAAGGCGATCTGGACGAGAATGATCAGCGTGGTAATGTCAATGGCTGGCGACACGATAGCATGCCGTGGAACCAATGTTAGAGAGTATTAAGTTATTCATTCACCCGCGGGTGATGACCATGCTGTTCTTGGGCTTTTCAGCCGGCGTACCAATCCTACTTATTTTTTCAACGCTAGGGCTTTGGCTGAATGAGGCGGGCGTTGCCAAATCAACCATTACTTATTTTTCTTGGGCAGCGCTAGGTTATTCATTTAAGTTTGTGTGGGCGCCACTGGTTGACCGACTACCTTTGCCAGTTTTAACCAAAACATTGGGTCGCCGCCGTGCCTGGATGTTGGTTTCACAGTTGGCAATTATGGGTGCGATTTTGTTGATGGCATCGGTTGATCCAAAAGCTGGCATTGATGGCTTAACTATTATGGCTTATGGCGCGGTGTTGTTAGGGTTTTCATCAGCCACACAAGATATTGTGATTGATGCCTATCGTATTGAGTCAGCCGATAAAGATATGCAATCGATGCTCTCAGCAACCTATATTGCTGGCTATC
>JAPYOZ010000059.1 GCA_029941485.1 Gammaproteobacteria bacterium | reverse complement strand
TTGATTTTTCACAAATAAAATTATTTGTGAGTGATATGGACTCGACCTTAATTAATATTGAGTGCATTGATGAGATTGCTGATTTTGCCAATATTAAACCACAAGTTGCAGCCATTACTGAACGTGCGATGCAGGGAGAGTTAGACTTTAACGCTTCATTGATTGAGCGGGTATCCCTGTTGAAAGGCTTGGATATTGGCGTATTAGATAAAGTCTATACTGAACGCTTACAGGTCAACCCTGGTGGCAAAGATTTGATTAAGTTTTTTAAGGATCAAGGCATTCGTAGCGCTGTTGTTTCTGGTGGTTTTACCTATTTCACACATCGCTTAGCCAAAGATATTGGGCTTGATCATGATCGCGCTAATGAGTTAGATATTGAAAATAATCAATTAACAGGTATTACTCAAGGCTCAATCATTAATGCGACAGCCAAATCTGAGTTTGTTATTGAGCTGTGTGATCAGTATCAAATATCGCCCAATCAAGTGATTGTTGCTGGTGATGGTGCTAACGATTTGGCCATGATGTCGATTGCTGGATTGTCAGTGGCATATCATGCAAAACCCTCGGTAATCAAGCAGGCAAATATCGTTATTAGTTTTGGCGGGTTAGATAAAATAAGGGATTTCTTTGATGAGTAAGTTGTTGTGTTAATTGAAGTCGGACACTTTGCATTAATTTTGGCGTTGGTATTTGCTGTATTGCAAGTCATGGTGCCAACGTTGGGTTTGGCTCGAGGGAGTTTTGCTTTATCTCAATTATCCAGGCCTTTACTGTGGATGCATTTTTTTTGGATTGCCGTGTCATTTGCAATTTTGATGAATGCCTTTATTGTCGATGATTTTTCTGTTAAATATGTCGCCAATAATTCCAATACCGAACTGCCAGATATTTTTAAAATGTCAGCAGTTTGGGGTGCTCATGAAGGCTCTTTATTATTATGGGCAATGATTTTAGCGGGCTGGAGTGTTGCAGTATCAGTCTTCTCAAAGCGCCTGCCAGCAGAAGTACTAAATCATATTCTGATTATTTTGGGCCTGATTAGCGTTGGGTTTTTATTGTTTTTATTGCTAACCTCCAACCCCTTTGAGCGGTTAGATATAATCCCAGTACAAGGTAGAGAGCTCAATCCGCTACTGCAAGATTTTGGTTTGATTATTCATCCGCCAATGCTGTACATGGGCTATGTTGGTATGGCCATTCCTTTTGCTTTTGTGTTGTCTTCACTAGTGCGTGGGCAATTAGATTCCACTTGGCTTAGATGGTCTCGTCCTTGGACGTTAGTGGCTTGGGCATTTTTAACTTTTGGTATTACACTAGGTTCTTGGTGGGCGTATTACGAGTTAGGCTGGGGTGGTTGGTGGTTTTGGGATCCGGTAGAAAACGCCTCTTTTATGCCCTGGTTAGTGGCAACTGCATTAGTGCACTCTTTAAGTGTCAGTGAAAAGCGTGGCGCCTTCAAGCATTGGACTGTGTTATTGGCAATTTCAGGGTTTTCCTTAAGCTTACTAGGTACCTTTTTGGTGCGCTCTGGCATTCTAACTTCGGTGCACTCCTTTGCCTCAGACCCTGCAAGAGGGTTGTTTATTCTTATTTTCTTAATGATTGTAATTGGAGGTTCGCTAATATTGTATGCATGGCGCGCAAGTTTGATGCGTGGCAGTAATAATTTCTCTGCTTTATCAAGAGAAAGCGGACTGTTGATTAATAACATATTGTTGGTGGCGGCAATGTTAAGTGTATTTTTAGGCACTTTGTATCCATTATTATTAGACTCGCTAGGCTTGGGTAAGATCTCTGTAGGAGCGCCTTATTTTGACGCTGTTTTTATTCCAATTATGATTCCGGCAGTTTTGGTAATGGTGATAGGGCCATTTTTGCGTTGGAAAAAAGACAGCACTCAAAGAGCAGGCCGACTGCTAAAAAATATTTGGATTGGTGTAATCGCGTTATTTTTAGTTACTTTGTATTTGACTGACAATATCTTTGTTTTATTGGCGGTGTTCTTATTTATTTGGATTGTGCTGCATTCTCTGGTGCTGCTCATTAAACGACTACAACAAAAAGGCAAGCCAAGCGCTGCATTTTTTGGCATGATTTTGGCGCATATCGGTATTGCTGTGTTTTTGCTTGGCGCAACAGTCACAACACAATATGGCATAGAAAAAGATTTAAAAATGACGTTAAATGAAACCGTTGATATTAAGGGTTATCAGTTTACTTTTAAAGGCGTTGACAATTTTAATGCGCAAAACTATCAAGGCCATAAAGGTGTGATTGAAGTGGCATACCAAGGTGAAAAAATTGCAACTTTAAAACCTGAAAAACGTCAATATGTCACTGGCATGCCAATGACTGAAGCAGCCATTGACCCTTCGCTTTATCGAGACTTGTATGTAGCTTTAGGCGAAGAACTAGATGACAAGTCTTGGAGTTTGAGGCTTTATTACAAGCCCTTAATTCGCTTGATTTGGCTGGGAGGTATTTTTATTACACTTGGCGCTTTATTGGCAGCATTTGATCGACGTTATCGACTAAGGGTTAAATCATGAGCTTGTATCTTTGGTTTGGTTTAATGGTTGTTACATCTAGTATTTGGTTGCTTTGGTTTTTGTACCGACCGCTTCAAAACAACATGTTTAATCTTGAAAAATCTAATATCTCTTTAGGCAAGCAAAAGCAGGCAGAATTAGAGCGAGATTTACAACAAAATTTGATTGATAAAGATGTGTTTAAGCAAGCTAAAGATGAGATTACACAAACTTTAGCGATAGAATTAAGTCAAACAACTGGGGCATCTACCGATAACCAGCAACCTATTTCATTTTGGCTGAGTGGCTTAATAGTGGTTTTCTTGTCTGTTGCCTCTTTAGGTGTTTATCAATTTTTAACACCGAAAGATGCGCTATCGACTAAAGCAGAGCAAACAGTACAGCCAGCACAACCACCAAGCTTAGAGCAAAGTATGGCTGAACTTAAGCAATACTTGATAGAAAAACCAGATGATTTTGAAGCGTGGCAGACATTAGGTTTAGTGTCATTTGAGTTGAATGACATTGAAGGTTCTTTAGATGCTTATGAGCGTTCTTATCAGTTGAATTCAAAAAATGTTTCAATGTTGGTTGAGTATGCTTCAGCCATTGCCACCTCTCAAAATGATCAATTTACAGGCCGTGCATCGACTTTAGTGCGAGAAGCGTTAGAAATCGATCCGAACGCACCTGATGCTTTGTATTTAGCAGGTTTGGTTGCTGCCAATGCAGGGCAGTTTAATTTGGCCAAGAAAGTTTGGCAGCGAGCTTTGTTGTTATTGCCTCAAGATCATC
The DNA here is from genome assembly GCA_029941485.1 of Gammaproteobacteria bacterium. Taxonomy (GTDB): domain Bacteria; phylum Pseudomonadota; class Gammaproteobacteria; order PS1; family Pseudothioglobaceae; genus SUP05. Next base: position 1,041 of record JAPYOZ010000059.1, on the reverse strand, counting down.
CAGATCGTTTAATTTTGGAAAGTATTTTAGTTGAGTTAGCGCAAATACAAGGTGAGCCGATACCTGAGCATCAAGTCGTGATTAATGTGACATTGTCCGAACGTTTACGCAAAGCAGAGTTTGAAGACCACTATTTAATGATTTATATCAAAGCGGCTCAAGGCAGGCCAATGCCAATTGCTATCCAAAAGATTAAACTTAAAGACTTTACTGGTGTGGTGACATTAACAGATGAAAATTCGGTTATGCCAAGTAAAAAATTATCACAATCAAGACAAGTGATCGCTGTTGTTCGTTTAAGTCAATCTGGCGCAGCTATGAAGCAAGTGGGCGACATACAAGTGATAAGCCAGGTAATTGATGTTAGGGATAATCCAACGCTAGATTTGCAGGTAGAATAAACTTTATATGAGCAATACATTACAACTAGCAAAAGAATTAATTAGCCGAGATTCTGTCACACCTGAAGATAAAGGCTGTCAGCCGTTAATGAGTAAGCGCTTAGAGAAAAGCGGTTTTAATGTTAATCCTTTGAAATTTGGCGAAGTTGATAACTTTTGGGCAGTTCACGGCAATACTGAACCTGTGTTTGTTTTTGCGGGCCATACCGATGTTGTTCCGGTGGGTGCTAATTGGCAAACAGATCCTTTTGATCCTGTTGTTAAAGACGGTATGTTGTATGGTCGAGGTGCGGCTGACATGAAGGGTTCACTAGCTGCGATGTTGGTGGCAACCGAACGCTTTGTGGCGGATTTTCCTGATCATCAAGGCACTATTGGTTTTTTAATTACTTCTGATGAAGAAGGTCCGGCAATTGACGGCACGGTTAAAGTTTGCGAGTATTTAAAAAAATCAAACCAATCAGTTGATTATTGCTTGGTGGGTGAGCCATCTTCAACCGAGCAACTGGGTGATGTGATTAAAAATGGTCGTCGTGGCTCGCTTAATGGTCGTTTAACGATCATCGGCAAACAAGGTCACATTGCTTACCCGCATTTGGCTGATAATCCAATTCATTTGTCTGTACCTGCATTGGATGAT
>JAPYOZ010000058.1 GCA_029941485.1 Gammaproteobacteria bacterium | reverse complement strand
CGCAGCGGTTAAATCACCAGGTTTTGGTGATCGTCGCAAGGCTATTTTACAAGACATTGCTGTGCTAACAGGTGCTGTAGTCATCTCTGAAGAAGTTGGTTTATCATTAGAAGGTGTTACTGAAGAACACTTAGGTACTGCAAAACGCATTGAAATTGGCAAAGAAAATACAATTGTTGTTGATGGTGCAGGTAACAAGAAAGACATCGAAGGTCGTATTTCTCAAATCAAAGCACAAATTGAAACAACCACTTCAGATTACGATAAAGAAAAATTACTTGAGCGCTTAGCTAAGCTTTCAGGTGGTGTTGCAGTCATTAAAGTAGGTGCTGCTACTGAGGTAGCAATGAAAGAAAAGAAAGATCGTGTTGACGATGCCTTGCACGCTACCCGTGCTGCCGTTGAAGAAGGTGTTGTACCTGGCGGCGGTGTTGCCTTAGTTCGTGCTATTGATTCACTATCAAAATTAAAAGGTGATAATCACGATCAAAGTATTGGTATCGACATTATCAAACGCGCTATGGAAGCACCATTAAGACAAATTGTTACTAATGGTGGTGGTGAAGCCTCCGTAGTATTGAACAAAGTGAGTAATGATGGTAAAGGCAATTATGGCTACAATGCAGCTACAGAAGAATACGGCGATATGCTTAAGATGGGTATCTTAGACCCTACAAAAGTTGTTCGTGCGGCTTTGCAACATGCAGCAAGTATTTCTGGTCTGATGATTACTACTGAAGCCATGATTACTGATGCTCCTCAGGATTCTGCATCAGCTGCTCCAATGCCTGATATGGGCGGTATGGGTGGTATGGGTGGCATGATGTAAAACACCCTTGCCTTAAAGCTAAAAAAGCCCCATTTTATGGGGCTTTTTTTTGGTATGATACTTGCCAAAATTACCACTTTAAATAATAACAATGAGTAAATATGACGCTTCCTCGATTGAGGTTTTAACCGGTCTTGAACCAGTACGAAAACGCCCGGGGATGTATACCGAAACCGAGCGACCTAATCATCTCGCTCAAGAGGTTATCGACAACAGTGTCGATGAAGCAGTTGCTGGTCACGCATCAACAATCAATGTCGTTCTATATAAAGACGGATCTTTGTCGGTAGAAGATGATGGGCGAGGCATGCCAGTAGATATCCACCCCAAAGAAGGCGTCCCTGGTGTTGAAGTTATCCTTACTAAATTGCATGCCGGTGGAAAATTTTCCAATGATTCTTATCAGTTCTCTGGTGGCTTACACGGCGTAGGCGTTTCAGTGGTTAATGCCCTATCCACTTCAGTAGAGATTTGGATTAAACGAGACTCTAAACAACATTACATTACCTTTGCCAATGGTAATAAAAAAACTGATTTGGAAGAAATGTCTAGTGTAGGAAAGCGCAATACAGGTACTTTGTTAAAGTTCAAGCCAGACTCTCAATTTTTTGATACGGTTAAATTTTCCGTTACCAAGCTACGTCATAATCTCCGTTCAAAAGCCGTTTTATGCCCTGGATTACAAGTTAGCTTTTACAATCAAATAGACGATACAACGGATAAATGGCTTTATGAAGAAGGCTTAAAAGACTACTTATCAATGGCACTGGATGGGCTTGATTACTTGCCAGTATCTCCCTTTGTAATAGACTTCACCTCTGACGAACAACGGCTTAATTGTTCGCTGGCTTGGACAGAATATAACACTAACGTTGTGGCGGAAAGTTACGTTAACTTAATTCCTACTATTGGTGGCGGTACGCACGTTAATGGACTAAGATCTGGCTTAACCGACGCTCTCAAAGAGTTTTGTGAATTTAGAAAATTAATCCCTAAAAACATAAAACTAACTCCTGATGATGTTTGGCAAAAAATTGCCTATGTGCTCTCAATCAAAATTCTAGATCCTCAATTTTCTGGACAAACAAAAGAAAGACTTTCATCAAGAGAAAGTGCTGGATTCGTCTCCAGTGTTACTAAAGATGCCTTTAGTCTATGGCTAAATCAACACACCAACGTTGCAGAACAAATTGCCCAATTAGCCATTCAAAATGCTCAAGCTAGGCTTAAAACAAATAAAAAAATTGTTCGTAAAAAAGTCATCAGTGGCCCCGCCCTACCGGGTAAATTATCAGATTGTACTAGCAGTGATCTCAATCAAACAGAAGTGTTCCTGGTTGAAGGCGATTCCGCTGGTGGTTCAGCAAAACAAGCAAGAGACAAAGAATATCAAGCCATTCTTCCTCTTAGAGGAAAAATCTTAAATACTTGGGAGGTGGATTCAGAGCAAGTACTGGCAAGCAATGAAATCCATGATATCAGTGTTGCGATTGGTCTTGAGCCAAACAGTGATGATTTGTCAGAACTAAGGTATGGAAAAATCTGTATTCTGGCAGACGCCGATTCTGATGGCGCACACATTGCCACTTTAATTTGTGCACTTTTTGTTAAACATTTTTCTAGACTTGTTAAAGAAGGACACGTATTTGTTGCCATGCCACCGCTGTACAGAATAGATGCTGGCAAACAAGTTCATTACGCTTTGGATGACAATGAAAGAGACGGAATTATTAGAAAAATTGAAAGTGAAAACAAACGCATTAAAATTCAAGTTCAACGCTTTAAGGGTCTAGGGGAAATGAACCCTTCTCAACTTAGAGAGACCACTATGTTTCCTGATACTAGACGCCTAATCCAGTTAACTCTAGACAACCCTTTGCAAGTAGAGCAAACAATGGACATGCTTTTGTCTAAAAAACGCGCAGCCGATAGAAAACAATGGTTAGAGCAAAAGGGTAATTTGGCTAATGTCTAAAGCGGTTATTCTGCTCTCCGGTGGTTTAGACTCCACTACCACGCTTGCCATTGCTCAATCTCAGGGGTTTGAATGTTACGCACTGAGCTTTGATTACGGGCAAAAACAAAAGTCAGAATTAAACTCTGCTAAAAAAATTGCAAAGCAATTTAATGCATCTGAACACCGGATTATGAGTATCTCACTATCGGATTTCGGCGGATCAGCACTCACGGATGAAAACATAGCCGTGCCTAACTTTAAACAAAGTAATGAAATACCCGTTACTTATGTGCCTGCACGTAATACCGTTTTTTTATCTTACGCACTCGCTTGGGCGGAAGTACTGGATTGTCAGTCGATTTTTATTGGGGTCAACAGTACAGACTATTCTGGCTACCCTGATTGCAGGCAAGAATACATCACTGCCTTTGAGATCATGGCTAACTTAGCCACTAAACAAGGGATAGAAGGTCAAAAAATAAATATTCACACTCCACTAATCAGTCTTAATAAGGCTCAAATTATTACAAAAGGGCTTTCTCTTGGCATTGACTACTCATTAACCACAACCTGCTATCAGGCCAACGATAAAGGCGAAGCCTGCGGTGTTTGCGATGCCTGTGAATATCGAAAACTAGGATTTCAATCTGCAAACATTACTGACCCTACAAAATATCAATAATTTTTTTAATTTAGTCTCGTATTGGCTTTATTTAGAGATAAAATAATAGTTTTAATCCATTAAGGAAATAGCAAATGAGTATCGAGGAAAGAGTAAAAAAAGTTGTGGCTGAACAATTAGACGTTAGTGGTGACATTGATAATAACGCATCTTTTATTGATGACCTAGGTGCAGATTCTTTAGACACTGTTGAATTAGTAATGTCTCTTGAAGAAGAGTTTGACTGTGAAATTCCAGACGATCAAGCAGAAACCATTACAACCGTTCAATTAGCGATTGACTACATTAACAATAATTTGTAATTTCCGTTTATTAACTTAAACAACAAGGCGCTTTTTTCTCTGAATTAGGCGCCTTTTTTTGTCTGTATAAAGGAACTACTATGAGCAAGAGAAGAGTTGTTATTACCGGCATGGGCATTGTTTCACCCGTTGGAAACAGTGTAGAAGAATCTTGGAAAAATATTCTTGCGGGAAAATCCGGTATTAATTCACTAACCAATCTTGAAACCGAAGGGCAGTCCGTTACCTTTGGTGGCTCTGTTAAAAATTTCGACATCACCGACTATATTAGCCCTAAAGATGCTAAAAAAATGGATACCTTTATTCATTACGGTATGGCAGCCGGCATTCAAGCCATTGAAGACAGTGGTATTGAAATCACTGAGCAAAATTCCGAACGAATCGGCGTTGCTATTGGTGCTGGCATTGGTGGCCTAGGTACCATTGAAAAAACCGCCGATCTTTTCAGAGAAAAAGGTGCTAAACGCATTTCTCCTTTCTTTGTACCCTCTTCAATCATCAACATGATTTCTGGCAACTTATCCATTAAATACGGCCTTAAAGGGCCTAATTTTGCTATTGTTACCGCTTGTACTACTGGCACGCATAATATTGGTGATGCCTCACGTTTAATCGAATACGGCGATGCAGATGTCATGGTTGCTGGCGGTGCAGAAATGTCAACTACCAATTGTGGCTT
>JAPYOZ010000057.1 GCA_029941485.1 Gammaproteobacteria bacterium | reverse complement strand
TTAACCATAGATGGTGCTAGATAAGTCAGCATACCAGCAGAGTCAACTGCTACATTGTTACCCACTTTTATTTTTAGTTGTTCAATGTCTTTATCGTCACCTGTTACCCAGCGTGCAGTGGCAATGGCAATAGCTTCAAATTGACAATCTACGCTATATTCATACTTTAATCGGTGTGCCACAACGTCAAATTGCAAAATACCCACAGCACCTAAGATTTGAGCGTTACCCATAATAGGTCTAAAAACCTGAGTTGCGCCTTCTTCTGAAAGTTGATCAAGGCCTTTTTGTAAGGCTTTGGCTTTGAGAGGGTCTTTGAGTTGTGCACGACGGAATAACTCGGGTGCAAAGTTAGGAATACCTTGGAATGTGAGTTTTTCACCTTGAGTGAAAGTATCGCCAATACTAATACCACCATGATTGTGAATGCCAATAACATCACCAGCGTAGGCTGATTCAGCCGAGGTGCGTTCACGCGACATAAAGGTAACCGCATTAGCAATCTTGATTTGCTTGCCTGTGGATACTTGTAAAACTTTCATGCCTTTTTTGTACTCACCACTAACAATGCGCATAAAGGCTAAGCGATCGTGGTGTTTGGGATCCATATTCGCTTGAATCTTAAACACAAAACCCGTTAATTTATTTTCATCGGGTTTAACTTCACGAATATCTGATTCTCGATTTTGAGGAATAGGGGCATACTGGATAAAGCCATCAAGTAAGTTTTGAATGCCGAAGTTAGAAATTGCCGAGCCAAAGAATACCGGTGTTTGCTTGCCGGCTAAGAATTCATCTAAATCAAAGGGTGTTGTCGTTTCACGAATAAGCTCTACTTCTTCACGCATTTCTTCGACGACATCTTTGCCTAAAATTTCATCTAATTTAGGATTATCCACACCATCAATAATGATGTTTTCACCAATCTCAGAGTTCTTACCTGCTTCGTACAGATGAACTTTGTCTTCAAGTAAATGCACCACACCTTTAAAGCGCTTACCCATGCCAATCGGCCAAGTGATGGGTGCACACTCAATATTAAGGACGGTTTCAACTTCATCCATTAGGTCGATCGGTTCTTTACCTTCACGATCGAGTTTGTTGATAAAGGTGAGAATAGGGGTATCGCGCAGGCGACAAACTTCCATGAGCTTAATGGTGCGCATCTCTACACCTTTGGCGACGTCAATTACCATTAAGGCTGAGTCTACTGCGGTCAGTGTACGGTAAGTGTCTTCAGAAAAATCCTCGTGTCCTGGCGTGTCTAATAGATTAATCACATGATCATCATAATCAAACTGCATGATGGAAGAAGTAATCGAAATACCTCTTTCTTTTTCCATTTCCATCCAATCGGATGTGGCGTGAGTACTGGCTTTGCGCGCCTTAACACTGCCTGCAGTTTTGATCGCACCGGCGTAAAGCAGCAGTTTTTCTGTAACGGTGGTTTTACCGGCATCAGGGTGGGAGATAATCGCAAAGGTGCGACGTTTGGACACTTCAGACATAATTTACAACTTGTCTTTTATGATGAGTTCAACACCTGCTTCATTAAACATTTCTTGTGAGAGTTGAACACTTTCGTTCCAGTTGTCAAGTTCTTTGGATTTTTCAATCACCACTTTTTTAATACCAACCTGAATAATGCCTTTGGCACATTCTGAACAGATTGGCAAACCGTGTACGTATAACGTAGCGCCATCAAGCGAAGTGCCTGAGTACGTGGCGTTGTAGATTGCGTTCATTTCTGCGTGGACAACAAATTTGTATTTGGTTTCTCTGTGGTTATAGCGCTCATCGGTGTCATGAATGCCACGAGGGAAACCATTAAAACCTTGTGAAAGTACTTCTTTTTTACTGCCAACGGTTACCGCACCAACTTGGGTAGAAGGGTCTTTTGACCAAGTCGCTACTTCTTTTGCAAGTGATAAGTAACGCTCATCCCATTTATCGAGTGTGCTCATAGTTAGCGTATTTTAATGGATGCTAAACTGATCAATACTAAAATGAATGTCATCATCCAAAAACGCACAATAATTTTTGGCTCCGACATGCCCATTTTTTCAAAATGATGGTGCAGTGGTGCCATCAGGAAAATACGTTTTTTAGTGCGCTTGTACCATCCAACTTGGATTATCACTGATAGCGTTTCAGCAACGAACACGCCACCCATAATAAACAACAGTATCTCTTGACGGACAATAATAGCAATCACTGCTAGAATTGCACCTAAAGAGAGTGAACCCACATCACCCATGAAGATTTCAGCAGGGTAAGTGTTGAACCATAAAAATCCTAAACCCGCGCCAATCAGTGCTGCACAAATTACAAACACTTCACCCGAGTCTGGCATAAACGGCATATTAAGATAATTGGAAAAATTATAATTGCCTGAAATATAAGCAAAAATCGCCAATGCGCCCGAGATGAGAATTACCGGCATAATGGCCAGACCATCCAGACCATCGGTCAGATTAACGGCATTGGAACTACCAACAATTACAAAGTAAGAAAGGACGGTTAAACCCAATGCACCTAGAGGAATTGTCCAATCTTTAAAAAATGGAACCAAAAGATCGCTAGAGATAGGTTGGTGTGTATTATTAACTAACCATAATCCAATAATGATTGCGCCTAAAGATTGGGCTAAATATTTTTGTTTACCACTCAGACCATCAGAGGACTGTTTTTTAATTTTTAAATAGTCATCCGCAAAGCCAATACTACCAAAAATAAGTGCAGTAATAATAACAATCCACAGATAGGAATTGTGCCAATCGCCCCAAATTAAAATACTGGTAATAAATGAAAACAAGATCATTAACCCACCCATGGTTGGCGTGCCTGCTTTAGCCAAATGTGTTTTTGGGCCATCGGGACGAATTACTTGCCCTATTTGGTATTGTCGTAGTTGGCCTATAAAAAAGTGCCCCATTGTTAAACTAATAAAAAGAGCAGCTAGCATTGCCAATACGGCTCGAACCGTTAAATAACGCAGGACATCAAAACCTGGATCAAATTGTGTAAGAAAGCTGATTAATTCTAAAAACATTTTTTATTCGATATCGTTAATAGACAATAATTCTAAGTTAAAAATAAGTAGCGAATCTTGTGAAAGACTACTGCGTTCGCTGTCGCCATAAATTTGTGCGTAACTTGCAATAATCGTGCGTTTCTCACCAACGCTCATGGTTAATACGGATTGGTCGATTACTTTTATGATGGTGCCCGATCCTGCGGCAAAAGGCAGTGGTTTGTCCGCTTTTCGCATGTTGGTGCCATCGTCTAAATCGATGGATAAGTTGACTTTGACTAAGTCCCCAGATTTAGGTGCATCGCCATTCCCCGTTTGGTTAATTTGTACGTAGTGGCCTGCGGTATCGACTTTAGCATTTGGATAATTTGACTCTGCAAAGTTAATGAGTTTTTCTTTTTTTTTGGCTTGCTTTGCTGTTTCTTTGACTAGGTATTTTTGGCTGTGCACTTGGAATGCAGACTCATCGGTTTTGAAATTTTTTGCTTTTTCACCTATACGAATAATTTTTACCTTACGGATAAAATCATCTTTTTTGATGGTGTTAACTACACTCATGCCTTTAACAACGTGTCCAAATACAGTGTGTTTTCCATCAAGCCATGGAGTGGCTTTGTGAGTAATGAAAAATTGTGATCCATTGGTGTTTGGACCGGAGTTGGCCATGGATAAAATACCACCAGTGTCATGAGTAAGATCTGTAATCTCATCAGCAAAATCATAGCCTGGACCACCAGTGCCGTTTCCTTGTGGATCACCGCCTTGAACCATAAAGTCATCAATAACTCGGTGAAACTTTAAGCCGTTGTAAAAAGGTTTTCCGATTTGAATATTGGAATGTTTTGTGCCTTGTGCTAAACCGACAAAGTTAATAACCGTGAGTGGCGTTTTTTCAAAGGCCAATTTCACAATAATATCACCTTGATTGGTGTGCAGATTAGCGTAGAGTCCATCGTCTAATTTTGCTTGTGATTGCAGTGAAACGAGTAGTGTTGAAAGTAGTAAAAAAAAGCGCATAATTTGGATGAAAATTGCTTAATAAGTTGAGTAATGATACCTAAAAAATTGTGTGATGATTATTCAACTATCAGTTATAATCCAACCTGAAATTTGTTATTAGAATGTCTAGGAGATAACCATGTCTTTATTGATTACAGACGAATGTATTAATTGTGATGTTTGTGAGCCAGAGTGCCCAAACGATGCTATTTACATGGGTGATGAAATCTATGAAATTGATGGAGACAAATGTACAGAATGTGTGGGGCATTTTGACACCCCACAATGCGTAGAAGTTTGCCCCGTTGATTGTTGTTTACCTGATGCTAATCGGGTTGAAACTGAAGAAGAGCTTTTAGCCAAGTTGGCTTAACATACCTTAAGGTTAAAAAAAAGCGACCACTTGGTCGCTTTTTTATTGCTTGATGCTAATCTTTCAATTAAGCCAGAGTTTCTTTAAGCGCTGCTAAACATAAGGTAATATTTTCTAAGCGTGAAGTATGGCCCATTAGACCGA
>JAPYOZ010000056.1 GCA_029941485.1 Gammaproteobacteria bacterium | reverse complement strand
GTAACGATCTGTTTAACGTAGCCTTTAAGGTCTGTGTCTAAAACACGGCCTTTTTTCCCGGTGCCAGTGACTTTAGATAAATCAACACCCAGCTCTCTGGATAATTTTCGAATCGAAGGTGATGCGTGTGAATCTCCTAGTGGAGTACTAGATGTCGACTCATTAGTGCTTTTTGCTGGGGCGGATTGTTCAACTGGCACCTGCTTTTTAGACTCTGGTGTTGGTGCAGGCGCTGCATTTCCACCGGCAGTACTACTACTTTCTATTTCAAGAATCAAATCACCTAAACTTAGCTTATCACCTAAACTTATTTTTAAACTGCTTACCTTGCCAGCAACAGGGGTTGGGATCTCCATGGATGCTTTGTCACTTTCCAGAGTGATAATACTGTCTTCTTCGTTTAGGTCATCACCCACATTAACCAAAATCTCAATCACTTCGACTTCGTCAAAATCACCAATATCGGGTACAACAACAGGTACTATTTTTGTCTCTGATTCGTCAGTTTTTGCTTTAGGTTTTTCTGTCTTTTGAGTGTTTTCATCATTAGCTTGGCCCGTTTCTATGCTTAAAACTACATCACCTTGTTTAATTTTGTCACCAATATTAACATTAATTTTCGTAATAATTCCAGCCGATGGTGTAGGAATTTCCATTGAAGCTTTATCGCTTTCTAAAGTAATCATGCTGTCATCTGCATCTATCTTGTCTCCAACATTCACTAAAATCTCAATAACTTCGACTTCGTCAAAATCACCAATATCGGGAAGTTCTATGTTTTTAATGCTGGACATAATTTGGCTTTAATTACAATGTAAGGTTGATAATTATCGCAAAATTAGTTAATAAAAGGTGATAAATGTTAAAAATATTCACGCAAATGACTCTTATAATACAAGTTACAAGTTTGAACTTGTACAACACATTATTTTTAGGATGTAATTTATATGCCAGTTGCACTGTCAATTCATGGTTTAAAAAAAACTTATGCCAATCAGTTAGATGCATTAAAAGGCATCGACCTTTATGTAGAGCAAGGCGATTTTTTTGCTCTTTTAGGTAGCAATGGTGCGGGTAAAACCACAGCCATTGGTATTATTTGTGGTCTCCTTAATAAAACTTCAGGCAGTGTGGAGATTTTGGGACTTAATCAAGATACAAATGCTAATAAAGTTAAAAGATTGATTGGCCTTATGCCACAAGAATTTAATTTCAACCCCTTTGAACCAATCGAGGAGATTTTAATCAATCAAGCGGGTTATCACGGCATTACTCGTGCCGATGCAAGGATTCAATCCGAAATTTTGCTCAAAAAAATGCAACTTTGGGGTAAACGTTTTGATATGGCAAAGTCATTATCAGGTGGTATGAAGCGCCGATTAATGCTAGCAAGGGCACTGATTCATCAGCCACAAATATTAATTTTGGATGAGCCGACGGCGGGTGTTGATGTGGAAATACGCCGCTCTATGTGGTTGTACCTTAAAGAACTTAATTCTCAGGGCATGACGATTATCCTTACTACTCATTATCTCGAAGAGGCTGAATCTTTGTGTCGTCACATTGCTATTTTGGACGAAGGTCTAGTAATTGAGCAAACCAGCATGAAAAAATTATTATCTAAAGTCGATCAACAAGTATTGATTTTGGAAAGTTCAGATGAATTACCGAAAGAGATTACTGCCAATAATTTTAGTTATGAAAGACTTGATGATAATTCATTGCAGGTAGTGCTAGAATCAAAGACGAACATTACTGATGTATTACAAGCATTAGCCAAACAAGGTGTTAGTATTGATCACGTTCGTAGTGCACAAAACCGATTAGAAACTTTGTTTTTATGTTTAACCAATAAGGATGCATAATGTGGATTGCTTATAAAACCATTGTCATTAAAGAAGTTCTAAGATTCTCCCGTATTTGGGTGCAAACGATCTTCCCTCCTATTATTACTACCTCACTGTATTTGTTGATTTTTGGCGGGTTGATGGGGCAACGCATTGGTGATATGCAAGGGATTGACTATATGCATTACATTATTCCCGGAATTATTTTAATGACAGTAATTCAAAACTCTTATGCCAATACGGTGTCCTCATTTTTTTTGGCAAAGTTTAATCACAGTATCGAGGAATTATTAGTTTCACCCGTGCCTTATTGGATTATCTTATTGGGCTATATATCAGGAGGTGTTGCACGTGGATTTGTGGTGGGTGTAGGCGTGTTTATTGCCGTGTCATTTTTTGTGGATTTTGAAGTTGATAATTTGCTAATTACAGTCATTACTTTTTTATTGACCGCTATCTTATTCTCTTTAGCGGGTTTTATTAATGCGGTATTTGCCCAATCGTTTGATGACATTACGATTGTGCCAACTTTTATCCTAATGCCGATGACTTATTTGGGAGGTATGTTCTACAGTATTGAAATATTGCCGCAGTTTTGGCAAGATTTGAGTAAGTTTAATCCTATTTATTATATGGTTGATAGCTTTAGACTAGGGTTTTTAGGTGTTGGCACTTCTGAGTTTTGGACTTCAATGTCAATACTGTTGGCAATGATTGTTGTACTAGCAACGGTTGCTTTTTATTTACTTAAAAAAGGCGTTAATATTAAGACTTGATCTGCCCTTCTTCACCTGAAAGCATTCTCTGAATATTGCTCCTGTGCGTGTAGAAAATCCAAAGACAAATAGCGCCAATCACATAGGTTGCGTTGAGACTGCTAGAGATAAAATAAAAATAGACGGGCGTTAGTAAAGTGGCGATCAGTGCTGAGAGCGAAGATATTTTGAGTACTTTGGCCACAAATAACCATGTTAACGCAAAACTAAGACCGGCTAAATAGTTGAGAGCAAACAGAGCCCCAAGAAAGGTTGCCACGCCTTTACCGCCTTTAAAACCAAAAAACACAGGATACACATGGCCTAAAAATGCTGCCATAGCAACAAGAGTCATTTCAAACAAACCAGTGTCCAGATATTGAGCCATTAATACTGGAATTGCACCTTTTAAGCCATCGCCAATCAGTACAACGGCAGCTGCTTTTTTGCCACCAATACGCAATACATTAGTCGCCCCTGGGTTGTTTGAGCCTTGCGTCCTAGGGTCGGGTAGTTTGAGTATCTTACAAACAATAATAGCCGCTGAGATTGATCCAATCAGATAAGCGCAAATAATGAGTGCTGTTAACATATAATTTCAACTTTGAATTTTCAACTTTTAATTTAAGCATGGATGTTGTCTTTATACAAGGTTTAAAAATTGATACCGTGATTGGTATCTACGATTGGGAGCGGGAAATCCGTCAAGATATTGTTTTAGACATAGAGATGTCTGCTGATATTAAGACCGCCAGCAAGACCGATCATATTGATCAAACTCTGGATTATAAGGCCGTCTCTAAGCGTTTGATTGAATTTGTCAGTTCCAGTGAGTTTCAGTTGGTAGAGACTCTAGCTGAAAGGGTTACAGAGATCATCCTTAATGAGTTTGGCGTAGAAAGAGTTAAACTCACGTTGAATAAAGGTGAAGCAGTAACGGGAGCGCAAGGGGTTGGTGTTATTATCGAAAGATCAGTTAATGGTTGATATTCATATTAATATCGGCTCTAACCAAAACCGTAGACAAAACATGTCTGCTGCAATTAAAGTTCTAAAATCAACATTTGCTAAGCTAAATATTTCATCGGTTTTTGAAAGTCCCGCTGAAGGATTTAGCGGTGATGATTTTTACAATGTGGGCGTGAGTGCACAAACCGACTTATCAGTTGAAGACACTTTAAAAGTTTTGCGAAAAATTGAAAAAAATCAAGGCAGAGACCGAACTCAGCCTAAGTTCTCTTCTAGGAAGATTGACTTAGATTTAGTGTTTTATGACAACGTGGTGGATGAAGGCATGAACTTACCTAGAGATGATATCTTGAAATACGCTTTTGTTCTAGCACCGTTAGCTGAATTAAATACTGATTTTGTTCACCCTGTTGAAAATCAGTCTTATCAATCGTTATGGCAAAGCTTTCAAATGAATAAAGAATATGAATTAACTCAGTATAATGTGAATCAGATTCTTAAATTATAATAAGTAATCCATGAAAAAAATACTCTGCTTTTTATCCGTTTGTTTTTTATCAATTTATGCAAATTTTGCCGTTGCTAATTTTGTTGCGGGTCAGGATTACGTTGTATTAGACAGGCCCGTTAAAACCATCACCGGTGACAAAGTCGAAGTTAGAGAGTTGTTTTGGTACTACTGTCCACATTGTTTTACCCTTGAGCCTATGATGGAAAACTGGCTTAAAGCACTACCCAGTTCAGCTCAATTCATTCGTCAACCCGCTGTTTTTTCCGATCGCTGGATAAATGGCGCTATTTTTTATTATGTGCTGGAACAGCTGAATGAAGTCAATAGACTTCATGGTGCTTTATTTGATGAGATTCACCTACACAAAACCCCATTAACCGACCAAGAAGACTTCGTTAATTGGTTGGTTGATAATGGCATTGATAAGAAACATGCTAATGATGCATTTAAGTCATTTTCAGTGCGAATTAAACTGAACAAATCAAAAATTAACACGGTTAAATACAAAACCAGTGGCGTTCCAACGTTTGTGGTGAATGGTAAATACTGGGTCGATAGTAAACATGCTGGTGGTGAAAAACGATTATTCAAGGTAC
>JAPYOZ010000055.1 GCA_029941485.1 Gammaproteobacteria bacterium | reverse complement strand
AAAAAAGGAGAGAAGTATGAAACTTCAAACATTAGTAGTAAGTGCTGCAACAGTAGCATTCTTAGCATCAACGGCTGTAACGGCTAAGCCAGTTGGTATCGTTAAAGGCGTTATGGAAGTTGCGGGTATTTCTCGTAATCAAGATAATGCAGCAACCATTGATCCTGCGTTTGCAAAGACTTCACGTCCTTGTCCTCCGTTTTGTATCAATGCAACTAACCCGTTTGCACCTGCAAGAGTTGAAACGGTAACAGAGCTTGATGTGATTCATGCTGCACGTGATTCTGCTGGTGGCGACACTTCAGTATTAGTAGTTGATGCACGTACACCAGGTTGGGTGAAGAAAGGTACAATCCCACACGCAATCAACGTTCCATTTACTAAGTTGAATTCTAAGGCGTTAGCTAAAGATCCAATGGCAGTTGTTGAAATCTTAACTGAGAAATTCGGTGTTAAAGATTTAGACGGTGTATTAGACTTTACAGGTGCTAAGACAATTTACAACTTCTGTAATGGTGCATGGTGTGGTCAATCACCGGCTTCAATCAGAGCATTGTTAGCAATCGGTTACCCTGAAAGCAAGATCAAATACTACCGTGGTGGTATGAATGCTTGGAAATCTTTAGGCTTAACAACTAAGTAATTGATTCATAAAAAGCACTTAACTGGTTAAGTGCTTTTTTTATCTAGGAGATTATTATGAAAATTAAATTATTTGTATTAGCAGTTGCTTCTACGTTTGCTTTAGGTTCTCAAGCGGCAACATTTCAAAACTCTAGTTTTAACTGGAATAATGCCTCTTCTTCAAAAGCAGGCAAGCCAGTTGGAATTGTTAAAGGTGTTTTAGAAGTTGCAGGCATTTCACGTAATGCAGACAACAAAAATACCATTGATCCTGCGTTTGCAAAGACTTCACGTCCTTGTCCTCCGTTCTGTATCAATGCAACCAATCCATTTGCACCTTCACAGGTTGATATGGTGACAGAGCTTGATATGATCCATGCTGCACGTGATGTTGCTAATGGCGATAAAACACTATTAGTAGTTGATGCACGTACACCAGGTTGGGTGAAGAAAGGTACAATCCCACACGCAATCAACGTTCCATTTACTAAGTTGAATTCTAAGGCGTTAGCTAAAGATCCAATGGCAGTTGTTGAAATCTTAACTGAGAAATTCGGTGTTAAAGATTTAGACGGTGTATTAGACTTTACAGGTGCTAAGACAATTTACAACTTCTGTAATGGTGCATGGTGTGGTCAATCACCGGCTTCAATCAGAGCATTGTTAGCAATCGGTTACCCTGAGCATAAAATCAAATACTACCGTGGTGGTATGAATGCTTGGAAATCACTAGGTTTAACAACAAAGTAAATTGATAAACATTAGTGTTAAAAAGGGGGCGTTAATAGCGTCCTTTTTTTTCGTAATAAATTTAGACGTTATTGCCGATGAACGCAGTGATACCTGGTACAAAATTGGCTATGAATTTTCACAAAGAGAGCGTAATGATGATGCCTTTAAATGGATGTTAAAAGCAGCAGATGCAGGACATGCAGCAGCGCAAAACAACATTGGCTTGAGCTATTTACATGCTTTGGGCGCTCCTAAAGATGAGAAAAAAGCCTTTTTTTGGTTTGAAAAATCAGCGGCACAAGGCCTTGCTTATGCGCAAAGTGAGTTAGCCATGCTATATTATCGAGGCACAGGGGTAGAGAAAGACACAGAAAAGGCGTATGATTGGTGGTTTAAAGCGGCTAATCAAGAAGATGAATACGCACAGTTTAATTTAGCATCGTTGTTCTTAGAGCGGTCCGACATTAAACGCGCTTATTTTTGGTTCACTAGAGCGAAAAATAATGGCCACCCAGATGCACAAGTGGCGCTGGATAAATTGAGGAGAGAGTATGTTGAGTAGATTAATATTAATAATGGGTTTGTTGTTTTCACAAGCCTCTTTAGCACTGCCTTTTGATTTACCTGAATTACAAAAATTTGGAGATTTTGATCCCAGTAGTTTACGTCGTTTTTTTAATGAATTTACCGGGGCAGAGCCTGATTTCGATAGAGAAGACCGTATGGTGGGGGAGATTGAAGAATCTGTGATGGATGGTGACGTTGAATTTTTGCCATTATCAAAAGACAGGGAAGTATTTAGTATTTTCATGGAAGCGGATGCCGATACACCTAAAGGCGGGGTTATCCTTCTGCATTCTCGTGGATATCATGCCAATTGGTCAAGCACCATTAAACCACTTAGGGTTGGTTTGGCAGAAAAAGGTTGGCATACGCTTTCGGTACAAATGCCAGTGTTAGATAAAAATGCAACTTATTATGATTATGTGCCTATATTCCCTTATGCGCATGAGCGTATTGAAGCGGCCATTGATTTTTATAAACAGCATGGTATTGATAATATTGTCTTGGTTTCTCATGGTTGTGGTGCGCATATGTCAATGAGTTATTTTGACAAATATGGCGATGACAAGATTAATGCTTATGTGGGCATTGGTATGGGTGCAACAGATTACAAACAAAAAGTCATTAAGCGTTTTCCGTTGGATATTATGATAAAACCAGTGCTAGATATTTATGGTGAGAGAGATTTTCCAGGTGTTGTTCGTTTATCCGAATCTAGAAAAGCGTTAATGGATATTTCTGGCAATAAGCAAAATGCACAAAAAGTCATTAAAGGCGCTGATCATTATTACAAGGAAAACGGCAGTTCTCAAGTACTGGTTAAAACAATTGACACTTGGCTGAGTGGATTAAAATAATACTATAGAGCTTGTAGATATTTAAGTTCTTGGTTTGAAAAATCTGCTAATTTTCGTGCTTCGATGTTAAAAGGTCCACGCAGTTTTTCACCAATGTGTTTTTTGACGAGTCGATCAAAGGTTTGCATAGAGTCCAAACCTCTTTGTTGGCAAAGATAATGAAACCAATGATTGCCAATTTTTACATGTCCGATTTCATCGGTAAAAATTACATCTAAAATTTCCACCATGTTTTTAAATTTCGAGCGTTGAAATTTTTTTTGTATGTTTGGGGTAACGTCCAAACCTCTGGCCTCTAACACCCTGGGCACTAACGCCATTCTAGCCAATACGTCATAATCAGTGTCATGAGTCATGGTCCATAGACCATCATGGGCATCAAAATCTCCGTAGTGATAACCTGAGTCAGACAGGTAGTCATTAATTAAGGTGAAATGTTTGGCTTCTTCAAAAGCCACTTGTATCCAGTCTTGATAAAATTTATCCGGCATGTCGTGAAATCGATACACCGCATCCAGCGCTAAATTAATAGCGTTAAATTCAATGTGACAAATAGCGTGAATGGTTTTAATTAACCCAGTGTCCGATCCATCTCGTTTAGGTACGGATTGAAACCGAACCAAATCGGGTTTTTGCGGTCGCCCCGGATCTTGAATGGATTGAGTTGAGTATTGTGATTGGTAATTAAGCTGGTGAGTTTCTTTTAGTTGCTGCAGTTCATTAGTGAGGGTGATTTTCTCATCAATAGAGCGACTCATTAGCGCGTTGTGCGCCAGTTTAAATACATTCATATTTTCCAAGTGGAAGTTGCTTCAAACTCCACGGGCCAATTTCAGTGCGAATAAGTCTCAAGGTTGGAAACCCTACGTGTGCGCTCATACGCCTGACTTGACGGTTTTTACCCTCAGTAATTCTCAGCTCTATCCATGAGGTAGGAATGTTTTGTCTTTTTCGAATCGGCGGACTTCTATCCCAAACCCAACCGGGTTTAGTGATAATTTTTGCCTTGGCTGGTCTAGTTTCTCCGTCTTTAAGCGCGACACCTCTGCAAAGTTGAGTAATGGCATTATCCGTTATACTGCCCTCAACTTGTACGACGTAGGCTTTTTCTTTATCAAATTTCGGGTGAGAGATTTGGTGTTGTAATTTTCCATCATCCGTTAGCACCATTAATCCTTCTGAATCTTTATCAAGTCGTCCTGCCGGATAGATGTTTTTAATGTCAATATAATCCGACAGCGTTTTGCCTTCGCCACTAAATTGACACAAGACCCCAAACGGCTTATTAAACAGAACAATCATTATTTATAAATTTGTTTAGCGCGAGAGACGAAGGCATCAAGCTGAGAATTGGCAATTGAGGTAAAAATAGGGGATATGGCTATATCCAATAATTTTGAAGAGAAGTTAAATTCAAGTTCAAGAGCAACTTTACAAGCATTGTCATTCAGATGAGTAAAAATCCAAGCACCGCTTAAATGTTTAAAGGGTCCGTCTTTGAGCTGCATATCAATTCTTTGATTGGGCGTTAGTGTGTTAATAGTGGTAAAGCTTTGGTTAAACGCGCCTTTATTAATCTTGACCGAGGCTGTAATTTGGTCGTCAGTTTGCTTTAAAATAGAGGCGTTTGAGCACCAGTTAAGGAAGTTTGGATAGTCGTCCACTTGATTAACCAATTGGTACATTTGTTCAGTTGAATAAGGCACAATGGCACTTTTAGAAATATGATGCATGAGTAAAAAATCTAAAAAATCAAAAATAAGTTCAAATACGATTGCTGTTAATAAAAAAGCAAGACATGACTATTTTATCGAACAAAGCCTAGAAGCTGGACTCTCTTTGGAGGGTTGGGAAGTAAAAAGCTTGCGTGATAACAAAGTGCAAATCAAAGAAAGTTACGTGATTTTAAAAAATAATGAGCTGTTTTTATTCGGTGCACACATCTCGCCACTTAAAAATGCATCAACGCATGTTAATACTGATCCTACACGCACACGCAAATTATTACTCAATCGCTTAGAAATTAATCGTATTCGTGACAAAATTAATCAAAAAGGGGCCACGGTTGTACCGTTAAAACTTTATTGGGCAAGAGGCAAGGTAAAGTTGGAAATAGGCGTGGCAAAAGGTAAAAAATCCCACGATAAACGTCAAGATATTAAGGACAGGGATTGGCAAAGAGATAAGCAAAGAACACTGAAGCAAACCAATCAATAATCCTTTATATAGAGCTTTTAGAATCATTTTTTTTTTTGTAAATTGTTGTTTCCGTTAGAATTTCTCCTTATAATAGATGTAACTAAATGTTGGAGGTTAGCAACAATGACAGTTACATTTTCATTCTTTTACCTCCTTAATAGTTAACCTCTAGCATCTAGTTTTTAAAAATTTAACTTTCGAGGAGAAAAAATGAACAAATCAGAATTAATCGATGCAATTGCATCAGCAGCAAACCTTTCAAAAG
>JAPYOZ010000054.1 GCA_029941485.1 Gammaproteobacteria bacterium | reverse complement strand
GTTGTGGTTTAAAACACAAGACGCTTTTTTTCGCTCTCCCCCTCAGCGCTGAGTGTTTGCCATTATAAAGAGCTTTAAACCAATAACCTCGCCCTTTAAAAATAAAAAAAATAGTGAAAAAAATAGTGATTAATTCACTAAAAAGCAATAAAATAACCAAATAAAAACAACCAAATAATGCATAAGTTGTTGACATTACTAGTAAAAAGAAGTACTATCGAGTCTTTATAAGTCAGTTATGACACTTGGGGAGAGGTTTATGGCACTGTATTTACTGTGGTTTACACTGAGTTTGCTAACATCATTTCTTCTAATGAACGTAGTGGCAACACACTACAGAAGCAAATCAATTTTTATTTCGTATCGAACAATATCACACAGGTGCTTTTGGTGTTCCATAGTTTTATCTACTTTTGTCGCTCCAATTATTTACGCCAACATCTAGCCGTATTACTTTTCACCCAAATAAACTTTTTTAACCAATTGATGCGCAAGTATTTCCTCTTTATTGCCTTTAGCAATAACTCTTCCTGCATTTAGCACATAAGAATGATCGCAAGTATCTAGCATTTCACGATAATTATGATCGGTAATTAAAACACCAATGCCTTTGTCCCTTAGATGATGAATAATTTCTTGAATGTCTTTAATTGAAATTGGATCAACACCGGCAAATGGCTCATCAAGCAAAACGAACTTTGGGTCAAGTGCTAATGCCCTAGCAATTTCAACCCTTCTTCTCTCTCCACCAGACAAACTCAACCCTTGAGTATGACGAATGTGTTCAATGTGAAACTCAGATAAAATCCCCTCTAAACGATGCTGTCTTTGATCTTTATTCAACTGATTGTTATTTTCCAATAACGCCATAATATTATCTTCAACAGAAAGTTTTTGAAAGATTGAAGGCTCTTGTGGCAAATATCCCAAACCTTTGTGTGCACGCTCATGCATTGGAAGTTTAGTTATATTATGTTGGTCAATAAACACTTTTCCTTTATCTGCCTTAACCAAACCACAAGCAACGTAAAAACATGTTGTCTTTCCGGCACCATTAGGGCCTATTAATCCTACAATTTCTCCAGACTGAATAAAAAATGATACATCTTCAACCACACTATGGCCATTATAGGATTTATAAATATTTTTTAACTCTAAAACTTGTGGCACGATAAATAACCCCTTATTAGATTAATTATTGATATATAATCAAATCAGATTTTAACTTAATAGATTTGGGGAGATTTATGTTTAATAACGATAAAGATACTGAAGAAAAAAACAATAGAAAAGAAGATTCAATTCCATCAAGAGCAATTCACCACACTAAAGCCAACAACACCACAATTTCTGAAGAATGCATCGTCAGTGGTGAAGTTACTGGTTGTAACGACATGGATATATTTGGCAAAATTGATGGCACTATCACACTTAAAGATAACTCGGTTAGAATTGAAGACACGGCAGTTGTTAATGCCAGTATTTTTGCTAAATTCATTAAGATATACGGCAAAGTAACTGGCAGCATTGAAGCCGGCGAAAGAATTGTAATTCCAAATGGAGGCTCTGTAATTGGCGACATGATTGCACCTTCTATCGTTTTAGAAGATGGCTCTTACTTTGAAGGCAAGATCTCAATGACTAACAAGCCTGTAATCGATATTAAAAAATCAAAGATAGAGAATAAAAAAATAATAGAAACACAAGAAGATAAAATTAATAAATCAAAAAATACATTATGAATAAAATCATTAAATTAGCATTTGTCTTGTCTACTACTCTGTTTTTAAGTGCTTGTTGGCATGTGGCGGAAGAAGTTGTAAAGGCTGAAAAAGTGATTGAAACCGATATTGCACCACACAGTTCAAAATAATCCATTTGACAAATCTTTAATTAAGGCGTAGTCTAAAAACCGTAAGCATTGACCTCTCTAATGTTGCAGTCTTATGTCTTACGTGGTTAAGTACGTGATTTGTTAAAAAAAGGAAGAAAGAAAATGACAGGACAAGAAGTTGCAATACTTCTGGTTTTTTCGCTAACTATTTCATTTTTAGTTTATTTAGAAAAAACTGGAAAGCATTAAAAAATAATTAACGCGATAGTAAATGGTGATAAGTTGCGCACCATACGGCGATACTCAAACTTAATATTTCCAAAGTTCAAACATTTCCCAGTAGATCTTAGCCACATCAACAAAGGAAAAATTACTTCTGTTGCTGTTGTTAATGACCTTATCTAGGTAGTATTTGGCTTTTGACATATCTTTGGCAACGTCGTTCCCTTCTACATACATAATACCCAGTTCATACTGTGCAGATATATCACCTTGCCCAGCTAAATTTTCTAGGCTATCGATACTTAAATTCTGATCATTGACATGATTATTTGCCTGTGAAGCCACTGCGGAAAAAAACAAAAAACTTAAAATACTTAGTTGTTTTAAGCTCATAGCGCTGACTTTCCCTGCCTATTCTTCAGCCGATAAAAAGCTCATGTTGTGCTTATCGATTAACTCCAGAGCAATGGAACCACCACGAACCACGCAAGTTAATGGGTCTTCAGCAATGTGCACTTCAAGATTAGTTTTTTTCTTAATTAACTTATCCAGTCCTTCTAAGAGCGCACCACCACCTGTGAGTGTTACTCCATTTTCTGCAATATCAGAGGACAACTCTGGTGGAGTTTGTTCTAAAGCCGCTCTAATCGCACCAATGATTGCAGCTAAAGGGTCCTTCAATGCTTCTAAAACTTGACTATTAGTCATTACAAATTTAGTAGGCAACCCTGAAGATACATCACGGCCAGTATAGGTTTTCCTTTTAACGGCATTTGATGCAAAAGCCGACCCAACTTCTTCTTTAATTTTTTCAGCAGTGGTTTCACCAATAATAATTTTGTGCTGAGCACGAACATACTTGACTATGCTGTCATTAAACGCATCGCCACCAACGCGTAAAGAATCCGAATAAACAACGCCATTAAGAGACATAATGGCAATCTCAGCCGTGCCTCCGCCAATATCAATCACCATGTGCCCCAAAGATTCACTAATATCCATTCCAGAACCCAGTGCTGCCGCTATTGGTTCATCGATTAAAAATACACTTTTTGCCCCTGCTTCAACAGCGCTCTCTTTGATAGCACGACGCTCAACTTGAGTAGCACCGCAAGGAACACAAACCAACACACAAGGACTTGGTGAGAAAAATCCATAATTTAACACTTGACGAATAAAGTGTTGCAACATCTTCTTAGTAACGGAGAAGTCAGCAATTACACCGTCCCTCATTGGGCGGATAGCCTCAATAGAGCCTGGTGTTCTACCCAACATTTTTTTAGCTTCTTTGCCTACAGCAATAACGGTTTTTTCTAATGAACCTTTATCATCACGAATCGCTACTACCGATGGCTCGTCTAAAACCAGCTCATTATTTAAATAGATAAGTGTATTAACCGTACCAAGATCAATAGAAAGGCGTGGCGTACTAAATACATTAAGATTAAACATAATAAATTCTCCCCAGATTTATCAATGCAATTAAATATTACAAGTTTTTGATTATATACAAAAATAACAGTTGGGGGGGGAGTATTGCTGTTGTTAACTGGCTTAGTATTAAAGTCAATAAATAACAACAACTATCTAACACCCTGTCCGACTGTGTACCCAGCGTGTACCCAAACTTTTACAATCAGACGAAAAAAAGACCTACAATCAATGTAGGTCTTTAAGTATATGGCTCCTCGAGGTGGGCTCGAACCACCGACAAACGGATTAACAGTCCGTTGCTCTACCAACTGAGCTATCGAGGAATAAAGCGCAAATTATAATGATATCCTAGATTTGAGTCAATCTAAAAATCAGTTATTTAATGATTCTTTTAATTAATAGCCAGGTGCAGGGAAATCGTTACCTTGAGTAGGCACGTAACCTAAGTGACCTTGTCGACCATAACCGTAATAACGGCCTTCTCCTCTTACTTGACCATAGTTATTAATTTGGCCCTTGTAGTAATTATCTGCTTGGGCATCACCGTACCAATCGCCCTTACCAGATATGCGATTTTGTAACTCGCCACTGTATTTGGAGTCTGCTCTAGCGTAACCTTTAGAGTCTGTTTTGTTTTTTGTTTTAAAGGTCAAACCAAACTCAGTATCATTCATAAAATTATTGGCTGTTTCCATCGGGCCCCAGTCGGTCATGCCATCCATTGGGCCAAAATTAGAATCGGAGTTAAATGGACCCCAATTAGTCATGCTGTCCATTGGGCCAAAATTAGAACCAGAATTAAAAGGGCCCCAGTTGTTGCCACTATTCATTGGACTGAAATTTGAATTGGAATCAGAATTCCAAGGCATCCACGATTCGATTACATTGTTGTTGCCGTTATTATTGCCATTGTCCTCCCAAGGCATCCACAAACTCGCACTTGCCACGCTGGATAATAATAAAACTGAACTGAATAGAATTTTTGTCATTGTTTGCATTTTTACATCTCCCCGATGTATAAAAAACGTTATGTTGATTATATTATACACTATTTATATTAATGTTTTATAATGTATTCATGTAGAAACAAAAAAAAGAGGTGCTCTCGCACCTCTTTCGTTTAATTAATTGTAAAAATTAATTATTTTGCAGCGGCTGGAGCAACGTTACGATTGTAGTTGCTGTTTGCAGTACCTGTAGATTTAGCATCTGCATAACCTTTAGCGTAAGCATCCGCTTGACCTTTAGCGTAACCATCAGCTTGGCCTTTAGCAAAAGCATCAGCCTTACCAGAAGCATTAGCATCGCCTCTACCAGAAGCAGAACCGTCAGCAGAACCAGAAGATTTAGTGTCAGTAGAATTCTTAGTGTTGAACTTAAGACCAAAGTCAGTGTCGTTTAACCAGTTGTTGCCACCCTTAAATGGACCCCAGTTTTGAGCGCCATTGAAAGGACCCGCGTTAGAACCACCCATGAATGGACCCATGTTTTGGCCACCTGAGAAAGGACCCGCATTAGAACCACCGTTGAAAGGACCCCAATTATTACCACCTGAGAAAGGACCCCAGTTAGTCATGCCGTCCATTGGACCCATGTTGTTGTTACCACCCCAGTTATTACCACCCCAACCTGCTGAAGCAGATGTTGCAACTACCACTGAAGCAATTGCTAATGTTTTTACTAATGTTTTCATATAGTTCTCCATGTAAATTTAATTAAAAAAAAGAGGAAAGAATATCAACAAAATGTCAATATTCAAGTGCGAATTATACTAATTAAAAACAAGGGTATTAATAAATATTAGAAAAAAATAATATATTGATTATCGCCCATAAAAAAACCACCCTTTCGGGTGGTTTTTAGCTTGCTTGCTTAGTGGCCTTTCGGCTACTAAGCGATGCGA
>JAPYOZ010000053.1 GCA_029941485.1 Gammaproteobacteria bacterium | reverse complement strand
ACTATTTAACCAAAATGGGTGAAATAGATATTATTATGCTCGATAAATCCGAACAGACGTTGGTTTTTGTTGAAGTTCGTTATCGACGGAATACGTATTTTAGCTCAGCCGCTGAAACCGTCACTCGTGTCAAACAAGCTAAGCTAATCCGCACGGCACAGTATTACTTACAACAACATTCTAAATATCAAGAATTTATCTGTCGGTTTGATGTTGTTGGTGTGGAATCTGATTTAAAATGTCCTAAAATCAATTGGATAAAAGATGCATTCGAGACTCAGTAAATCATGAAAAAAATTATTTTTACTACATTTTTAATGGTCAATGCTTTGTTATTAACGAGTTGCTTGCCAGTTATCCAGGGTGTTTCAACAATTGGCTCGGTTGTCTCTGTGAGTAATGATCGGAGAAGTGCGGGCACTATTCTTGATGATAAAACTTTAAATTTTAAACTCGTTGCTTGGTCAATAGAAGACACGGAAATTAAAGATGCGCACCTTAATTTTCTAATTTATGACAAAACCGTGTTGATTGCGGGTGAAACCCCTACCAATGAGATGCGTAGCTATATTAGCAAACAAGCGCAATTGCAAGCGAGCGAAATCAAACAAATTTTTAATGAGATTAAAGTTGGTCCAAACAGCGGAATACTGAGTCGTGCAAAGGATTCGGCCATCACTATCCAAGTTGAGGCATTGTTCCGTGACCAAGAAGTTTTTCATCCGACACACGTACAAGTAATGACTGAAAACCAAGTGATTTATTTAATGGGTGCCGTTACTAAACGTGAAGCTGATAAAGCGGCGAAAATGGCAGTAAAAGCTAAAGGCGCTCGTAAAGTAGTGAAGCTGTTTGATTATCTAAAAACACGTCCTGCTGCTGAAATTGAACGCGATCGTCAAAGAGAAATAGCCAAGCAAAAAGAAATCGAGCGAAAAAAACAACAAGCCGAAATTGACGTCAAAAAATCCGAACTCAAACGTCAAATTAGAGAGTTGGATGGTACTACCGGCACATCCTTCTAACTGGACTGAACGAGGTGCGATGTTGATTAGCAATTGCACCAAATTTTTCCAACGCCCTTAAGTGCAACTTAGTACCATAACCTTTGTGTTGGGCAAAACCATAGTCTGGATATTGTTTATCTAATTCAACCATCTGATGGTCACGCGTTACTTTGGCAATGATCGATGCGGCTGATATCACCGGCTCAGTTAAATCACCTTTAATAATTGCCGTGCAATTTTGCACATCAGGGCAGCGATTGCCATCTACTAATACTCGATCATATTTAGCGTTTAATTTTTCAACGGCGCGTTTCATGGCCAACATGGTGGCTTGCAAAATATTAATTTCATCAATTTCTTGAGGGGTTGATTCGCCCACTGCCCACCGGCACTGATTAGTAATCAGTGCATAAAGTATTTCACGCTTCTTCTCGCTGAGTTTTTTAGAATCGGTCAATTCTGGCAAGTCAAAATCATTCGGTAGGATGACTGCACCGACTACCACTGAACCTACTAATGGGCCACGACCTGCTTCATCTACCCCGACAATAATCACTTAATGGCTTTGAATCCAATATCAGTACGGTAATACGCTGTCGACCAATTGATTTTTTCAAGCAACGCATAAGCGTTTGTTTGTGCGTCTTTAGTATCAGCACCAAGTGCCGTAGCACACAACACACGACCACCACTGGTCACCACTGAGCCGGCATCCATCTTAGTGCCGGCATGAAAAACTTTTGCCTCATCATTATCAGCTGGCAAGCCAATCATCTCGCCAGACGGATAAGCATCGGGGTAACCATTAGCAGCTAACACCACGCCCATAGCTGAACGTTCATCCCATTCAATAGTGGCTTGATCTAGCTGGCCTTTGGTGGCCAATAAGCACAAATCGGCTAGATTGGATTTAAGGCGCATCATAATCGGCTGGGTTTCTGGATCACCAAATCGACAATTGTATTCCAATACTTTAGAGTTGCCATTTTGGTCAATCATCAATCCTGCGTACAAAAAACCCGTGTACGAATTGCCTTCACTTGCCATACCATCAACCGTTGGTCGAATCACCGTGTCCATCACATTTTTGAAAATTTCATCAGTGACAATTGGTGCCGGAGAATACGCACCCATGCCACCGGTGTTTGGACCTTTGTCGCCATTATCACGGGCTTTGTGGTCTTGTGAAGTGGCCATTGGTAAAATATTTTTACCATCGACCATCACAATAAAACTGGCTTCTTCGCCAACCAAGAATTCTTCAACCACCACGCGAGAGCCGGCTTCACCAAAACGATTTCCCTCAAGCATATCATTAATAGCATCAACGGCTTCAGCCTCAGTATT
The DNA here is from genome assembly GCA_029941485.1 of Gammaproteobacteria bacterium. Lineage (GTDB taxonomy): Bacteria > Pseudomonadota > Gammaproteobacteria > PS1 > Pseudothioglobaceae > SUP05. The sequence continues at coordinate 3,043 of JAPYOZ010000053.1, read as the reverse complement.
GGCAATAATTACACCCTTACCTGCAGCCAATCCATCAGCTTTAATCACTATTGGCGTGCCTTTATCTTTAACGTACTGAATGGCCGGAGCAACCTCAGTGAATACGTCGTAGTAAGCGGTTGGAATGTTGTTACGATCAAGAAAATCTTTACAAAAAGCTTTGGAGCCTTCGAGTTGTGATGCCGCCTCAGTTGGGCCAAAAATAGCCAAGCCTTGAGCCTGAAAGCTATCCACCACACCAATCACTAACGGCGCTTCAGGGCCAACAATAGTTAGATCAATTTGATTTTGTTTAGCAAACTTAATAAGTTCATCAATATTTTCTGCATCTATCTCGATATTAGTTAGCTTACCTTCTAATTGCGTGCCTGCATTACCCGGGGCAACAAACACTTCTTCCACTTCATCAAACTTCGCACATTGCCAAGCTAAGGCATGTTCTCGACCACCACTCCCTATTACTAAAATCTTCATACGTAGTCTTCAATAAATTCTCTAAATTTCTTATGCGACATAATCTGCGTGCCATCACAATTAAACGACATGGAAATCGTTGAATTAAATAAATTAATCACTGCCGAGCGTAAGTAATAACCTTCTAAGTTACGCAGTGCAGGAATGTGCTCAATAATGTAATGCAGCTCATCTTCATCGGTGAGTTGCTTCATGGTTTCGTTACGCTCATGGAAAGCTGCTTGCCATTCTTCCGACAAATACTCGAATGCATGGTCATGCTCAAGCATATGGTAATAACGCTTAATTAACGCTTCTTTTTCATCTAAAGCAATCTTGCCAAAATGATTAAAAACATAATCTGGCACCAATAAGTCTTCGGCCAAATGCACCTCAACATTAAAGGGGTCAAACACCGATGAGGTTTTAATCTCGCCGTTATTAAGGCCAATGACAATGCGATAAATACCCGTAGACAATAGTAAAAATAGGATAACCTTTAGTAATTCATCAATATTTTCATCTACCAAGTTAAGCGTGCGCTCACGATTGTAAACACTGTCACGCAGACTGCTATCACCCTTAACGCTACGCATTAAGTTTTCATCAAAGCCGTAACCCACTAAGGCATTTTTTTTATTCTTACCGGTATTCATGCGCTAAATTATAGATTAAACAAATAAGCGTTTGGGTGCAATGGTGCCATCTTGGGATAATTCGCCAATGCCTAAAAAATTCTGATTCTGATCAAATAATTTAACTTTATGTAACAGGCCTTGCCTGTTACATTGAATGGTGCGACCGTATTTAATGTCGATGGCTTGTTCATTGTCCAACGTAATGTCTTGAATATTGGGCAACATTTGATCACTTGGAAGAATGATCTCGTCCAATCTCTGATAATCGTCAGTCGCTAAATTTTCCAAATCTGAAAACTTGATGGTTTGTGATACATCGATGTGTGCAAAACCGGTACGCCTAAGCTCAATCACATGTGCGCCACAACCAAGTTGTTTACCAATATCTTCGATCAAAGTGCGAATGTAAGTACCTTTAGAACACGACACTTCCAAAGTAACAACGCCATTATCATAGTCGATACACCGAATCTCGTGAATGGTGACTGGACGTGCTTTGCGCTCAACTTCAATGCCTTGTCTGGCTAACTTGTATAAAGGTTGCCCTTCTCTCTTTAGCGCAGAATACATCGGTGGAACTTGCTCAATATTACCTTGAAAATGCTTTGCTGTCTCAAACACTTCTGCCTCACTAAGTTGCTCAAAAGGCTGTGTACTAACCACCTTTCCTTCACAATCGAGCGTATCTGTCGTTTGGCCAAGCTTCCCACGCACGAAATAACGCTTGTCATCATCAAGTAAAAATCCAGCAATCTTGGTTGCTTGCCCTAAGCAAATTGGCAAAATACCGCTAGCAAGTGGGTCTAGTGCACCTGTGTGTCCGGCTTTTTTCGCAAAAAAAAGTCGTTTAACTTTTTGTAAAGCAGCATTTGAGCTTAAGCCTGTATCTTTGTCTAGCAAGATAATACCGTTAATATCCCTGCCTTTTGGATGGCGTCTCGACATAAGACTAAATTCTAGAGTTTAGACAATAAATCGTCAATTCTTGCACCAGTATTAGGTGCGGAATCATAAATAAATTTTAGTGCTGGCGTGTGTCGCAAATCTAAGATTTTTGACAAACGTGAACGAAAAAAACCGCTGGCTTTATTCAGTAACGATTCAACAGTAGATTTATCTTTTTCTGGTACGGTATAAAATATTTTAGCACTACTAAGATCACGGCTAGCGAGCACATCAGTAATACTAACTGACTGTAGTCTTGGGTCCTTAGTTTCTTTTTTTAGTAACAATACTAATTCACGACGAATCAGCTCATTAATTCTTTCAACTCGATAGGATGGTTGTTCTGGCATTTGTCCTTAAAGGGTGCGCGCAGTTTCTATACGCTCAAATACTTCAATCTGATCACCCGGTTGAACGTCTTTATAATCTGCAACGCCGATACCACATTCAGTGCCAGATTTAACTTCTTTAACGTCGTCTTTGAAACGTCTTAGGGATTCTAACTCTCCTTCGTAAATTACCACGCTGTCACGTAGCACACGGATAGGGCTGTCTTTTCTAACCACACCTTCTTCAACCATACAACCAGCAATATCGCCTAACTTCTGTGATCTAAATACATCTTTCACGTTAGCAATACCAATAATATTTTCACTAAGCTCAGGACTAAGCATGCCACTCATAATTGCTTTTACATCATCAATTAAGTTATAGATGATTGAATAGTACTCAATACGCACACCTTCATTGTCAGCTGTCCTACGCGCCACTGCGTCGGCACGTACATTAAAACCAAGCACCAAGGCTTCTGAAGTTGCTGCTAAATTAATGTCAGTATTATTAATACCACCCACACCGCTTGAAACTACTTTAACACGTACCTCATCGGTTGATAACTCTTCTAAAGCTTCTACCAATGCCTGTGCTGATCCTCGTACATCAGATTTCAACAACACATTAACCGTAGAAACATCGCCTTCTTCCATTTTTTGTAAGAAGTTCTCCAT
>JAPYOZ010000052.1 GCA_029941485.1 Gammaproteobacteria bacterium | reverse complement strand
TATCAACAAAACGCTGTGGTATGCCATGAAATGAGATCATTAGCTTGTCTGGCTTGCCAAACTGGGCTTGATGTTCAGTTACTGAATTAACCAAAGATTGGATGTAGCCATCGTCTTGATAGTAATCATCGATAAATACCAATTCTGGCGCATCTGCCCAAGAATTAAGCACTGTGTTAATCTCATCAAGGGTTGAGAGGGTTGTTGTGTCTGAATATTGTGGATACAAGGGTAGGACGATAATTTTGTCACAACCTTTGGATTTTAAGTTTTTCAATGCCAAAGGGAGTGATGGATTACCATAACGCATGCCCATTTCAAATACCAAATTATCATACTGAGCAAGTAGTGTTTTTTTGACACCTTGTAATTGCAAATTCGTAATGCTTAATAAGGGAGATCCTTTGCCAAATTTACCCCATATTTTTTCGTATTTTTTGGCAGATTTTGCCGGGCGAATGTTGAGAATAACCACGTTTAAGGCCAACCACCAAATGAGTTTATTGGGCGGTTGAATAACTCGATCATCTGACAAAAATTGCTTTAAATATCGCTTTAAAGCAGTCTTTGTAGGGGAATCTGGCGTACCAAGATTAGTAAGTAAAATGCCTATTTTCATTAAAATTTTTCTAGGTTTTGATCAATAAAGCTACGTACAAAGTCATGCGTCTGTGCAGAATGAAAACGACCCACTTCTTCACCATTAATAAAAGCAATAACTGTTGGAAATCCACGCACTGAAAACTGCCCTGCAATCTTCATATTTTCATCCTCAGCTTCCAGTTTAGTTAGTGCAAATTCGCCTTCATTATACTCCGCTGCAACACTGCTAAGGATAGGCTCTAGAATCTTACAAGGGCTACACCAATCAGCAGAAATATCCAAAACAACGAGCTGTTTGTGTGAGCGATCAATCACAAATTTTTGGAAAGTCTCAACAGAGACTTCAATAGGAATAACACCACTCATATTAATTAGTATGAACGATTAATGGTATTAAAACTGTTGCGTTTTTTCTGTTTCAAGCGAGCAATAAATGCACTGATTATAAAACCAGAAAGCAATCCTAAGAGTGCGGCAAGATACCAATTAACATCGTTAATTAATGGTGAATCGAGTTGCGCTTGAAGGGCGATATTTTGTTTAGAAATGGCTTTATTTTTATTCTTTATTTTATCATTAAGTGCTTTAATATCAATGCTTTCAGAAGATAACTGTTGATTTTTTTGTTTTAAATTTAACAGTTCTTCTTCAAGTGATTGGAGTTTAATAATGGTATTTTTGTCAACAACCTTGGCTAATATTTTTGGTGTGTTTTGTGTTAATTCATTAGACAAAATCCAGCCAGTAGTACCACCTAAAGAGACTTTAGACCAGCCAGAAAAATGCATGGTTAAAAGTTCTAATTTGGTATCTTTTGATAGGGTTTTGATAATATTACTATCATTTTTATCGGATTTATCAGATCTTAAAATACTCGCATCCGTTTCAACGTAAATAGTGGAAGCAGAAAAGACACTGAGACTAAAAAATAAAAAGGCAATTAATAAGATATTTTTTTTCATTGTTGTAATTTTCAAAACTTTTTCTAATAGTATAAGCAAAAATTCATAAAAATACAGGGAAATAAGGTTAAATTTTAATAAAATAGTTAAAAATCAATGACTTATATTAATATTTTCAACGGTCTTATTTTTAAACAAATAGAAGGTCGGTCTACTTCAAGTATTATTATTATAAAAAAGTCGCTTAAATCTAAAATTTAAAGCTGAGTATAAAAAAATACTGCAATAAACGTGTTTTACTAATGAGTTTGAGACATTATGTCTTTTTATCAATTTTTCTTTTAACGAAAAATCCAGTTGATCGATATTTTTGTTTTGGACTTCTTGGTCTTTCAGGAATTGTTAACTCAAAAAAACCACACTTTATTAGTGGATTTAAAATATCTTGCATAAATTTTGTTTTATTTTTCCTTCCTGATATTTTCATCAGTGCTAAAGACGTACTTTCTGGTTGGCATTTTTTTAAAATTTTAACTTGGTCAGAGCTTATTTTTTTATAGTCACAACTTAATCCCTTCTTAGTCCTTGATACAGATTTTACCTTAGTAGAATATAGGTTTTTTTCTAAATATAGATTTTGCTGCTCTACATTTTTTTTAACACTTTTATTGCGTTTAAAGTCGTCATTCCATTGTTGGTTTTCACTGGAATTTGATGTTTTTTTATTTTTTTTATTCTTGGAGAAAAACACTGTAATCAAAAAATTTAATCAAAAATATGGTTGAAGTTTAACAAAAAACTTTGTTTTTAAGGGTGAATAATTAAAAAAAATGACGACTAGCTGACAATTAAAAGCACTATTTTGATGTGTTTAATTGTTGAATTTTGTGTTTATTGAGATAATATTTGATCTAAAAACAGCTTTAAGCGGTCGGATTCTGGATTGCTAAAGAAAGGATCTGGCTTATTCTCTTCGACAATTTGCCCTTCGTCCATAAAGATAATGCGGTCCGCTACTTTTTTAGCAAAGCCCATTTCATGAGTCACACAGATCATAGTAATGCCCTCTTTAGCAAGCTCTACCATGACATCAAGCACTTCTGAGATCATCTCAGGATCGAGCGCTGAGGTTGGCTCATCAAAGAGCATAATTTTAGGTGATGTACACAACGCTCTAGCAATCGCCACGCGTTGTTGTTGGCCACCACTGAGCTGGTTTGGGTACTTCTCAGCTTGATCCTTAATACCGACCCTATCAAGCAATTTTAAAGCCTTTGCCCGTGCCTCTTGTTTGGTTTCGTTGTGTACCCAGATTGGCGCTAAAGAGAGGTTGTCTACAATGTTTAAATGAGGAAACAGGTTGAAATGTTGAAATACCATGGAGACTTCAGAGCGCACTTGTCTGATTTTTTTAACATCATCACTAAGTTCAACACCGTCAACGATAATTTGACCTTCTTGAAACTTCTCTAAGAAGTTAACACAGCGTATTAAGGTGGATTTGCCACTACCTGAAGGGCCACAAACCACGATGATTTCCCCTTCTTTAACCTTAAGATCAATATCCTTAAGTGCGTGAAAGTCGCCATACCACTTGTTAAGGCTGTTGATCTCAATAATATCGCAACAATCTTTTTCACCAATGTCTTTGTTTATTAATTCACTCATTTGCTCTACCTATTTATGTTCAGTACTAAAACGCACCTCTAATCTTTTTGAATAACGACTCATTGAATACAAAATCACCCAAATAACCATAGCGACAAACACATAACCCTCAGTCGTTCTTCCCAGCCAAGCAGAATTACTTGTAGCCGCCCCTACGATTGCCAACATATCAAATAACCCAATAATTAACACTAGAGTTGTGTCTTTAAACAAGGCGATAAACGAACCAACGATATTTGGAATAGAGATCTTTAAAGCTTGCGGCAAAATAACAAGCACAGTTTTTTGTATAAAGTTGAGTCCTACAGCATCTGCGGCCTCGTATTGCCCTTTAGGAATGGCTTGTAAACCACCACGAATTACCTCTGCAATATAAGCCGTTTGGAATAAAGTGATGCCAATTAAAGCCCTAAGTAATTTATCAAAGTCCATCCCTGCCGAGAAAAATAATGGCAACACAACAGACGCCATAAACAAAATAGTAATTAACGGCACGCCACGTACAAACTCAATATAAACAACTGAAATAAATTTAACAATACGCATCTTTGACTGTCGCCCTAATGCAAATAAGATGCCCAGTGGAAAAGAAGCGACAATACCAACAGCGGCGACTACCACAGTGAGCGTAAGCCCGCCCCATTTATCAGTTTCAACAACTTCTAAGCCTAAGCCTCCATGCAACAAAATAAAGGCAACAATAGGGTAAATTAAGAAAGACCCAATAATATAACGCGCCCAATATTGTGATTTTTTAATCAATGATCCGAACACCATAAGCGCCACAATAATGCCAAACATAGTGTTGACACGCCACAATTCTTCTTGTGGGTAGAATCCATAAATAAACATCTTAAGGTTAGAGCCGATAAAGGCCCAGCACGCCCCCTCTCGACCGCAAGATTGATTGTCTGCAGTCAAATCAAAATTAGCATTAAAGATTGTCCAATTTAAAATCGGCGGTAAGAGTAAGTAAATGAGATACAGCGCTATAAAAGTAAGTGCAACATTAGACACGGATGAAAACAAGTTGTCTTTTAGCCATAGAATGGCCTTAGTTTGCGATTGTGGTGGTAGTTTTGTTTCTTTTAGCGAATAAATTGCCATAATAGTTATCCGCCCTTAATTTGCATTTTCTTGTTAAAAATATTTAAGATCAATGAAATGACCAGTGATATTGTCAAATACACTAGCATCGTTAACATGATAATTTCAATTGCTTGACCAACCACATTTAAGACAGTGCCTGAAAATATAGTAACTAACTCTGTATAGCCAACTGCTGCTGCTAAAGAAGAATTCTTGGTTAGGTTTAAGTATTGGTTAATAATCGGCGGTATTGCCACTCTAAGCGCCTGAGGTAATATTATTAGGCGCATTGCCCAACTGTCTTTCAACCCTAATGCCGCCGCCGCTTCTTTTTGCCCTTTATCGACCGACTCAACGCCTGAGCGAATGGCTTCGGCAATATAAGTAGCCGTGTAAATGCTTAAAGAAAAAGCCAAAGCAAAAAATTCAATGGATAAATCTACACCACCTCTAAAGTTAAAACCTTTTAGTACTGGGTATTCTAATTGCACACCAAAAATAAAATAAACCACAACTGGCAACAGCAATACAAGCCCCAAAAAGTATGGAATGGTGTTGGTTTTTATCCCTGTTTCATCGTGCTTTTTATCGCTACGTTTTTTAATAAAAATGTAACTAACAATGCCAACAATAAGACTTGCAACTACAAAATAGAACTGACCATCCATAATAGGCTTGGGTAGATACAATCCTCTTGAGTTAAGAAAAATACTGTCGAAGAAATTGATACTATTTTTAGGGGATGGAAAGGCGCTAAGCGCTATCGAATACCAGAATAAAATTTGTAGCAATATCGGTATATTTCTAAAAATCTCAATATAAATAGCGGCCATTTTTCTAATAAGGTAATTACTAGACAAACGAGAAATACCAACAATAAGACCAATGATTGACGCTAAAAATATACCCGTTATTGCAACAATTAAAGTATTAACAATACCGACATAAAACGCTTGAAGATTGGTCGATGCTGGTGAGTATTCCAAAAAGAAATTATCATTAACAGCAAAGCCAGCTTCATCATTTAAAAAACTAAAACCACTTCTAATGCCTCTTTGCTCAATGTTGAGCATCATGTTATCAAAAGCTTGATAAGCAAAATAAGCAATAACAACAACGGCCAATATCTGAAATAGGATTGCCCTAACTTCGTTGTTGTACAGTAGTGATTTTAGTTTTGTAAACACAAAAAAAACTTGATAAAAAAATGGCTAACTGAAGAGTTAGCCATTTTATGTTTTATTTAGACTTTATCTAAACGCTGGGGCATACAAGATACCGCCTTTAATCCACAACTGGTTTACACCACGTGGAAGCTGAATTGGTGTTGACATGCCGATGTTTCTCTCGAAACTTTCGCCATAGTTGCCCACTTGCGCAATAATGTTAC
>JAPYOZ010000051.1 GCA_029941485.1 Gammaproteobacteria bacterium | reverse complement strand
TGGCCGAACGACCCGTGTTCTTATCTACCAAGATAATTTTTAGTGCTGTATTCATAGGCGAGTAGTTTACCTTTAAATTAATTACCTGGCAATAAAAAAGCCCCGCATATGCGGGGCTTGAAACTCTAACGAGTTATCTGAGGGTTTATTTTGTAAATTCTGGGTATGCTTCTAAACCACACTCTACAATATCCACGCCTTCTGCTTCTTCTTCTTCAGAAACTCGGACACCCATAATGGCTTTTAGAACTAACCATAACACCATTGAAGTACCAAATACCCAAACAAAGATCGTACCTGCACCCGCTAACTGACCAGTAAATGACACACCTGAGTTAGTTAATGGTACGGCTAGTAATCCCCATAAACCGACCACACCGTGCACTGAAATTGCGCCCACTGGATCATCAATCTTAAACGTTTTATCTAACATGTTGATTGAGAACACCACAAGAATACCACCCACAGCACCAATTAAAGTTGCCTCTAAAGCTGTTGGTGTATCTGGACCCGCAGTAATTGCCACTAGACCTGCTAATGCGCCATTTAAAGCCATTGTTAAGTCTGCCTTACCCCATAGTAGTTTAACTAGAATTAACGCTGCAATCACACCACCAGCCGCTGCTGCATTCGTATTTAAGAACACCATTGCCACTGCGTTAGCGCTCTCTTTACTGGCCATTGCCAATACTGAACCACCATTAAAACCAAACCAACCCATCCAAAGGATGAATGTGCCTAAAGTTGCTAACGGCATGTTTGCACCTGGGATCGCGTTTGATGAACCATCTTTGTTGTACTTACCTTTACGAGCACCTAGTACAATAACACCTGCTAACGCTGCTGCTGCACCGGCCATGTGTACGATACCTGAGCCTGCAAAGTCTGCAAAACCTAAGTCGCCTAGTACAAATAAACCAAATACTGATTCACCGTTCCATGTCCATGCACCTTCCATTGGATAAATAACACCCGTGAAAACGATCGCAAATGCGAAGAATGAGAACAACTTCATGCGCTCAGCCACTGCACCAGAAACAATACTCATTGCTGTTGCTACAAATACCACTTGGAAGAAAAAGTCAGAAGGTGCTGCATATGTCGCATCTTTTGCAACTACTTCAATTCCCTCTAGCATAACGCCGCCACCGTACATAAGGTCGTAACCATAAACCATGTACATGGTACAAGCAATCGCAAACAAGCCGATATTCTTAGTCAGGATCTCTGCTGTATTTTTACTTCTAACAAGGCCCGCTTCTAACATTGAGAAACCGGCTGCCATCCACATTACCAAAGCACCCATTACTAAAAAGTAAAAGGTGTCTATGGCAAATTGCATTTCAATAATTGTATTTTCCATGTTGCCTCCTTATAGTGCTACTGAGCCAGTCTCACCCGTACGAATACGGACTACTTGCTCTAAACTTGAAATAAAGATCTTGCCATCGCCGATCTTTCCTTCGCTATCAGATTTAGCTGATGAGCTGATTGCCTCAATCACAGCGTCTACTTGATCGGCTGCAATTGCAATCTCTAATTTAACTTTAGGTAAAAAATCTACCGTGTACTCTGCACCACGATAAAGCTCTGTATGGCCTTTTTGACGACCAAAACCTTTCACCTCTGTTGCCGTAATCCCTGAAATACCAATTTCAGAAAGGGCTTCTCTTACATCATCAAGCTTAAAAGGCTTAATAATTGCTGTTACCATTTTCATTTCATTTTCTCCTTATTTAAAAACCAAAAAAAGCCAACAGTCGTACTTGTAAAAACATACAAACTCAACTGTTGGCTTCTATACCAAATTGCCACGACCCCCTCTTTGAAGCTGGCAAAAAAAAACGTCCATTCAAGTCAACTAATTAAAGAAAACTCAAATAAACGTCAATGTTATGCGTTATTTCCCACCTTTGGGAATTAACTACCTTGAATTATAACTAAAATATATATATACGCAAGGAGTTTTTAAATTAAATTTAAATTATGTGTAAAAATTTTCAAAATTTTCTAAAAAATCACTGACTGACAAATAATGATTGCCATCACATGAAAAACTAAGTCCTATCATGCCGTTCATAATATTTAGACTGCCTGTCTTGAGGTATAAATTCTCATCCATAAAGCGCATATAATGAAAATTACTTAAAACCTGTTTAATTTGCTCTTTAGATACTTTTGCATCTTCTGAGTAGGTCTTTTTGGGATATAAAAGGCAAATATTCGGACTAATAATCTCATCGAGCACATGTACTCGATAATTATAGGGGTCATCATAAGTCCAAACAGTTGCTCTAGATGAAGCATAGTGCAACTTTATATGAAATACACCTAACTCACACAATAATGCAGTAGCAATTGTGTGTACCGTATCAATTGCTTGATCCATCGCAGATTGCACTCTATTTTGGTTAAATAAATTAGAGCGAATCTCAGGGTCACCTTTAATTTGGCGAAAATCACCAACTTCTATTTTTTGATGAATTAAAGGCAACTTTTCTAGCTCAATATCAAACACCAGCATACCAATCAACGCATCTCCACGGCAAATTGCGTGTACGGCACTAATACAAGGCTTTAAAGTTGTTCCTGAGATATAAGCATCAGATAAATAAAACGAATTATCGTGATTAACTGCATCAAAAAATGGGCGGGCCGAGAGGTCTTGCCCTTGAAAATCAATCAATATATCATCTTTACTAATATTAGCACTTAGCTGAACGCCGGTATGGTCCAACACATAGACTAAGTTTGCATATCTATATTTCTGCATATGAGAAAACAGCAGCTCATTAAGTTTAACTGAGCTACCCATAACACTTTCACATTTCTGAGACAACTGCTTGAAACCACCTTCTAACTCATAAGTTAAAAAGTTTTTTTGTTTGTCAATTAACGCTGAAATATGCATATTTATAAAAAATCATCAATAAAAAAGCCTAATAACAAATCCCTTTAAAAATGAATTTGTTATTAGGCTTCTATATGCTTTATTACCTAGCATTAGATCACTTTGTCTTTGCTATAAACCATTGCTTTAAATCTATTCCTCAATCATAGATAAGTAGCTCTCTTCGGCTAATATGTTAACACCAAACTTATTAGCACTTTGAATTTTATTTTTTCCTACTTTTTCTCCAATTATCAAATAATCTGTTTTTGCACTAACGCTATTCAAAACATTTATGCCAATAGATTTTGCGTGCCTTTTCATCTCATCTCTAGAGCCTTGCATTTTTCCGGTAAACACAACTTTCTTACCGAATAAAGCATGGGTTAAAGTTACTGTCTCTTTTTGTAATGCTGTTGTTTCTAAATTAAATTGATAATTATTTAATAATTCAAATTCATCGTAAATAGACTTAAGCCCCTTAATGATCAACTCAGCTGTTAACTCCGCAAAACCATCAATACTAGATATTTTCTCTAAACTAAGACTAAAAATCTCATCTATCGGGTAATTTTTTAACAAATTTTCACAATTACCCAAGCCCATTCTACTAACACCAAAGGCAGCCAAAAAACGCCAATCTTCAACTTGTTCACTATGCGATCTATGCAGTTGCGCAATAAGATTAGTACTGGTTTTTTCACCAAAACCCATACCACTTAAATCATCGACATTTAATGCGTATATTTGTGAAACCTTACGAATATTTTTCTCATAAAGTTTTTCGATAGTAGCAATACCAAAGCCGTCGTTATTGGCCAATATTTTGAAAAAATACTCCATTTTTCCAATGACTTGCGCTGGGCAATCAGTATGATTAGCGCACATTAAAAAGTCAGATTCCCAGTGCAATATTTCACCACAGCTAGGACATAATGCCGGGATATCAACCGGTGCTGATTTTAGAACTTGGTTAATTTTAGGAATAACTAAGCCGGAACGGGTGAGCTCAATCACACTGCCCGCACCTAAACCTTGTTCTTTAACCAGTCCATAATGATGTCCCGTTGCACGAACAATCCTAGCACCGCTAAGAAGAGTAGGTTCTAATTCTGCTACAGGTGTAATTTTTCCAGTGCGTCCCACCTGAGGAGTGACTGACAACACTTTGACCTGTGCCTTGTCTTTATTTTCTTTAAAAGCAATCTGCCAACGATGAAATTTTCTATTGGCGCCCATGTGATCTTTTAAAACATCATTAACGGTCTCAAACACTACCCCATCAACATCAAAATCCACCGTTTGCAAAACCTCTTGTACAATAGTGTCAAATTGAGTAATTAAATTACTAATATTGCCAGACCAAGTTGGTAATTCTGAAAATGGCACAAACAATGCTGCTTTTTTTGCAATGGCCTGCTTGGCTTTATCATCTAATTCTTTTTCTTTAATTAAACTTGCTTGAAAATTACGAGGGTACTCAAAACTATCTGCAAGATATTTGTCAAAATAACTTTTCTTAACAACAATCTCACCAGCACCTTGACCTCGCTCAGAATCGTTGTACACTTTTAGTCCGCGACTAAAAACACGAGTAATATCACTGCCTTTTTTGCCATCACCTCGCGTGTAAAGATGATTACCATCATCGTATCCAGCAAAGCCATCTAGTTTTGGTGTGGCCTTTATTTGAATGTCTTGAATGGCGAGATTAATCTCATTGGCTGATTTTTCTAGTCGTCCTAACCACTTACTTACTTCATTCCAAGAGTAGGCTTTATCAGTAGAAAGCATAGCTTCTGGCAATAGAGATTTTTCTTCGGAAAAATCTTGACCTTCTGGTTCTACCGTCTTTAAAAGTGAGTTATTTGGATCTCTCTCTTTAAGTTCTGCAAGATAAATAAAATCATAATCTTGATCATTAATAATCGGATTGCCAGAACGATAAGCAAGATTTGCTATTTGGCAGAATTTAGACAGCTCATCGGTTGACAAATCACCCACCAATATTTGTTGGTGGATGATTTTATTGATTGTACTTTGTGACAGTGTCACTTTTATATTGCTTACACTTAAAACTGCTTAGCAATATTCCCTAGGAACTCATGACTGAAATCAATGGTCGCCTGCTCATTTTCTTCAGATAAGTCGTTAAAATACACTTCAGTTTCATTTGTACCCGTCTGTTTTACGAGAATCTGGAAAGATTTTTTAACTGCATCATCACCAAACATACGTGAAAATATACCTAAATCTTCCGTTCTAGCAACGTTGATGTAGAAGCTACCTTCTTTCACATCTTTGTCCTCAATCTCAACTTCAAGCTGGTCAAGAGCCCAGCCCATATTGTCCCAAGTATCGTACTGATTTAACGAGAAGACTAATTTTGCATAACCACCAACACTTTTAGCAACGTTAACCGTTAATTTTTGCTCTTCTTTGGCTTTAATAATCTTTTCTCTTGCTATCGCATGATCACTGCCTAAAAAGGTCATCAATCGGTACAACATTTCTGTTTCTAGAGCCTGATCTTTAGGGCGAGATTGCCAAATGGTGTTTTCATCATCAGCGCCGGCTTTAGTTAGCACTTCTTCCATTGACGTTAGTGTCAAATAAACTTCGGACTTATTGCCACCATCAACTGGCTCAATACGAATGCGATATTTATCCACAATTGGTAGTGCGTATCGCGCTGCAATTGCCTTTTTTAACATAGAGCGAATTACGCCTAGAGAGCGATCTGGAATTTCAGGATAATTTTCTAAAAAATCCGTTTCCATTAAGCCAATTTTCTTATTGGTCTTTTTAATAGAAAAACCATTGGACTTAAAGAAACTTTTAGACAGATTCCAGACAGCATCTGGTTTTTTATCTACCA
>JAPYOZ010000050.1 GCA_029941485.1 Gammaproteobacteria bacterium | reverse complement strand
GATAGCCGTAGAAAAAAAGTTTGACTTAATCCTCTATCAAGAAGTAGCCTACGTTAATAAAGAATTAAATATTACATCATTAATTGCTGAACAACTTAGGCTGCAATTTGAATAATGCACACATTAGGAGAAATTACTGAGTTTATCGATGCCAAACTTGTTGGCGACCCAAGCATTAAAATCAATGGCATTGCATCACTACAACACTCCAATTCTAATCAACTAAGTTACATTGTTAATGATAAATATAAAAAAGATTTAATCAGTTCACAAGCCGGCGTTGTCATTCTTAATGAATCTTTATTGGCTGATTGCCCTACCAATGCCCTAGTTGTTAACGATGTGTATTTGGCCTTCGCAAAAATTTCACATTATTTTAAAAAACAAATTACTCATCAAGCGGGTATTCACTCAAGTGCAAAAATTAACAACGCCAAAATAAACACTACTTGTGTTATTGGTGAAAATGTAACCATCGGCAATGATTCTGTTATTAGCCCTAATGCCATTATTGAAGACAATGTTACTATCGGAGATAACGCTTATTTGTATCCAAATGTTACGATATTACAAGGCTGTTCAATAGGCAAAAATGCAGTTATTTCATCAGGTGCAGTGATTGGATCTGAAGGTTTTGGCAATGCGCGAGACGACCAAGGTCACTGGCACACAATAGCGCATTTAGGTAATGTTGTGATCGGCGACAATGTCACCATTGGTGCAAATACTACAATTGACAGAGGCACTCTAGAAGATACTGAGATCCACAATGGTGTGCGTATTGATAATTTAGTACACATAGCGCACAATGTTATTGTTGGTAAGGACACTGCCATTGCGGCTAATACCGGCATTGCTGGTAGCACAACACTAGGAAAGCGTTGTATGATTGGTGGCATGGTAGGTATAGTTGGGCACCTTAATATTTGTGATGATGTTATTGTCAATGCAAAAAGCACCATTGATAAAAACATTAAAAACCCAGGCACCTACACTGGAATCATGCCACTAATGAATCATAAACAATGGCAGAATGTTGGTTTATGGCTAGTAAAACTTGATAAAATCGTCGAATATCTAAATATTAAATTAAAAAATTTAAAAGGGAATTAACCATGGAAATGAACATTAACGATGTAAAAAACTTTCTACCTCATCGCTACCCTTTTTTGTTAGTAGATAGAGTATTAGAACTAGAAATTGGTAAATCATTAGTAGCAATTAAAAATGTAACCTTCAATGAGCCCCAATTTACTGGACATTTTCCAGAACAACCCATCATGCCAGGCGTGTTAATTGTTGAGGCACTGGCTCAAGCAACGGGAATCTTAGCGTTCAAATCCGAGGTTGGTAAGCCAATTGAGGGTCAAATTTACATGCTAGTTGGTATTGATAAAGTACGCTTTAAACGCATGGTAGAGCCAGGTGATCAAATACGTTTAGAAGTTGAAGTAATGACCGTTAAACGCGGTATTTGGAAATTTAAATGCAAGGCTTCAGTAGATGGGAAAACTGTCACTACAGCTGAGTTAATGTGTACACAAAAAGCAGCTTAATTAGCTAAAAAATTCTTGAGGAGAATAACATGGCGATAGACCCTAATGCACTCGTTGATTCCAGTGCTAAAATTCATAAAAGTGCAGAAATATGTGCTTATGCGGTTATTGGTGCTAATGTAGAAATTGGCGCTGGTAGTATTATCGAATCTCATGCTGTAATACAAGGCCCAACTAAAATTGGAAAAAATAACCACATTTACTCTTTTGCTGCAATTGGTGGTGATCCACAAGACATTACCTATGAAGAGGGTCAAGAATCCAACTTAGTAATTGGCGACGACAATCTTATTCGTGAATTTTGCACCATTAATCGTGGTACAGAAAAAGAAAAATCAATTACTCGAGTAGGCTCTAACAACATGCTAATGGCGTACGTACACATTGCTCATGATTGTGCAATAGGTAATCATATTATCATGTCTAATAACGCTTCATTAGCAGGACACGTCAGAGTTCATGACTGGGCAATTCTAGGTGGATTTACATTAGTAAAACAATTCTGCATGATCGGCATGCATACTTACATTGGCATGGGCTGCCAAGTCAATAAAGACATTCCTGCTTACATGATTGCTTCAGGCGCACAAACTCGCGTCAGAAGCATTAACGCTGAAGGTATGCGACGTCGTGGCTTCTCAGCTAATGCTATTGCTTCCATTAAACGTGCTTTTAAAGTAGTGTATCGTGAGTCTCAAGGTCGACTACTTGACCACGCATTAGAAGACTTAGAAGCCTCTGAATCTGATAGCCCTGAAGTGATGCAATTTGTTAAATGCATTCGTAGTTCTAAAGTTGGCATCATGCGAGGCCCTGCAGACGAATAACAGTTTCTTTTTAAATTCATGGATAAATCTTTTTTAAAGTCTAGCAGTATTGTTACTGCTATGACTTTTTTATCGCGCATATTGGGCTTAGTTCGTGATTATTTTATTGCACGTTATTTTGGTGCTAATGGCTTAACCGATGCCTTCTTAGTCGCTTTTAGAATTCCTAACTTTCTCAGAAGACTGTTTGCTGAAGGTGCTTTTTCTCAAGCATTTGTCCCTATCCTTGCCGATGCTAAAATCAACAATTCAGAACAAGAAGTACAAAATGTTATTAACCACATTGGCACTAAATTTTTAACCACGTTAGTAATTATCACGTTCATAACTGTCATTATTGCACCTTTAATTATTTTTATGTTTGCTTGGGGTTTTTACTTTGAGGAAGATCAAACTAAATTTAACTTAGCTTCAGACATGTTAAGAATCACTTTTCCTTATTTACTTTTAATTTCTTTAACTGCATTTTCAGGTGCTATTCTTAATACTTACGACAAATTCGCTGTACCTGCATTCACCCCAGTACTACTTAATATTTCAATGATTTTAAGTGCGATCTATCTATCCGAATACCTTCAAACTCCAATTATGGCTCTCGCTTGGGGTGTGCTTATTGGTGGTGTCGCTCAGCTATTATTTCAAATCCCTTTTTTAGTTAAAATTAAAAAACTGCCCAAGTTAGCTCGTGGTGACCACAAATCGATAAAAACATTAAAAAAACGCATGCTGCCCGCTCTTTTTGGAGTTTCAGTATCACAAATTAATTTACTAATTGACACCATGATTGCCACTGTTTTAGTAAGTGGCAGCGTGTCTTGGTTGTATTACTCTGATCGATTACTAGAGCTTCCTTTAGCGCTAATTGGCATTGCCTTAGCTACAGTTGCTCTAGCCAAACTCAGTAATCATTTTGCCAATAAGGATAATGAAAAATTCACTAGAACTGTTGACTATGCTCTAAAAATTGGACTATTATTAGGAGCGCCCGCTTGTGCTGGCTTAGTGCTACTCGCTGAACCGTTAATCATTACTTTGTTTCAATACGAAGAATTTGACCCTTTTGCTGCTTCTCAGTCTGCAATGAGTTTAATGGCCTATGGGTCTGGGTTGATCGCTTTTATTATTGTTAAAATTTTAGCACCTGTTTTTTTATCCAGAGGAGACACAAAAACACCGGTTAAAGTAGGAGTAATCGCTATGGTTTCCAATGTATTTTTAAATATTATTTTCAGCTTTTATTTTGCTCATGTTGGCTTGGCCGTAGCCACTTCGATTGCTGCTGTTATCAACGCATCCTTACTTTATTATTATTTAACTAAGCAATCTATTTTTAGTATTTCTACTGATTTAATCAAATTATTTTTTAAAGTGTTGTTAGCAAGCTTTATAATGGTCGCCTTTATTTTAACTTTTTCTAACAATATTAGTTTCTACTTAGAAAGTGATGCTTGGCAAAGAATAACTTCCATTAGTACTATTATTGGAGCTTCAATTGCAATTTACTTTGTGTGTTTACGAATATTGGGCATTAGGATGAACCAACTATGAATACCGTGCAATGCGTCAAATTAAATAACGAACTTGAAGCGCTAGATCGTGCCCCCTACCCAGGAGATTTAGGAAAGCGAATTTTAGCCAATGTTTCTAAACAAGGTTGGCAGTTATGGCTAGACCATCAAACCATGTTGATTAATGAAAACAACCTTAGTATGATGGATCCAAAAGCACAAAGTTACCTTAAAGAACAAATGGAAAAATTCTTTTTCTCAGCAGAAGGTGCCGATGACATACAAGGCCACACACCTAACTAATGGGAAATTTATTCATTATTGCCGCTCCTTCTGGCTGTGGTAAGACCTCTTTAGTTAAAGCACTCATTAAAAAAATTGATCGTTTGTGCGTATCCATCTCGCACACAACCAGAAAAGCTCGTCCTGGCGAAGAAGACGGTAAAAACTACTTTTTTGTTGCTAAAGATGAATTTGATACAATCAAAAACTCCAATGGATTTATTGAATCAGCCAAAGTGTTTGATAATTACTATGGTAGTGCCAAACAAACCGTGCAAGATCTGTTGGATCAAAATCAAGATGTTGTCTTAGAAATTGATTGGCAAGGTGCAAGACAAGTCAAAAATAGTTTCATTGATGCAATTAGTATTTTCATCCTACCCCCTTCAATATCAGCACTAAAAGAGCGTTTAACCAATCGAGGTCAAGATGAGCAAAGTATTATTAATCGTAGAATGCAGGATGCTGTTAATGAAATACAACATTTTGATGAATTTGACTATTTAGTGATTAATGATGATTTTGATACCGCACTCAGTGATTTATTTAGCATTGTTAAATCTCAACGCCTAGGTTTAAAACAACAAACACAGCAACAGCAAAAATTACTTAAACAATTGATATAATTAATAATTTGCGTATAATATCACCTCCTACTAATATTAATAATTAGTTATTGACACTATGAGCCAAGAATTCGCCCTACCAATTAGTACAGCCTCTAACTCTTTAGGGGTTCAAAAATACCCTCCCATTCTCACTGCAGAAGAAGAACATGAATTGGCAATTCAACTGTACGAAGACCACGATCTTTCTGCTGCAAGAAAATTAGTTCTATCTCACATGCGCTTTGTTGCTTTTATCGCTCATGGTTATAAAGGCTATGGCCTTGAACAAGCCGACCTAATACAAGAAGGAACAATTGGCTTAATGAAAGCAGTTAAACGCTTTAATCCTTATAAAAAAGTACGTCTATCGTCCTTCGCCGTTTATTGGATTCGTGCTGAGATTCATGAATTTATCTTTAAAAATTGGAAAATTGTTAAAATCGCCACAACAAAAGCGCAACGTAAATTATTTTTCAAATTAAAACAAGCTAAATCTCATATTTATAATTCTCTTAATGAAGAACAAGCGGATCAAATTGCCAATGATTTAGGAGTGCGCCGTAAAGATGTATTAGAAATGGAATCACGCCTACAGTTTAACGACGTAGCTTTTGAAATTTCTAATGACAATGAAGACTCTCACCACGCGCCAGAGCAATTTTTAACCGATAATAACGTCCAAACCCCTGAACAATTATTACTCAGAGACGATAGTAAACAAAACCAACAACAACAGCTTTATCAAGCGCTTTCATCTCTAGACGCAAGAAGTTTAGATATTTTACAGTCTAGATACTTGAAAGAAGAAAAAGTGACCCTACATACTCTAGCAGACAAGTATGGCGTTTCTGCAGAAAGGGTTCGTCAACTTGAAAACAAAGCGATGCAAAAACTTAAAGAAAGCTTGAAAGATCAAGATCTTTAAAGTTAGCTTAAAACACTAACAAAAGTTCAAAAACGCTTTAATTTATTATCTTTTAAAGGTAATTTTTTGTTTATTTATAGGAGAAAAAATGAATATTCGCCCCCTTCACGATCGTGTGATTGTCCGTAGAACAGAAGAAGAAAAAACCACCGACAGCGGTCTTATCATTCCTGATTCAGCCACTGAAAAACCTTCAAAAGGTGAAATCT
>JAPYOZ010000049.1 GCA_029941485.1 Gammaproteobacteria bacterium | reverse complement strand
CTCAAGAAAGACTTAATACACTTAATATCAACAATGCTCAACTTGAAGTGGGTGACGCTTCAAAGGGCTGGAGTTCTAACGATTTCTTTGATGTGGTTGTGGTTGGTAGTGCCGTACCAAGAATTACCGGTCGTTATTTTCATCTCCTTAATGTGGGTGGTCGAATCTTTGTGGTCGAAGGCACAGGCAATGCCATGAGTGCAAAGCTAATCACACGTATTAGTGAACACAAATGGGAAACCAAATCACTGTTTGAAACTCACCTCAACACCATGCAAGGTCTAGAATCTTGTGCGGGCTTTGAATTTTAAAAAAATAATATGAATAGTTTTTACAATTTAGTTCTAAAAAAATCCGCATTAGGCCTTGTTTTACTTGTTGTTGTTACAGGTTTCTTCATTGCCCAAATACCTGACTTTCAACTCGATGCCTCTTCTGACTCTCTAGTTCTAGAAGGTGACAACAACTTACGTTATTACCAAAGCATTAAAAAAGACTACGGTTCTGATGATTTTTTAGTTATAAGCTATCAAGTCAAAAACAATCTACTTGATCCTAAACAACTCACGCACCTAAGCAATTTAAGAAAAGACTTGAGAGCCATTGAACAAGTTAAGTCAGTCACCACTATTTTGGATGTACCTTTATTCCGATCACCACCGTTATCACTGGCTGATTTAGGCTCCGAAGGTGTGTCTATCGACAATGGCAATGCCGATCTTGCACTGGCCAACAAAGAATTCAAATCCTCACCTTTGTACGGTGACAATTTAGTCAGTAAAGACGGGAAAACCACCGCTATTTTAGTGTCTCTAAAAGGTAACAAACGATTTGAAGAAAGGCGTCAAACTCGTAATTCAATGCGCCTAAAAAGAGCAAACAATCAACTCTCTAAAGATGAATTAGGTAAGTTAAAAAGCATCGAAAAACAAGTACTAAAAGACGCCACTGCACAAAGTGATTTACAGGCAAAAACCATTGCTAACATTCGCACCATTATTGATAAATATCGAGATAATGCCAGTTTATTTTTAGGTGGTTTACCGATGATTACTACCGATATTATTGGTTACATTAGTAGCGATCTGATCGTCTTTAGTTTGGCAGTGATTGGCTTAATGACGCTCATTCTAGCGATTATTTTCAAAGGCATCCGTTGGGTATTAATGCCAATCGGTATTAGTATTACCGGTGCATTAATGATGACTGGTGTTTTGGCTTTCTTAGGCTGGAAAGTAACGGTGATATCGAGTAATTTCTTCTCGTTATTGTTGGTAATGACGCTTTCAGTCACCATTCATTTAGTGGTGCGCTATCGAGAATTGGCACAAAATAATCCTGAGCTTGAGTACCAACAGCTGATTAAAAATACTTTGGAACAAATGATCAAACCCTGCTTGTTCACCACACTCACTACCATCGCTGCTTTTGGTTCATTACTGATTAGTGGTATCAGACCGGTGATTGACTTTGGCTGGATGATGTCAATTGGCGTTACCATTGCTTTAGTGCTTTCATTTTTGGCCTTTCCAATTATCATGAGTTTTCTGCCTAAGGCTAAAGTTCAACAATTCAAAACTGAGCTAGGTGTAACTCACGGTTTGGCCAAATTTACCGAGAAGTTTGGCAACCACTTGTTAGTGGTACTGGTGCTGTTTATTGGTGCGGCCAGCGTTGGAATTAACAAATTAAGTGTCGAAAATCGATTCATTGATTATTTCAAAGAAAGTACTGAAATTAACCAAGGCTTAACACTCATCGACAATCAGCTCGGTGGTACCATTCCGCTTGAAATTATTTTCGACGACTTGGCTGAAGACTACTGGTTTGATGAAGATCTACGAGCAGAAGTTCACACCGTTCATCAATACTTAGACGGCCTAAATGAAACGGGCAAAGTGCTTTCTATTGACACCTTAATGCAAATTCTTACTGAGGCAAACAACGGTCAAGCGCTGAATGGATTTTTCTTAAACATTATCAGAGGGCAAATACCAGACAGTGCTAGAAAGCACGTGTTAGACCCTTACTTAAATGAAGACAATGGTCAGTTACGCATGGTTATTCGTATTCGAGAAACCAACAAGGATCTTAAGCGTGGTGAACTCATCCATAAAATTGAACGATACATCTCTCAAGATTTAGGCTTTAGAGAAGGTAGTTTTCATCTAACTGGAATGTTGGTTTTGTATAACAATATGTTGCAAAGTTTATTTAATTCACAAGTCAAAACTATTGCCGTAGTTTTTGCAATGATTTTTATTATGTTTTTATTTGTATTTAAGTCAATCAGCCTGTCCATTCTTGCACTGATTCCCAACACATTGCCATCGATGTTTATTCTTGGCATTATGGGCTTATTAAACATCCCTCTAGATCTGATGACCATTACCATTTCTGCGATTGCCATCGGTATTGGCGTGGATAATGCCATTCATTATATTCATCGATTTAAGGCGGAATTCCAAAAAGATCAAGACTACTTAGCCACGATGTATCGCTCTCATGCCAGTATTGGTTTGGCGATGTTTTATACTTCTATTACAGTCACATTGGGCTTCTTAATTTTAGCTTTGTCTAACTTCATACCCAGCATCTATTTTGGTGTGTTTACCGCGATTGCAATGCTAAGCGCATTACTAGCAAACCTAACCTTATTGCCAAAATTAATACTCATGGTTAAACCAAAAATTAAAACAGCTTAAAAGCTCCGTCCATGTCAAGACAACACCAATTTGACGTTCTGATTATTGGAACAGGTAGTGCAGGCCTAATGAGCGCTTTGCAATTATCCGACAAGTTATCCATTGCTCTAATTGCCAAAGACAAAATTCTTGAAGGTAGCTCTTACTACGCACAAGGAGGCATATCAGCCGTACTGGATGCCGATGATGATTTTAATGCACACATCAAAGATACCCTTGCAACAGCCTCTGGACTAGGCAACGAAACGGCCATACGATTTATGGTCGAACAAGCGCCTGGTGCGATTAAATCTTTAGAAAAGGTAGGTGTTCATTTCACACAAAAATCCAACCAATATCATCTTACTACTGAAGGTGGACACAGTGCTAGGCGCGTGGTGCACGTTGCCGACAAAACTGGGCAATCCATCCAAACCAATTTATTCGATAGCGTTAAAAATAAAAAAAACATAACGCTGTTTGAAAACTTTATTGCCATTGATCTGCTCACTAAAAATAAGCATTGTTACGGCTCCTACATTTTAAACAAATCAACCAATGAGGTTGAAAGCTTCATTGCCCATAAAACCATTATTGCCACTGGTGGCGCTTCTAAAGCCTATCTTTACACCTCCAACCCAGACACTTCGACTGGTGATGGAATTGCCATGGCTTATAGGGCAGAATGCGATATTGTTAACATGGAATTTACCCAATTTCACCCAACTTGTTTGTACCACCCGCATGCAAAATCATTTTTAATTTCTGAAGCATTACGTGGAGAAGGAGGCAAGCTCGTCTTACAAAATGGCGCTGCATTCATGCGCAAATACGATGATCGCGGTGAACTTGCACCTAGAGACATTGTTGCTAGAGCCATTGATTCAGAAATGAAAACTAACGGCTTTGATTGCGTTTATCTTGATATATCCTTTAAAGAAAAAAAATGGATTGTCAAACATTTTCCTACTATCTACAAAAAATGCGCTTCATTTGGTATTGATATTTCCAAAGACCCTATTCCCGTTGTTCCGGCTGCGCATTATACTTGTGGCGGTATCCAAACCAATCTAGACGCTCAAAGTAACATTACTAACCTATACGCAATTGGTGAGGTGGCACACGCCGGTGTGCATGGTGCCAATCGAATGGCCAGCAACTCCTTGTTAGAATGCATCGTATTTGCTAAATCTTGCGCCAAGCACATTAATCAGTCAACCTTTGGTGAAGTGGCTCCAAAATTTGACAATTGGGATGCGTCTCGAGTAACGCCTTCACAAGAAAAAGTAGTTGTATCGCACCTATGGGATGAAATTAGGCGCATCATGTGGAACTTTGTTGGCATCGTACGTAGCAACAAACGTCTTAACTATGCTCAACTAAAACTCACTCAAATTCAAAATGAAGTCAATGAATATTACCGACTTTACTTAATTTCAAGCGATTTAATCGAGCTAAGAAATTTAGTTAAAATTGCACAAATTATTATTCAATCGGCAATTACTAGAGCTGAAAGTCGTGGCTTGCATTACAATGAAGACTATCCCAAACAATTAAAAGAGCCCGTTGATACAATAATTCAAAAATCATGATTCAACCCATTCTTCACTACCCTGATTCACGTTTACGCACAGTCGCTAAAGAGGTTAAAGCAGTCGATAACGGCATTAAAACGTTAGTCAAAGACATGTTCGAAACCATGTACGCTGAAGATGGCATCGGCTTAGCCGCTACTCAAATAGACCAACATTTACAAGTGGTGGTAATAGATGTGCCAGATTCTCAAGACGATTATAGATTACTGCTAAAAAATCGTCAGAGTGATGAGGACAAAAAAACCAATAGACAGCGCCATCCTTTATGCTTCATTAATCCTAAAATTACAACAACGGATGGCCATGAAAAGCACGTTGAAGGCTGTTTATCAGTACCCGGTTTTCAAGCAGAAGTCGAACGCTCTAACCAAATTACAGTTGAAGCGCTAAACGAACAAGGGGAAATGTTTACTCTACATGCAAGTAATCTACTTGCTGTATGCATTCAACACGAGTTAGATCATTTAAAAGGCATTTTATTTGTTGATCATCTGTCCAAACTCAAACAGCAACGGCTACTCGAAAAAACCAAAAAAGCAATTAAAGGCTAATCCGTGTCAATTCAAATTGGTGATTACCAATTAAAATCTCAAGTGCTACTTGCCCCGATGGCAGGCACCAGTGACAAACCTTTTAGAGCTTTATGTCGTGCACAAGGAGCAGCACTCACCACCTCTGAAATGGTAGTCATTCAAAAACATTTATTAAATACCAACAAGTCTAAACACCGACTCGATTTCTTTGGGGAGCCGTCACCCATTAGTATTCAAATCGCTGGCTCTGAAGCGGACGAATTGGCTTATTCAGCACAGCAAGCGCTTAACTTTGGAGCCGATATTATTGACATCAACATGGGATGTCCTGCCAAAAAAGTTTGTAATAAAGCCGCAGGCTCTGCACTCATGCAAGACGAGGCCTTGGTTAAAGATATTTTAACTGCTGTGGTGAATGCAGTTGATATTCCGGTGACTTTAAAAATGCGCACCGGTTGGAATGTCACTAATAAGAATGCTCCCACCATTGCCAAGATAGCACAAGATACTGGCATACAAATGCTAAGTGTTCATGGTCGAACGCGTGAAGACAAATACAATGGCATGGCAGAATACGACACTATTAAAGAAGTTAAATCACAAGTTAATATTCCTGTGATTGCCAATGGTGACATCACTTCAGCTGAAAAAGCTCAGCAAGTGCTTGATTACACATTGGCCGATGGCGTAATGGTTGGCAGAGCCACTCAAGGCAATCCGTGGATTATTTCTGAAATCAATCATTTTTTAAAAACCGGTAAAAAAGCGCCCAACATCCCACTCAAAGTTAAAAAACAAACGATTTTGGGTCATATTAGCCAAATTCATCAATTTTATGGTGAAAAAATGGGCACTCAGCTGTCCAGAAAGCATATTTTTTGGTATGCTACTCACTTTGATGAAAAGAATGTTCAAACTTTCTGGAAGAAAGTAAACAAAATTACTGATCACAAATTGCAATACCAACTACTTGAGGAATTTTTACAGTCACTATGAGTTCAACTGATTTACCCGCTTGCATTAATGCAAAACTTGATCGCTACTTTGAGCAACTCAATGGCGAGTCAACTTCTGGTGTATTTAAAATGGTCTTACAAGAAACCGAATTAGCGACTATCAAATTTGTTTTGGATAGAGTTGAGCAAAATCAAAGTGAAGCTGCCAGAATATTAGGCATGAATCGTGGCACTTTAAAGAAAAAAATTGAGCTGTATAAGCTATAAT
>JAPYOZ010000048.1 GCA_029941485.1 Gammaproteobacteria bacterium | reverse complement strand
TTACCACCCAGTTGCATGGCCATGGTTTGCATGCCGTAGCAAATACCTAATATTGGTACATCAAGATCGAAAACAATTTGTGGCGCTCTAGCAGAGTCATCCGTGGTTACTGTGTCAGGGCCTCCGGATAAGATAATGCCTTTAGGATTGAAATTCTTAATAAAGTCTACATCTACGTCATAAGGAAATAATTCACAATACACACCAATCTCTCTGACTCGACGAGCAATTAATTGCGTGTATTGAGAGCCAAAATCAAGAATTAAGATCTTGTCGTTGTGAATATTTGTCATAATGAACACTGTCTTTTGTGTAAACCTAGTATTTTAATGAAAATTTTAGACCGCTACATTACTAAAACACTACTTAAATATTCTCTATCCGTCATGGTAGTGTTAGTGGGTATTTTCGCATTTTTTAAATTTTTAGAAGAAGTGGGCGATATCGGTCGTTCAGGCTATACACTGCTTGATGCCTTGGTTTATGTTGGGCTTTTAATTCCATCCATGACTTATGCTCTTTCATCGCTTATTATTTTGCTTGGTTGTATTTTGGGTTTGGGTCATTTAGCCAGTAATAGTGAATTAATTATTATGCGAGGTGCGGGTATTTCAATCATGGAAATTACCAAAGTAACATTGAAAATAAGTTTTGCATTTATCATTGTGATGATTATCTTTGGAGAGTTTATTTCGCCTTTATTTTCTGATCAAGCAAAAAAGTATCGTGCAAATGCATTAGGTGAAAGTGTAATTTCTTCCACTCAGCAAGGATTTTGGCTAAGAGACGGGAGTAACTTTATTCATGTGGATAGAAACATAGGAGGTACGTTATTTAATAAGACCACTTTGATTAATTTAAGTAAATCTAACACACTTGATTCAGTTGTTTTTAGTGATAATGCTATTTTTGATGGCGAGAAAATGATTCTACAAAAATCGAATTATTACGGCATTAATTCCGATCAAAAATTCTCAATTATTGATAAAAAAACTTTGCAAAAATACGCTACAGAAGTAACTTTTGATAAAGAATTAATCAAGTCTTTAAAAAGAGATCCAGAAGGATTTTCAACTTGGCAATTGTTTAGGCGTGTTCAGTTTTTATCCAACAATGACCTATCTACAGATATTTACGAGGTGGAGCTTTATCAGCGAATCATGAAACCATTAACGTTAATCGCCATGATTATCCTTTCCATTCCTTTTGTGTTTGGGTCACTTAGAGATTCCTCATTAGGGCGAAAGATTTTTACAGGTGTAGTGATTAGCTTGTTTTTTGAATTGTCATCCAGAATGGGCGGTATGCTTTCGTTAAGATTTGATTTAAATCATTTATTGAGTGCTTCTTTACCAACGTTAGTGGCGTTTATTTTTGCCATTTTTATGTTGTATCGAGTTTCAGTAAGATAATATGGCACAAACATTAATTCAAAATACCAAGTCTAAAGTTAAAAAGCCAAAGAGATTTCAAGTTTTATTGCTTAACGATGACTACACAACCATGGATTTTGTGGTTGAGGTTTTAATGAGATTTTTTTCAAAAAATGAAGAAGCGGCACAGGCAATTATGCTTAAAATCCATCTAGAGGGTGAAGGTATTTGTGGTGTTTATCCACACGACATTGCACAAACAAAAGTATCACAGGTGATTGATTTTGCAAGAAAGGAAGAGCAGCCGTTAATGTGCGTTATTCGTGAATTAAAGGCTTAGCGTATAATGCAAGACACAATAAGAGGATTTTTTTATGATTGAAACAGGGCTCCAGCAAGAAATTAATTACGTCATGACTCAGGCAAGAAACAATCGCCTTGAATTTGTGACTGTTGAACATTTGCTCTTAGCACTATTAAATATTGACGAAGTGATTACTTTTTTGCGCAATAAGCGCGTTAATGTGGATGAAGTTAAGGCAGAATTGGAAGAACATATTGACTCACACACACCGCTCATTGCACAAGATTCTGAGATTGATATTGTACCTACAGTAGGTTTTCAGCGCGTATTGCAGCGCAGTGTTTATCAGGCGCAATCGGCACAAAAAACCACCGTTTACGCTATGAATGTAATGGTTAGTATTTTTTCTGAAAAAGAATCTCACGCTGTTTATTTGTTAAAGCTCAATAACATATCTCGTTTAGACGTAATGGAAGGCATCTCAACGCAAATTCCGGAGTCTATTGAAGAAAAGCCAAGAATAGAGAGTGATAACAAAAAATCTAAAAAATCAGCATTAGATACTTATGCATCTAATTTGTGCAATAAAGCCCGTCAAGGGAAGATTGATCCTCTGCTAGGCAGAGAAGAAGAAGTGATGCGTACGGTACAAGTACTGTCTAGGAGGCGAAAAAACAATCCGCTATTTGTGGGTCAAGCAGGCGTTGGAAAAACAGCAATCGCTGAAGGAATCGCTAAAAAAATTGTTGACGGAAAAGTGCCAAAAGTACTCACAGAGGCTAGCATTTACTCTTTAGACATCGGCGCACTGATTGCCGGCACAAAATATCGGGGAGATTTTGAAAAGCGTTTAAAAGCAGTATTAACTGACCTTGAGAAAATTCCACACTCGATCTTATTCATTGATGAAATTCATACTCTGATTGGCGCAGGCAGCGTATCTGGCGGTTCATTAGATGCTTCAAACTTACTTAAGCCTGCACTGGCTGATGGCTCATTAAAATGCATAGGTTCAACTACTTATGAAGAGTATCGTAAGGTATTTGAAAAGGATCACGCACTCACTCGTCGTTTTCAAAAAATAGACATCGATGAACCTTCTGTTGATGATACGGTTAAAATTTTGCACGGTCTTAAGAAATATTACCAAGACCATCATAAGGTTAAATATTCAAAAGCAGCATTGGTGTCTGCCGCTGAGCTATCGCATCGTCATATGAGTGACCGTCGTTTGCCAGATAAAGCCATAGATGTGATTGATGAGGTGGGGGCGCTACAACAAATTCAGCCTAAATCTAAGCGCAAGATTAATATTGGCGTGAGTGATATTGAAAATATTATTGCAAAGCTGGCACGCATTCCATCACGACAAGTAACAAATGATGATAAATCATTGCTTAAAAATTTAGAATCAGAGTTAAGGTTAGGTGTGTTTGGTCAGGATAATGCTGTAAATAGTTTATCCACTTCCATCAAATTGTCACGATCAGGTTTGGCACAAGTCGATAAGCCAATGGGATCTTTCTTGTTTGCTGGTCCTACGGGCGTTGGTAAAACAGAAATTTGTAAGCAATTAGCCCGAATTATGGGCGTGAAATTATTGCGATTTGACATGAGTGAATACATAGAGCGCCATTCAATTTCTAAGTTAATCGGATCCCCTCCTGGTTACGTGGGTTATGATGAAGGTGGGTTGTTGACCGAAGCGGTTAATAGCAATCCGTATGCAGTATTACTGCTTGATGAGATTGAAAAAGCACACCCAGATATTTTTAATTTATTATTGCAAGTAATGGACCATGGTGTATTAACTGATGCTAATGGTAGAGAGATTGACTTTAGAAACGTAATTCTAGTCATGACATCTAATGCTGGCGCACAAAGCATACAAAGATCTTCTATTGGTTTTAACGAACAAGACCATTCACTCGATTATGAGGGTGAACTTAAAAAGACATTCACTCCAGAGTTTAGAAACCGTCTTTCTGAGATTATCTATTTTAATTCTCTTAATCCAGAGAACATCGTTTTTGTTGTTAATAAATTTTTGTTTGAGCTTGAAGAAGCGCTGGAGAACAAAAATGTATCTTTGATTGTATCTGATGCAGCACGAAAATGGTTTGCTAAACACGGTTATGATGCCAAGATGGGTGCACGACCAATGTCTCGCTTGATTGAGAAAGAAATTCGAAAACCATTAGCTGATGAACTACTCTTTGGTAAGTTAGTTGATGGAGGTACGGTTAAAGTCGGCGCTAAAAAAGACAAGGTTACTTTGAACATTTCTTAATGCGAATTTTAATCAGTAATGATGATGGCTATAAGGCTAAGGGTATTAAACAGCTAGCCAAGTCATTATCCGAAGATCACAATGTTATTGTGGTTGCCCCTAGCGAAAATAAATCAGCGTCCAGTAGTTCTCTTACACTTGATAAGCCTTTAAAACCCATTAAGATTGATACTAATATTTACAGTATTGATGCCACACCGAGTGATTGTGTGCATTTGGCACTTTGTGGATTTTTAGATGAAGATATTGATTTAGTGGTTACGGGTATTAATTTTGGCCCTAATTTAGGTGATGACGTCATTTATTCTGGCACGGTTGCTGGCGCAATAGAAGGGCGTTTTTTAGGCCTACCATCAGTTGCAATCTCGTTAGCAAGCTGGGAAGGTAAGTATTTTGAAACTGCTGGCGCTATTGCTAAAAAACTCATTAATCAAATCTCTCACGCTCAATTATCACACGATACTATTTTAAATGTCAATGTGCCAGACGTTCTATTAGAGGATATTCAGGGCTTTCAAACCACACGCTTGGGTAAGCGCCACATGTCAGAGCAGGGTATACTTGATAAAGACGATCCATCACTATACTGGATTGGTGAGAATGGCAAAGAAGCTGATAACGGTGTAGGTACTGATTTTCATGCTATTGCTAATAATTATGTATCAGTTACCCCACTACAAATTGATCTAACTAAATATAACGAAATTGATACTGTTTCAGAATGGTTAGGAGGTGTTAGTTAATTGTTCCATGTATCTCGTAAACTTACAGTTTTGTTAAAAACAATTTCATTTGGAGATTGACTATCTCTACAAAAATAACCTTCACGCTCAAACTGATAAGCTGCTTCAGACTTGGCACTAGCCATAGTCGGTTCAACCATACCATAAGTAACTATCAACGATTCTGGATTGATCAATTCTTCAAAGTGATCATTTTTTCCTGGATTTTCCAAGGTAAATAAGCGATCATAAATTCTGAATTCAGCTTTTAGAGCTTTGGTTGCTTCAACAAAATGAATTACACCTTTAACCTTGCGACCATCAGCCGGGTTTTTACCTAAAGTATCGGCATCGTACGTAGCATATACAGTGGTGATATTGCCGTCAAAATCAGTATCAAAAGTAGTGGCATTAATCACATAAGCATTTCGCAATCGAACTTCTTTATTAATGGCTAATCGTTTAAATTTTTTATTTGGCGCTACTTCTTCAAAATCTGCTCTATCAATAAACAACTCTCTTGAGAAAAATATTTCACGTTTACCCATATCTTCATTTTGTGGGTGAATAGGGGCTTGCAATGTTTCAACCTGATCTTCGGGATAGTTTTCAATAATTACACGTATCGGATCAATTACTCCCATGGTGCGCGGTGCTACTACGTTTAAATCATCGCGCACAGCGTCTTCTAATATTTTCATATCAGTCATGCTATCAACTTTTGAAATTCCAATACGATCTACAAAATCACGAATGGATGCCGGTGTATAACCACGACGACGCAGGCCTGAAATTGTCGGCATACGAGGATCGTCCCAACCTGATACCAGTTCATTCTCAACCAGTTGTTGCAGCTTGCGTTTACTCATTACCGTGTATTCTAGATTTAAACGTGAGAACTCATACTGGTGCGGGCGATCAGGCTTGTTAAAATCATTAATATTTTCTAAAATCCAATTATATAAATATCGATTATTTTGAAATTCTAAAGTACATAATGAGTGTGTGATACCTTCAATCGCATCAGAGATACAGTGTGCAAAATCATACATTGGGTAAATTCGCCACTCATTACCAGTTTGATGGTGTTTTTCAAAACGAATACGATATAGAGTAGGATCGCGCATGCACATAAACGAGCTACCCATATCTATTTTGGCACGTAATACACATTCCCCTTCGGAAAATTTACCCTCTCTCATCTTAGCAAGTAGTTCTAAATTTTCTTTTATTGAGGTATCACGGTATGGGCTATTTTTTCCTGCTTGTTTTAAAGTACCACGATACTCACGAGTTTCATCGGACGTTAAAAAACAGACATAAGCCAAGCTTTTGTTAATGAGTTCAATAGCGTATTCATAAAATTTTGGAAAATAATTAGAGCTATACTGAATCTCACCATCCCATTCAAA
>JAPYOZ010000047.1 GCA_029941485.1 Gammaproteobacteria bacterium | reverse complement strand
AGTTTCCAACTTACACTAAAGATAATTTAGAACAATATCGTGGTAAGAAAGTAGCCATGTTTTGTACTGGTGGTATTCGTTGTGAAAAATCAACGGCTTATTTAAAATCACAAGGCTTTGATACGGTTTATCATTTGCATGGTGGTATTTTAAAATACTTAGAAGAAATGGACGAAGACCAAAGCCTTTGGGAAGGCGAGTGCTTTGTGTTTGATGATCGTGTCGCGGTTAAGCATAATTTAGAGCAAGGCCAATACGACCAATGCCACGCTTGTCGCTACCCGATTACACAAGAAGATAAAGCCCATCCTCATTATGAAAAAGGCGTGTCTTGCCCGCGCTGCCACGGTTCACGTAGTGAAACCCAAGTCAGTCGTTATCGTGAAAGAGAGCGCCAAATACAGCTATCTAAAGCACGTGGTGAAGAACACATTGGTGATCATGCGAGTCAAATCATTGCAGCCAAAGCCAAGAAAAAAGCACTTAAAAAACAAAAATAATTACTTATGTTTACACGTCAAGACATTCCCAAGTTAAAGCAAGATCTTAGTATTAAAACGACCTTGTTAGGCCATGACCTAACACTTAAGACAAGATGGGGTGTATTTTCACCGCGTGCGATTGATGATGGTACTTTGCTATTAATGAAATATCTAAATATTAATGAAGATGATAAGTGTTTAGATCTTGGCTGTGGTTATGGACCAATTGGCTTAAGCGTTGCCAAATCTTGCCCAAAGGGCGAAGTGCATATGGTGGATAAAGATTTTATTGCAGTTGAATTATCAAACAACAACGCCAAACTTAATCATATTACTAATGCCAATGCTTATTTATCCGATGCATTTTTGAGTGTCAATAAAGACAATTATTTTAATCAAATAATTTCTAACGTACCTGCCAAAGTTGGCAGAGAGCAACTTAGTATTATTTTGTATGATGCTTATGGTGCTTTAAAACCAGGCGGTACAATCACTTTTGTAACCATTAATGGCTTGCGTCATTTTATTAAGGATAATTTTAAATCAGTATTTGGAAATTATAAGAAACTTAAGCAAGGGCAGAAGTACACGATCTCTCAAGCGATTAAAAAATAGAATAATTGCGTAACAGACAATAGAAGAGTAAAATGCTCAGTCATTAAGAATTAAACAGGAGTAATACAATGGACGTAATGGATAGAATTCAAGCGCAAGTTGATAGTGCACCAGTGGTACTTTATATGAAAGGTACGCCTCAATTTCCACAGTGTGGATTTTCAGCGACAGCCGCGCAAACATTGGCCTCTACAGGTGTTGAATTTGCCTACGTCAATATTTTTGAAGACCAAGAAGTCATGCAAAATTTACCAGCTTTTCAAGATTGGCCAACTTTCCCACAAATCTACATGAATAGTGAACTTGTTGGTGGTGGTGATATTATTGTTGAAATGGCAGAAATGGGTAGTTTGAAAGCTGCTATGGAAGACGCAACCACTAAATTTAACGATAAGTAGTTAATACAATAGGCCTTGCCTATTGTATTTGGTGTAGTTTGTAGCCTTCATCTTTAAGCCAGCGTTTGCTGGCTTTATAGTTTGGTAGTATTTGCATGACCAAATCCCAAAAAACCTTTGAATGGTTTTTATGAATGGTATGGCACAGCTCGTGCACAATTACATAATCGATCACAGAAATAGGGGCGCCAATCAGTAGGTAGTTGAGATTAATATTGTTCGTGCCACTACAAGAGCCCCATAAAGTTTTTTGTGATTTTAGCCGTACTTGATTGCAATTAAATTGATGTTTTTTTGCATAATATTCTAATCGTGGTAGTGCAATTTTTTTAAAAGAAGCTTTATACCAAGCTAAAAAATCTTGCTTTCCGCCGGAATTAAGGTTAAATATTTCCCCATTAAAACGCAAGCCTTTAGCGTTGTCAGTATTAATGCTTAATGGATATTCACAACCTAAATATAAGAATTTTTCACCTTCTGTATAGCTAGGTTTGTGGGGTTTATTGGCGCGGATGGAGCTTGATTTTTTATCAATCCAGCTAGATTTTTCATCAATAAATTGATCTATTTTTTTTACAGATAATCGATTTGGCGCTCGCACAATCAACTCAGCATTGTTGTTAATTTGCAAACTTAAGGTTTTACGTTTTGATCGAATCAGTTGATAATCCACAATTAATATTTAACCTGATAAAAACTTATAAAATCACTCATTCATGAAATTTCCGAAATTTTCCAATACCATCGCTTTCAGTAGTGTCATAAGGGTCAAAAACCTATAAAAGCATCAATTTATGCCCATTTTATGAGCAGACAAGGCCTGCTCAGATAGTTTTGATACAGATAAAGCCTATCTCAAAGCGATGTTTTCTTGATTTGCATTATTTCTGAAATTTTTTAATCAACCCAAGCTCTAGAATTTTCAAACATTCTCATCCATGGGCTACGTTCATCCCAATCTTTAGGGTGATGAGAGTGTTGCACTGCTCTGAATACTCTTTCAGGATGTGGCATCATAATGGTAACGCGTCCAGAATCGTTAGCAACGCCAGCGGTTGCAAGCTCTGATCCATTTGGATTGTGAGGGTAGTTTTGGGTAATGTTGCCACTATGGTCAACGTACTGCATTGCAATATTGTTTGCAGAATTTCCATTAAAACTCGCCTTGCCTTCACCGTGTGCAATGGCAATTGGCATAGTTGATCCAGCCATGCCATCTAAAAATATTGAGTTTGACTCACCAATTTTAACGCTTGAAAAGCGTGCTTCAAATTGCTCTGATACATTACGAGAAAAACTTGGCCAATTTTGCGAACCTGGAATAATCTCAGTTAGATTGGAAATCATTTGACAGCCATTACAAACGCCCAAAGTAAAGCTGTCTTCACGATTAAAGAAGGCTTCGAACTCATCTTTAGCACGTGCATTGTACAAAATTGAACTTGCCCAGCCTCGTCCAGCGCCAAGTACGTCACCATACGAGAAGCCGCCACAAGCCACTAAGCCTTTAAATTCATCTAACGATACTCGCCCAGAAAGAATGTCACTCATATGCACATCAATGGCGTCAAATTCAGCTTTGGTAAATGCAGCACCCATTTCAACCTGGCCATTAACACCTTGTTCTCTAAGAATGGCAATTTTAGGCTTAACATTGGTTTTAATATAGGGTGTAACAATAGACTGATTTAGATCAAAGCTTAAGTCAGTTTTAATACCGCTTGTTAATTGACTAACTGCATCAAATTCTTGTTGTGCACATTCTGGATTGTCTCTTAGTTTGGCAATTTCATAAGAAGTTGACGACCAAAGTGAATGTAGCTCAGAGCGAGATTGGCTATAAACGGATTTTCCGTTAGTGATAATTTCAATTGTATCTAAGTTATTGATTGTTGCAATTGAATGCGTACACTTGTCAAGACCAGCTGCAGCTAAAGCGTCATTTACTGCTTGCTTGTTTTCAGTTTTAACTTGAATAACACAGCCTAACTCTTCATTAAATAAATGCTCAATACTAGCATCTGTTGTAATATTTAATCCGCAGTGTGATGCAAAAGCCATTTCTAGCAAGGTGGTGATAACGCCGCCATCAGAGCGATCGTGATAAGCACTAATTAATCCGCCTTTATTAAGCTGGTTGATAACTGTAAAGAATGATTTAAATACGCCGCTATCATCAAGGTTTGGCGCAACATCACCCACTTGATTATAAACTTGCGCCAAACAAGAGCCACCCATACGATTTTGAGCAAAGCCCAGATCAATTAATAACAACTCAGATTCTGAGTCTGTATCCAGTAAAGGAGTTATTTGATGTCTTACATCCGGTGTTTTTGAAAAAGCAGTAATAATTAATGACAAAGGTGAAGTGACTGATTTGTCATTGCCACTTTCATCTTGCCATGAACTTTTCATGCTCATAGAGTCTTTACCAACCGGCACTGTTAAGCCTAGTTCTGGACACAAGTCCATGCCAACTGCTTTAACCGCTTCAAATAATTTAGCATCTTCACCCTTGTGGCCGCTAGCACTCATCCAATTAGCACTCAGACTAATATCATGAATATCTTCAATGTAACCGCCAAGCATATTGGTTAATGATTCACCAATGGTCATACGCGCTGCAGCATTTGCATCACATAAAGCAAGCGGCGTACGCTCACCCAAAGACATGATTTCACCCTTGTAGCCAACATAATCAGAAACAGAAATAGCACAATCAGCCACTGGTACTTGCCACGGCCCTACAAATTGATCACGCGCAACCATGCCGGTAACACTGCGATCACCAATGGTGATCAAGAAGTTTTTACTCGCTACTGTTGGTAGTTGCAGGATTCTACTGATAGCATCATCAAGGTTGATGTTGCTGGTGTCTAATGGGTTAAGATCAATATCTTGTGTAATCGCATCAATGCTAACTTTAGGCGGATTTCCTAATAAAACAGACATTGGCATATCAATTGGTGTATCTGCAAATAGTTCATCACTTAAAACTAATTCTTGTTCTTTAGTTGATTCACCTAGTACGGCAAAAGGCGCACGTTCACGTGTACAGATGTTTTTAAATAAATCCAAACTCTCTGGAGCGATAGCAAGAACATAACGCTCTTGTGATTCATTACACCAGATTTCAAGTGGTGACATCTGGTTGTCATCATTAGGGATGTTGCGAAGTTCAAAACGTCCACCACGTCCAGAATCATTTACCAATTCTGGAAGACCGTTGGATAGGCCGCCAGCACCAATATCATGAATTGAGATAATAGGATTATCGCTGCCTAAATTGGCACATCGGTCAATCACTTCTTGGGCGCGTCTTTCCATTTCAGGGTTGGCACGTTGCACTGAAGCAAAGTCTAGATCTTCACTTTGCTCACCACTTTTAATTGAAGAGGCGGCACCGCCGCCTAAGCCGATCAGCATAGCTGGACCACCCAGAACAATAATCTTACTGCCAACAGGAATCTCACCTTTTATAATATGCTGCTCTTGGATGTGCCCAAGGCCACCGGCAAGCATAATAGGTTTATGATAACCACGAACATCACCATCAGGTGTTTGTTGCTCATAGCTACGGAAATAACCCAGTGTATTTGGACGGCCAAATTCATTGTTAAAAGCAGCAGCGCCAATAGGGCCTTCTAGCATAATATCAAGCGCTGATACAATTTGAGAAGGCTTGCCATGCTCAACTTCCCAAGGCTGCCCGGCGTTGTTAATTTTTAGGTTTGATACACTAAAGCCACACAAGCCAACTTTAGGCTTGGATCCTTGACCGGTTGCGCCTTCGTCACGAATTTCGCCACCTGAACCTGTTGCTGCGCCGGGGTGCGGGGCAATGGCAGTAGGGTGGTTATGAGTTTCGACTTTCATCAAAATTGCTCTGTGTTCGTTAGAACTTACATACTTACCTTGTTCGTCAGCATAAAAGCGTTCACCGTCATAGCCCGCCATAACAGCAGAGTTATCTGAATAAACACTTAAAAGCCCTTCAGGGTGTTTGTGATAAGTATTGCGAATCATGGCGAATAAACTTTTAGCTTGCTCAATATTGTCAACAGTCCAATCAGCATTAAAAATCTTATGACGACAGTGCTCAGAGTTTGCTTGTGCAAACATCATTAGCTCGATATCTGTTGGGTTGCGCTCAAGCTTGGTGAAGCTTTCAACTAGGTAGTCAATTTCGCCTGCAGATAAAGCAAGACCAAGTTCTATGTTAGTTTTTTCTAATGCTGATTTTCCATCATTTAAAATATCAACACTTGAGAATGGTTGAGCTTCAAAATTATCAAATAAGGTGTGAGCATCACTCATTGAATCCAAAACCGATTCAGTCATCTTGTCCATGATAATAGCCAAAACTTCTGATTTTTGATTAATGGTATCGTTAAAGTGATAAGCGGTTGCACGCTCGATACGGTTAATTTTATTGATATCACACAAATGCATAATATCAGTCGCCTTAGATGACCAAGGGGAGATCGTGCCCAATCTAGGGATAATAACAATGCTTGATTTCGCATTATCAACAGATAAATTGGGTGAATAAGAAAGCAAGTGATCTAAATGATCACTCTCTTTACTTGTTAGTGCTTCATCAAGGTTAGATAAATGAATAAATTCAGCACCCAATAGCTTTAGCCCAGATTGTGCTTGAGATATTTTTA
>JAPYOZ010000046.1 GCA_029941485.1 Gammaproteobacteria bacterium | reverse complement strand
CAAAACCGCGAGAAACTGATTTAAGTCGATCAAAGAAATCAAGCACAACCTCATTCAGTGGTAATTCATAAACTAACTGCACTTGTCTACCTAGGTAAGTCAGGCTCTTTTGTACGCCACGTTTTTCTACACACAAACTAATAACCGCACCAACAAATTCATCGGTTACCAAGATATTGGCAGTAATAATAGGCTCTCTAAACTCAGCAATTGATTGATTATTTGGCATCTTTGAGGGGCTATCTACATGGTGAAGATTGCCTTTACTATCCAAAATTTCATAAATTACAGTTGGTGCAGTAGTAATGAGATCAAGATCATACTCACGCTCTAAACGCTCTTGAACGATTTCCATATGCAACAAGCCCAAGAAACCAATGCGAAAACCAAAACCAAGCGCATCAGAATTTTCAGGCTCGTATTGCAGCGCCGCATCATTCAAGCGAAGTTTTGCTAAAGCATCGCGGAATTTTTCATAATCTTCACCTGAGATTGGAAACAAACCAGCAAAGACTCGGGGCTGTACAGGCTTAAACCCCTCTAAAGGTTCAGTCACTGGGTTTTTAGCACTGGTAATGGTATCACCCACAGGTGCGCCATCAATATTTTTAATACTGGCAATTAGAAAACCCACCTCTCCCGCTTTTAAACTTTCAGTCTTGGTACGTTTAGGTGTAAATACACCAACTTCATCCACCAAATGCTCATTGCCATTTGAGAATATTTTAATCTTGGTTTTGGCTTTAATCTCGCCATCAATCACACGAACCAGCGATACCACACCCAGATAATTATCAAACCAAGAGTCAATAATCAGTGCTTTAATCGGTGCATCAACCTCACCTTTAGGTGCGGGTATTTTCTCAACAATTTGTTCTAAAATGTCTTGGATTCCAATGCCGGATTTTGCGCTGGCATGTACGGCGTCATGCGCCTCAACACCAATCACATCTTCAATTTCATCTACCACTCGCTCAGGATCAGCCGCGGGTAAATCAATTTTATTGAGTACTGAGACCACTTCCAGGCCTTGATCAAGTGCGGTATAACAATTAGCCACCGTTTGCGCTTCAACACCTTGAGAAGCATCAACAATCAATAATGCCCCTTCGCAAGCCGAAAGAGAGCGCGATACTTCGTATGAAAAATCAACATGGCCCGGTGTGTCAATAAAGTTTAGCTGGTAGATTTCACCATTTTTAGCTTTGTAATCCAGTGTCACACTTTGGGATTTAATCGTAATGCCACGCTCTTTTTCAATATCCATTGAATCTAACACTTGGGACGACATCTCACGGTCGCTTAATCCGCCACAAAACTGAATAAATCGATCAGCAATAGTTGATTTTCCATGGTCAATATGGGCAATAATAGAAAAATTACGGATATTATTCATCTAAGTGATAAAATGAGCGTTTTAAACACGCTATTATACAAGCAATGAATAAAGTTCAACCAATTACCTGTACCGCTACAAGCGATTTAGAAGTCAACATTCCTGATACGCAAGGTCGCAATATTGTTTTATATTTCTATCCGAAAGATGCAACCTCAGGTTGTACTACTGAAGGTTTAGATTTTTCAGATAATCATCAAGCCTTTTTAGCTGCCAATACGGTTGTTTATGGTGTGAGTCGAGACAGTTTAAAATCTCACGAAAATTTCAAAGCAAAGCAAAGTTTCCCGTTTGAACTTATTTCAGACCCGGAAGAAACTTTGTGCAACGCCTTTGGTGTGATCCAAGAAAAAATGAATTATGGAAAAAAATACATGGGTATTGTCCGTTCCACCTTTTTAATTGATGCCGATGGTAATATCCTTAAACACTGGGACAAGGTTAGAGTGGCCGGTCATGTTGACGAAGTGCTAGAGGTTGTTCAGGCGCTATGAGTAATGTAGATTTTGACGAGGTTGATAAATTCGCCCAACTCGCTTCGCGCTGGTGGGATAAGAACTCTGAGTTTAAGCCCTTGCATGATATCAACCCTCTACGCCTAAACTACATTAAAGAACA
Source organism: Gammaproteobacteria bacterium (assembly GCA_029941485.1). Taxonomy (GTDB): domain Bacteria; phylum Pseudomonadota; class Gammaproteobacteria; order PS1; family Pseudothioglobaceae; genus SUP05. The sequence goes on along the minus strand of JAPYOZ010000046.1, from coordinate 4,979 downwards.
TTGTGGCAATACTTTAAAGGACAAGAAAATCCTAGACGTGGGTTGCGGTGGAGGTATCTTAAGTGAATCCATGGCACTTGAAGGCGCTAAAGTTACTGGCATTGATATGGCAGAAGCTGGTCTTGAAGTGGCTAAATTACACTTACTAGAATCAGGGCTAGATGTGGAGTATCAAAAAATACCCGTTGAAGAATTGGCTGAAAACCATGCTGGTGAATTCGACGTGGTTACTTGTTTGGAAATGCTAGAGCACGTACCCGATCCTAGTTCGATTATTAAAGCTTGTGCAAAATTAGTCAAACCCGGTGGGCATGTGTTTTTCTCAACTCTAAACCGCAATCCAAAATCTTACTTATTTGCTATTGTTGGTGCAGAATATATTCTTAAGCTACTACCTCAAGGCACCCATGATTGGGATAAATTCATCCAACCTAGTGAGATGGACGAATGGGCTAGACACGCTGGATTATCACTTAAATCTATGATTGGCATGACTTACAACCCATTCACTAAAATCTATAAATTAGAACACGATGTCAGTGTTAATTACCTTTGCTTCTACGTTAAATAGATTACCACCTCAATCTATATTATTGACTTATAATATAGATTAGAGTATAATGGTAACCGTTATGAAAAAAATACTTACAATAATGTTGTTATTAACAACTTTTTCGGCAAAAGCACTGTCTCCAAACGAGATGTTGGTTATCGTCGGTGCAGTTAAATACTACAATGAAAATTGCGCAGGACTTACTCACGCAGGCGTTAAAAAAATGAACAAAGGGCTTAAAAGGTTTGACATGAACAAAACCCCAATAAACGTCCTTGAACGGAACCCAATGGCGTTATCTGGCTATCAAACTGCACAGAAGTTTGGATGTAATGGCACTAAACAACAAGCGCAAAAAGCAGGTTACGGTCAATACATTAATTGATTTACCTTTATTCTGACCCAGTTTCTAGCACAACAAAAGCAACCGCATTGTATTTCTCATCTGACAAGCTTAAATGCGCATGCTTAATATTCTTATCCAACAAATACAAGCGTAATTTCTCACTTGGGATGAAATAAGGTTTACCCTCTTCGTTGTTTCTAACGGTTAAATCCTGAAAACTAACAATTTTTCCAATTCCTGTACCTAAAGCTTTGGCGAAGGCCTCTTTGGCAGAAAAACGCTTTGCACAATAAGAAGCGCTATCGCCTTTATTGGCAAACAATGCTTGCTCATGCTCAGACAATACACGCCTAACAAATCCTTCCTTATTCTTGGTGAGTATATGCTCAACACGTTCAATATTAATAATATCGGTACCGACGCCGTAAATCACGCTCTAACCCTTACCATCAAGTCTTTCATTTCACGAGTTGCCGCTTCAATCCCTATAAATACCGCTCTAGCGATAATCGAATGGCCAATATTTAACTCAACAATTTCAGGTAATTTTGCAATTTTCGAGGTGTTTTCCATGGTTAAACCATGTCCGGCATTTACTTGTAAACCAATCGAATGTGCGTAAGTTGCCATGGCCTTAATACGTTCAAATTCTTTTTCTTGTTCAGCGCCTGTAGTGTCGGCATAATGCCCAGTATGAAGTTCAATCACCGGTGCACCACACTGCTTAGCCGCATCAATCTGGTTTTTTTGTGCATCAATAAAAAGCGATACAATGACTTTTGATTCGGCCAATTGCACACAAACATCGCGCATTCTAGAGATCTGCGATGCAACATCAAGCCCGCCTTCAGTAGTGAGCTCTTCTCGTTTTTCAGGCACAAGACAACAATCTTGTGGTTTAATTCTGCCAGCAATTGCGATCATCTCATCGGTGGCTGCCATTTCTAAGTTCATCTTGGTTGTTAACTGATCACGCAAGATTTCAACATCGCTATCTTGAATGTGTCGCCTATCTTCACGTAAATGCAGGGTAATACTGTCAGCACCAGACTTTTCACACAACAAAGCCCCTTCAGTCGGTGAAGGATAATTTGTGCCTCTAGCCTCTCTAATGGTGGCAATATGGTCAATATTAACGCCCAGATAAATACTCATAATAAATTATTATTTAGTAAAAAATAAAGATCGACTCTTTAAGGGTTTATTGCCCAATAGTGGATTTAAACGCTGCCTATTCAAATCCCTACATACTTTTAGTTGTTGTGCATCTGGCATATTTTCTATGTCTTCAATTAACATTTGATTGATTAATTTCCCTGATATTTTACCCGTATCGGCGTGCAAAAAACCCAACTGATGTTGATATTCATAACGATTATTTTTATTAATATCATTACCATTAATATCATGAGACAAATCCAATGCATACCCTAACTCAGACAATAAATTATTTTCAAATAACCTTAATAACCAATATCCAGCTTGTTGATTCATATTAGTAATTTGCACGATAAATTGCTTATAAATTTCAAACAGTTTAAAGTGTGGATCTTGATCAAACAATAATCGTGAAATCAACTCATTCACATACATGCTCAATATTAATGCCTCGCCTTTAATAATTCTTGGCGTATCATCCACCTCCCAATTGCTCAGTGTTTTCAGCTCTCCCTTACCGCTAAAAGAAATATTAAGACACTGAAACATTTGAATATTGGTTTTAGATTTTCGCAAACCTCTACCCACCAATCGAATTTTGCCGTATTCAAGGGTAAAAAAATCCAATAATAATGATGACTCCTTAAACGCTCTGCGATGAATTAAAAAAGCAGGCGTAAGATCAACTTTAGTCATATCCTAGCGATGCAAGTGCTCGCTTGTCATCCGACCAGCCAGTCGATACTTTAACCCATAATTTAAGAAACACTTTCCTGTCCAAAAATCCTTCAATACTTTGGCGAGCCTCTGTGCCAATAAGTTTAAGCATGTCACCTTTATTACCAATCACAATGTTCTTTTGCGAAGCCTTATCAACAAAAATCCTGGCAGAAATTCTTTGCATGTTTCCGTCTAATTCATATTTCTCAATCTCAACCGTTAAGTCGTAAGGCAGCTCATCAGCCAAATGACGCATAAGTTTTTCTCGAATAAATTCAGCCACAACAAATTTTTCAGATCGATCAGTAATAAAATCTGGATCAAAAATCATCGCTTGCTCTGGTAAATATTTTAAGATTAACGCTCGTAGGGAGCTAGTGTCTTTCTTACTAAAAGCAGACAATGGAAACAGGTCAGTAGGTTGGTATTTTTGCCCCACCTTTTCTAAAAATGGCAACACTTCTTGTGCTGTTTTTAGTTTGTCGATTTTATTAACACACAAAATAACTGGCACATCCACTTGAGACACATGCTCCAGCACTCGAGAATCTTCTTTAGTCCATTTTCCTGATTCAACCAACCAAAGAATCATATCAACGTCTTTAATACTAGAGCTTGCTGCTCGATTCATATAGGAGTTAATGGCTTTTTTGTTGCCCATGTGAATACCGGGCGTATCGACAAACACCATTTGATAATCATCCGTGGTGTCAATTGCATGAATACGATGGCGTGTGGTTTGTGGACGATGCGAAGTAATCGACAACTTTTGCCCAATCAGTTCATTAACAAGGGTTGATTTACCCACATTAGGGCGTCCAATAACGGCAATAAATCCCGATTGAAAACTCATAAGGCGATTAATTTATCCAATAAAATTTGGGCACAAGATTGCTCTGCCTTTTTAATGCTTTTAGCAGATTGATCAATTTGCATGGCTTGATCTTTCAAAATGCAATTCACAGTAAACACCGCGTTGTGATCTTTACCAACTGTTTTAACCAACTCGTAACTTGGCAAGGTATTGCTACGTTTTTGCAAATATTCTTGTAATTGAGTTTTTGGGTCTTTGAGTGAATCATTAGGGTTAATTTCATTCAATAATGTTTGGTATAAATCTAGGATTACTCTATTAATTGTTTCAAAATCTGAATCTAAAAACACCGCACCAAACACTGCTTCTACCGCATCTGCTTGGATAGATTCACGTCGATATCCACCACTTTTTAATTCGCCAGAACCTAAAATCAAAATATTAGACAACTCAAGATCTAAGGCCAACTGCGCCAATGTTTGCCCTCTAACCAAATGTGATCTTAAGCGAGATAACTTGCCTTCATCAACATGATCAAATCGCTTATAAAGCTCCCTGGAAATTACCAAACCCAAAATACTATCACCTAAAAACTCTAAGCGCTCATTGTTATTCTTACCAGTACTACGGTGTGTTAGTGCTAGCTTTAATAAAGAAACGTCTTTGAACTGATAATTTATTTTTTGTTGCAATTTTTTCATTAAAATTGAAATCTATGTTTTGGCAAGAAGACCTTAAAGAACAACATTTTACTCTGCCTGAAGATGTGCAGGATGCCGTGTTTAACATTCACTGTAAAATCCTACCCATTGATCATGCTTATTTGCTCCGCGAAGCACTACTTAAACACATCCCCTGGTTGGCCGAAGTAAACGCAGGCATTCATGATATTAGTGTGGCTGATGGTAATGGCTGGGAACAAGACCACGAATCTGGCTTTTACTACCCTTCTAAACGCTCAAAATTAAGCATACGCATCCCTAAAGAAAAACTAGATGAAGTTAGTTCTTTAGTTGGGAAAACGCTCAATTTAGGCGAATATGAGATTAAAGTCGTCAAAGCCTTAAAGTCAAAACTCATGAGTGACATGCAAATAGTATTTGCTAAATATGTGGCTTGCAATGAAAACGACAGTGAAGAGGTGTTTTTACAAACCTCTTTTGATCAACTGCAAGCGCTTGGCATTCAACCAAAAAAAATGATGGCTGGCTTAGAAAATAAAATCACCACCCCTGATGGTACTATCCACACAAGATCTCTTATGGTAGCTGACTTACGCAAAGCAGAATCTGTCAAATTACAAGAACAAGGCATTGGCGAGCATCGCCTATTGGGTTGTGGACTATTCGTGCCACAAAAAGGCATTGAAAGCGTCGATGCAGTTTAAC
>JAPYOZ010000045.1 GCA_029941485.1 Gammaproteobacteria bacterium | reverse complement strand
CCCCGGATTGTGATTCCGGTTGTCGCGGGTTCAAGACCCGTTTCTCGCCCCATATCTATATGGTTTAACGACCATTTTCAATTAGACGATACTTCCTTTAGGTAACCCTCGGGTAACCTTAATAAGGGGATTGTTGTGGCTCAGATGAAGCTGTTGTAGAAAATATACTCATTGATAAAAATACCAATACAGTTCTAATTATTTTATTTATTTTATTTTTTTAACAGAAAAATATAACCAATACTCAGGTCGTATTAGAAGCGAGTGTTTTTCTTAGTTTTATTAGAAACGAACGGATAAAGAATAGTTAATCTTTGGATCTATCTTATTCGTAGCATCAGAATTAAGATTATCTAAATTTATGTCGATGTTAATATTTGCATCATCAATGCTTTTAACTTTTTTCTTTAATCCACTGCCTAGAGCTACAACAAGATTATTAGAATCAGCACTTGGTTTTACCGTTGCAACAACAAACCCTTGAGAGCTTTTATCTTTCCCAAAAAATTTATTTGCACCAATCGAAATATCTGCATTTACAAAAGAAGTAGTCAGTAGCCCAATCATTCCTAAGATTGACACTAAATAAATACGGTTATGCATACGCCTTCTCCATAAAATAAAAAACTACTTAAATCCAAACTCTCTAATTAGTAATTGAATTAACCCCAATTAATCGTAAAAAACAAAATTGCTTTATGGATTTTTTCCTTACCGTTGCTCAACACTATACACAGAATTAAATTAAATTGCAAATTTGACAAGGTTGCTACTTTGTATTTAACAAATCTATAAAATAAATAATATGACTCAAATCATTGAAAAAAGAATTATTATTGAGCAAAAATATCAGCTCGTTATTGATGCTATTTCAAGCCGAGTGCCTTTGTCAAAACAAGTGATTAAATCAGCCATGGACAAAGGTTGTGTTTGGTTAAAACGCGGTAAAAAGACCAATCGTATACGGCGTGTTAAAAAACCGTTAAATGTTGGTGATGAGATTTTTATTTACTTTAACGAAAAAATATTATCATCAGTAACAATGCTACCTGAGTTATTGCTCGATAAAAAAGATTACAGTGTTTGGTTTAAACCTGCAGGTGTGTTTTCTCAAGGATCTAAATGGGGGGATCATTGTGCACTCGCGCGCTTGGTCGAAAAACTCCTCAATCGCCCTACTTTTTTGGTACATCGATTGGATCGTGCTACCAGTGGGTTAATGCTAATAGCACACACTAAAAATACAGCTCGAGACCTATCTAAAATGTTTGCCGATAGAGACATTGAAAAAACCTACCTTGCTATTGTTGAAGGCCGTATTCCTAAAAAAAATATTACCATTGAAGAGCCTATTGATAACAAAACTGCCATTAGTCATGTAACACTTTTAGAATCTAATAAATCCAAGTCATTACTTAAAATAAAAATAGAAACTGGGAGAAAGCACCAAATCAGAAAACATTTATCTGGATTTGGCTTGCCTATTATTGGAGATAGACTGTACGGCAATGCCGATAAAAAATTTCCAGAAGATTTACAATTACAAGCCATCCAACTTAAGTTTAACTGTCCAATCGACAAACACATTGTAAAAATTGAGTTAAGTCAAGATAAAAAAATCAACCTTTAGGAGCAATCTTTCTCAACTTCACGATCCCATATTGCAGGAATAATAATCGTCAAACATTCAGCTACTGTTAAATTCTCACAAATAGGCGGCTCTTCTTTAACTGGATGAAGATGTTTTTTCATGGGTTTATCAACTTCTTGAACAATAGCATTACTTCCATTAGATACAGAATCTCGAGAGGTTTTTTGATTATCAAAACCAAATAATAATAAAACTAATAATAAAAAAAATCTAATCATTATTTTCATTGTAACCCAATAAGGTTGAATCTATAAGATAATACCCATATCTAGTACTCAATTATTATTAAGCAGGAAAGCATATGAAACGAATCTTTTTATTTTTAATGACCAACATTGCCATTATGGTAGTTTTAAGTATCACCCTTAGATTATTAGGTGTTGAAAGCTTACTGCAACAAAATGGCTCTGATTTAAACGTACAGGCATTGGTTGTATTTTCTGGTGTGATTGGCTTTGGTGGTGCGTTTATTTCATTAGCGATTTCTAAATGGATGGCTAAACGCATGACAGGCGCTGTGGTGATTACCGACCCAACCAGCAATATGGAAAAATGGCTAATTGAAACGGTTGAAAAACAAGCAAAAATTGTAGGCATTAAAATGCCAGAAGTAGCCATTTTCCCGTCTTCGCAAATGAATGCTTTTGCCACTGGCATGAGTAAAAATAGCGCTTTAGTAGCGGTTTCTCAAGGCTTGTTAGATTCGATGGCTCAAGGTGAAATTGAAGCCGTGGTAGGGCATGAAATGAGTCATGTGGCAAATGGCGATATGGTTACTCTAACTTTAATTCAAGGAGTGGTGAATACCTTTGTGGTGTTCTTATCTCGAGTCATTGGTCACGTGGTTGATCGTGTTATTCTAAAAAATCAACGTGGTCATGGTATTGGTTATTTTGTAACTGTCATCTTTGCACAAATTATTCTTTCTATTCTTGCTGCAATTATTGTGATGTATTTTTCAAGAAAACGTGAATTTGTGGCCGATACAGGTGGTGCAGATTTAGCCGGCCATCAAAATATGATTAATGCACTTAAACGCCTAGCACAAAAAGAACCAGAGCCACTACCTGAACAGTTAGCCGCTTTTGGTATTGGTGAAAAATCTAAAAAAGGCTTGATGCATCTGTGGTCTTCACATCCGCCACTCGAAGATAGAATTGAAGCCTTAGAAAAACGAGCCATGAATAAATTGTAATTTTTTATGGCTATTGCAATTAAGTCAATCGATGAAATAGAAAAAATGCGAGCTGCCGGTCGTTTGGCAGCAGACGTTCTTGACATGATTGACCCTTATGTTAAAGCAGGCATTAGCACTAATGAACTAGACAATCTGTGTCATGATTACATCGTTAATGTCCAAAACTCCATTCCTGCGCCACTGAATTATCATGGCTTTCCAAAATCAATTTGTACCAGTGTTAACAGCGTTGTTTGTCATGGAATTCCTGGTGAAAAAATTCTTAAAAAAGGCGATATTATCAATATAGACATCACTATTATCAAGGATGGTTATCACGGCGACACTTCTAAAATGTTTATTATTGGTAAATCCAGTATTAAAGCTCAACGTATTTGTAGAATCGCACAAGAATGCATGTACATCGGTATTAAAAAAGTAAAGCCTGGTATTCATTTGGGTGAAATCGGTAAAGTCATTGGTGCACATGCGGATAAAAACAATTGCTCCGTAGTGCACGACTATTGTGGACACGGCATTGGTCTTGAATTCCATACCGAACCACAAGTGGTGCATTACGACGATGGGCAATTAGAATCTAGTCCAATCCTTGAAGCGGGTATGACTTTTACGATTGAACCAATGGTGAATATTGGTAGCTATGAAGTGGCCACTTCTAAAGTAGATGGATGGACAGTTACCACTAAAGATCATTCACTTTCAGCGCAGTGGGAACATACAATTTTGGTAACAAAAAATGGTTATGAGATTCTAACGCTTAGAGAGGAAGAGAGTGATACGCTTATGCTAAAATAACGTTTTTATTGTTCTACTCTTACACCCTTTGAAACACTTAAGAAATTACTTCATATCTGGGCTACTTTTCTGGATTCCATTAGGATTGAGTATTGTAGTTATCTCATTCTTTTTAGAATTAGTTAACAACATCGTTCCTCCACAATACCTACCAGAAGTGTTATTTGATTTAGAAGAAACCATTCCTGGTTCTGGCATTATATGGGTAGTCTTAATTATGCTTATTACTGGAGCGTTGGTTAATAACTTTATTGGACGAAAATTAATCCAACTTTGGGAGAGGCTACTTAATAAAATTCCGGGTTTTAGAGGTATCTATAACGCACTTAAAAAACTTTCCGATACGGTTCTAAGCCCATCTGGAGAAAGTTTCAAAAAAGCACTATTGGTTGAATACCCTCGTAAAGGCATGTGGACTATTGCTTTTCAAACCGGTAGTTACCGTGGAGAAGTAGAAAAAATAATTGGCGAAGAAATTATTAACTTATACGTACCAACAACCCCTAACCCGACTTCTGGGTTTTTTATTATGATGCCAAAAAAAGATGCAATTGAACTTGAAATGAGTGTCGATAATGCATTTAAGTTAATTATCTCCACGGGTGTAGTAGCGCCTGATCAATAAAGCCTTAAAAAGGAAAAAATATGAGAACACATTATTGTGGTGAATTAAACAAAGACAATATCGATCAAACGGTTGAATTATGCGGTTGGGTTAATCGTCGTCGTGATCATGGTGGTGTGATCTTTTTAGACATGCGTGATAAACGCGGTATTGCACAAGTAGTGATCAACCCAGATAATGCTGATTTTGAACTGGCTGAGTCTATTCGCAATGAGTTTGTTTTAAAAATCACTGGCCAAGTGATTGCCAGAGGTGAAGGTTTGGTTAATCCAAAATTAGCCACCGGTGAAATTGAAATTGTCGCGACTAACATTGAAATTCTAAACGCTTCAAAACCTGTTCCGTTTCAGATTGATTCAACTGACACTTCAGAAGAAGTACGCCTTAAATATCGTTACTTAGATTTACGTCGCGATGAAATGCAACAACGCCTTCGCTTGCGTTCAAAAGTAACGCATTTTATGCGTGAGTTTATGGATAGTAATGATTTCTTAGACATTGAAACACCTTTCTTAACCAAAGCAACCCCTGAGGGTGCGCGTGACTATTTAGTGCCTTCACGTACTCATCCGGGTGAATTTTTTGCACTACCACAATCACCACAGTTATTTAAACAATTGCTGATGATGTCAGGCTTTGAGCGTTACTATCAAATCGTTAAATGTTTTAGAGATGAGGACTTACGCGCTGATCGTCAGCCAGAATTCACTCAGCTTGATGTTGAAACTTCATTTATGAATGAAGACGAAATAATGGCAATGATGGAAGAGATGACACGTGGCATGTTTAAGTCTGTGATTGATGTTGACCTGCCCACTGAATTTCCAACCATTACTTATGCGGATGCTATGAGCTTGTATGGTGTTGATCGCCCTGATATGCGTATTTCTATGCAAATTACTGATATGGATGAGCTAATGCAAGGTGTTGATTTTAAAGTATTCTCAGGTCCTGCAAATAACGACGGCTCTCGAGTTGCCGCACTGCGCGTACCAGGTGGTGCAACCATCAGTCGTAAGAAGATTGATAAATACACTAAATACGTTAGTATTTATGGCGCTAAAGGTTTAGCTTATATTAAGCTTAACGAAGATGGTCCCGCCTCGCCTATTTTAAAATTTTTAGGTGATGATGTAACCGCTAAAGTGATTGAGATAACTGGCGCACAAACAGGTGATATTATTTTCTTCGGCGCTGATAAAACCAAAATTGTGAATGAGGCCTTGGGCAACTTGCGTGAACAATTAGCTAAGGATTTAGATCTATTTGATAAACAATGGGCACCTATATGGGTAGTTGATTTCCCAATGTTTGATGTTGATGATGATGGCTCTCTAAATGCAATTCATCATCCATTCACCGCACCAAGTGTCGATGCTAAAACATTAGAAAGTACAGCTGATACAGCGCTTTCTCGTGCTTATGACTTAGTCATTAACGGTAGTGAAGTAGGTGGTGGATCGATTCGTATTCATCAAGTTGAAATGCAACAAACCGTATTAAAGCTTCTGGGTATTTCTGATGATGAAGCCAAAGATAAATTTGGCTTTCTGCTTGATGCCCTTGAATATGGTTGCCCACCTCATGGTGGCATGGCATTTGGCCTTGATCGTCTAGTAATGATTATGACTGGTACAGATTCAATTCGTGAAGTTATTGCCTTCCCTAAAACCCAAACTGCAGCTTGTTTATTAACCAATGCACCTGCTAGTGTACCAAGGAAAGTACTTAGAGAGCTTAGTGTTAAAGTGAGCTTGCCAGAAAAAGACTAAACAATAAAGAAGTAGCGTGTCAATTCAAGATCAAATAAAAGCCGAACTTAAGGCTCGTAATGCTGTACTGGTTGCGCATTATTACGTCAGTGGTGATTTACAAGATTTAGCACAAGAAAGCGGAGGTCTTGTTTCTGATTCATTAGAGATGGCACGCTTTGGACAAAATAGTGATGCTGACACTATCATTGTTGCAGGTGTTAAGTTCATGGGTGAGACGGCAAAAATTCTTTCTCCTGAAAAGACTGTTTTGGTGCTTGATGAAGGCGCTACTTGCTCTTTAGATGAAGATTGTCCAATCGATGAATTTTCCAAATATTGTGATCAGCACCCAGATCGAAAAGTAGTGGTTTATGCCAACACTTCAGCACAAGTTAAAGCGCGTGCTGACTGGGTAGTGACTTCAGGGAGTGCGCTTAAAGTGGTTAAGCATTTACACGATCAAGGGGAGAAAATCTTATGGGCACCTGATAAACACTTAGGCCACTATGTGCAGACTCAAACGGATGCCGATATACTTTTATGGCAAGGATCTTGCGTGGTACATGAGCGCTTTAAAGCAGATGCTTTGCAAACTTTAAAAGCCAAACACCCTGAAGCAGCTGTATTGGTACACCCTGAATCCCCTCAAGCTGTGGTAGATTTAGCCGATGTGGTTGGCTCGACTACCGCACTCATTAATGCCGTAAAAGATAGAAACGAATCTACTTTTATCATTGCTACTGACAATGGTATTTTTCATAAAATGCATGAAGTGGCGCCACACAAAAAACTACTTGAAGCGCCCACTATGGGTGAAGGCGCAGACTGTGAATCTTGTGCACATTGTGAGTGGATGGCAATGAACACTTTAGATAATTGCTTAGATGTCCTAAAAACTAAAAAAAATGAAATATTAATCGACTTAACCGTTGCCAAAAAAGCAAAGGAATCTATTCAAAAATTACTCGACTTTACTGCATAAAAGGTAAAATCTTAATTACTCGTATTCTCGGAGACATCGAACATGGCAGGACATTCTAAATGGCATAACATTCAACACCGAAAAGGCGCTCAAGATGCCAAGCGTGGCAAGGTATTTACCAAATTAATTAAAGAAATTGTAATTG
>JAPYOZ010000044.1 GCA_029941485.1 Gammaproteobacteria bacterium | reverse complement strand
GCGTTAATTGGTTTACCTTCAAAAGCACCGTTAAGGTCCACTAGGTGCAGACGTTTGGCACCTTGTTCTACCCATCGCGCTGCCATCTGTGCTGGATTATCAGAAAACACAGTGGTATCATCCATCAGGCCTTGTCGCAGACGAACACACTGCCCATCTTTTAAATCAATTGCGGGAATGATAATCATATTTTTAATATTTTCCTAACTAGCACGACGACGATAACTAATGGATTCAATTAAATGAGTCCTATCAACTAATTCACTTTGTTCAATGTCTGCAATGGTTCTCGCTACTTTTAATATTCTATGATAAGCCCTTGCTGAGAGTTGTAATTTATCAATTACGCTTTCCATCAATTGTTTGTTTTCTTTATCAAGTTTGACCAATTTTTCTATCTCATCGGGTGTTAGTCTGTCGTTGGATTTTTTCTGTCGATTCAGCTGTGTATTATAAGCATTTAGCACTCTAATGCGTATGGCTTCACTACTTTCAGATTTTTTATCTTCTTGATTTAATAACACTTCTTTAGGCAATGGTGGCACATCAAGCACCATATCGATACGATCTAGCAACGGACCCGATATTTTTGAATGGTACTTATCGACTTGGTCTTCGGTGCAATGACACTTAGCACTACCATCTCCTGCATGCCCACAAGGGCAAGGATTCATCGCACCAATTAATTGGAAATTAGCCGGGAAAGTTACCTGTTGTGCTGCCCTAGAAAGATGAACTTCACCATTTTCCAGTGGCTGTCTTAATACTTCAAGCACTTGCCGTGGAAATTCCGGTAATTCATCTAAAAATAATACACCTTCATGTGCTAAAGATATTTCACCCGGTTTTGGATTGGTACCACCGCCCACTAAAGCAACCGCTGAGGAAGAGTGGTGTGGTGAACGAAAAGGCCTAACTTGTAGATCAGATAACTCTAAATACTTATTCGCAACTGAATAAATCGATGCTCGTTCCAATGCTTTTTGTACCGTTAGTGGTGGCATAATTGATGGTAGTCGTTCTGATAGCATGGTTTTTCCTGAACCTGGCGGACCAATTAACAGAATATTGTGGCCACCTGCTGCTGCAATTTCTAATGCTCGTTTTGCATGATACTGGCCTTTAACTTGGGAAAAATCTTTGCTATAAACTGCATCTTGATTAGTGCTGATTTTAGGAGTATCGACCTCCACTGCGCCTTGTAAAAAAGAACAAACTTCTAATAAATGTTCACAAGGATAGATAACAGCACCATCAACTAAAGCACATTGTTCCATGTTACTTTTAGGAATAACAATAGAGTGTTTCTGTTTGTTAGCCTTAACAATTGCCGGCAATAAACTCTCGGTCGTACGCAACAAACCATCCAATCCAAGCTCACCATAGAATTCAAATTCGCTAATATTAACCTGAGGCTTTAGCTGTTTAGAAGCAATAATCAAACCTAAGGCAATGGGTAGATCATAACGACCACCACTTTTAGGCAAATTAGCCGGTGCCAAACTCACGGTAATACGGCCTTTAGGAAACTTAAATTTTGAATTCATTAATGCGCTTCGCACTCTGTCTTTACTTTCTTTAACCGCACCCTCTGGTAAACCCACAATGGTAAAACTGGGTAAACCGCCAGAAATATGTACTTCAATAGTAACCAGAGGTGCATCCATGCCAGTTGCAGCACGAGTAAGAATTTTAGCCAATTGACTCATACTGCTTCTAATTCTTCCAAGCTCCACCTTGGTTTGATGGTAATTTTATTAGTAATAAACTTGTGCCCTTTAATTAACCTTAAATGGCCCGCTAATGCAATCATAGCACCGTTGTCAGTGCAAAATTCTTGCCTTGGGTAAAAGACATTTACTGCTAGCTTTTTGCCCAGCTTATTCAGCTCTTTACGCAATGATTGATTAGCACTTACGCCACCAGCCACTATCAAAGTGGAGTAATGCGTTTGCTCCAATGCTCTTCGGCACTTAATCATTAACGTTTGTGTAGTGGCCACTTCAAATGCTTTGGCAATATTGGCTTTTTCGTTAGGGTATTTAGCAAAAGTATTACGAGCAAATGTTTTTAATCCGCTAAAACTAAAATCAAGGCCCGGTCGGTCGGTCATTGGTCTTGGAAATTTAAACCTTGTTTCATCACCTTGCTCAGCTAAAGCGGCTAAAGCAGGACCACCTGGATAGCTCAAACCCAAAATTTTGGCGGTTTTATCAAAGGCTTCACCCACCGCATCGTCTAACGACTCGCCCAAAATTTTATATTTTCCAATACCTTTAACATCAACTAACATTGTGTGCCCGCCAGATACCAACAACGCTACGAATGGAAATTCTGGCTGCGTTTCTTCTAACAGTGGAGCCAACAAATGCCCTTCCATGTGGTGCACTGCTAGGGATGGAATGTCTAAACTCCAAGCCAAACTTTTGGCAATGGATGAACCGACTAATAATGCACCTGCCAAGCCTGGGCCAGCCGTATAAGCAATACCATTGATATCGCTAAGTTGAAGTTCGGCTTCCGATAACACAGCTTTAATTAAAGGAAGGGTTCTTTGAATGTGATCCCTCGAAGCCAGTTCTGGAACCACACCACCATACTCAGCGTGCAATTCAACTTGGGAAAATAATTGATGGGCGATTAAGCCTTTCTCAGATGAATAAAGACCAATCCCAGTTTCATCACAAGAGCTTTCAATACCCAATGTAATAAAAACTTTAGTGCTCACTATTCGATTCGCCTAAATAGACTTTTTTAACATCCTCATTTGATAAAATTTCTTGCTTATCCCCTTTAGCAATAATTTTTCCATCGTGAAGCACGTACGAGTGATCGCAAGTATCTAACATTTCTCGATAGTTATGGTCGGTAATCAAAACACCAATGCCTTTGTCTTTTAGGTGATAGATAATTTGTTGAATATCGCCCACTGAAATTGGATCCACGCCAGCAAAAGGCTCATCCAACAGCACGAACTTTGGATCCATGGCCAATGCTCTGGCGATCTCTACTCGTCTTCTCTCTCCGCCCGATAAACTTAAACCGTTAATATGACGAATGTGTTCAATATTAAACTCTGAAAGCAGTTCTTCCAGTCTGTGTTTTCTTTGTTTTTTTTCAAGATTTTTATTAACTTCTAAAACCGCCATAATGTTATCTTCAACTGAAAGTTGACGAAAGATTGAAGGCTCTTGTGGCAAATAACCCAGCCCTAAATGCGCACGCTTATGCATGGGTAATTTACTCACGTTGTAGTGGTCAATAAATACTTGGCCTTTATCGGCACTAACGAGACCACAAACAATGTAAAAACAAGTGGTTTTTCCCGCACCATTAGGACCTAATAAACCAACAATTTCACCGCTTTTAACTTCAAAAGAAACGTCGCTCACCACTTCACGCTTAGCGTATTTTTTGCGAATATGTTTAACGTCTAAGGAATACAAAACTTTCATAAGGAAATAATAAACTAAGTGCTTGTTGTGAGTGTTTAATCTTACCCTAAATTAGGCTGATTTGTTCAGAGCTATACGCTTCAATGATACTGTCATTAGACTCAATTAATAATGCTCCTTTGTCGCTAACACCTTTGGCAATCCCTGTTATTTTCTTGTTTTGATAATCAAGTTCGATCGATCGACCTACTAAGTAGTCATACTCATGCCATAACGATTGGAAATTATCAAAGCCTTTTAGTTCGAACATACGACAATAATGAATAATTTTATTAATAAATTTAACACTCAATTGTTCCAAATTTGGGGTGTTAGATAAGATTTGACTTAAATCTATCCATGGTGCTTCACACTTAAATCCTTTGCCTAAGTGGTGATTCAAACCTAATCCAATAACAACAGATTGTGTGTTGCTTTGCACACTATTCTCAATCAAAATTCCGGCAAGCTTTCTATCTTCAAAATACAAATCATTTGGCCATTTGAGTTTCAAGTTTTCAATGCCGTAATCATTTTTCAACACATCGACGATGGACAACCCAACAACCAAACTTAGGCCATTAAGACCAGTGTCCATTGAAAATGGGTAACGCAGTGACAATAAGACACTACTGTCTTTTTTACTCAACCAAGCCCTCTGATACTGCCCTTTTCCAGCCGTTTGCTCTCTAGCGATACAGACTGTAATGTCTTCAGAAAAAGGCAACTTGGTTAGATAGTCATTGGTGCTGGTTGTTGACTCTAAGACAAAACATTCAACACCGTCAGGTAGCTTTAAAGCAGAATAATCAACCACGTAATAATATTTGATAAAATAACTGAATTAATTTTACACCTAAATTATTTATGAAATTAGCGCTCGGTGTTGAATACTTAGGTACAGGCTTCCACGGTTGGCAACTGCAAAAATCTGGTATTCGAACAGTTCAGCAAGTAGTTGAAAAAGCATTATCCAGTGTTGCTGATCAGCCTGTACGTGTGTTTTGTTCTGGCAGAACTGATGCTGGCGTCCACGCTATCGAGCAAGTTATTCATTTTGAAACCACAGCCAAGCGTGAAGATAAGGCTTGGGTTTTGGGTGGTAACGTCAACTTGCCTTTTGATGTTAATTTTAAGTGGGCTAAGCAAGTCAATGATGATTTTCATGCTCGCTTTGATGCCCACGCCAGGCAGTATCATTATAAAATTCACAATACGCCAGTACGTTCTGCACTGGTGGGTGCTTATTCGTTATGGGAACCAAGAAAGTTAGACATAACAGCTATGAGTGTAGCAGCTGAATATTTATTGGGTGAACACGATTTTTCTAGCTTTAGGGGTAGTTTATGTCAAGCCAAATCACCAATCAAAACTATAGAATTTATTAAATTAACTCAAACTGATAAGGAAATCTTACTCGATATTAAAGCCAATGCATTCTTGCATCATATGGTGCGTAATGTTGTTGGCACACTGCTCAAGGTTGGTAGAGGTGAAAAATCGATTGAATGGGTTAAAGAAGTGTTAGAAACAAAAGACAGGAAACAAGCAGGTGCGACCGCTGAGCCACAAGGATTGTATTTCGTAAAAGCCTTTTATGAAAATTTATAAGTAGTAATTTCTCACATATAAAAAGACCCAAGTCGAAACTCAGGTCTTTTATTTTTATTCCAAGAACAGCTTTATGAGATCAGGTGTTTAAGTGGACTCTTAGAAGCTGCCTCTTCATCGCCTAGTTCTTTCCAAGCGTAACGTAGTGCATCAGTACGGCGCTCATAAAAACGATTTTCACCATACTTATCCATAAATCCAGAACGAATCAATACTTTCTCAACGCCTTCCATGCGTGCAAATAAGATTTCAACTCCTGCAGAAGAGCATCTATCTAGCAAACCAGAAAGCATTTCTTCTCCACTCGCATCAATTTGATTAATGCCAGCCATATCAACAATAATGTACTTTAAACAATGGTGCTTGTCAGCAATTAACTTTAGCATTCTATCTTCAAAATAACCTGCATTAGCAAAATAAAGCGAACCAGAATATTTAACAATAGAAACCACTTCGCAACGATCTAACTCATTATCAAGTGCATTTACAAACAAATTTGATCCATCATGAGTTGAAAGCTCGGTAAATCTTGGTTCCATAGTACGATACAAGAACAAACCTAATGATAGGATAACACCAATCACAATACCATTTTCTAAATGTGGCGCAAACAATAGCGTTAGTACAAACGAAGTTACCGCAACAACTGCATCATGCTTCTCAACCTTCCAAGCGTGCATAACCGGTGCGAATTTAATCAAATTAATCACAGCTATGATAATGACAGCTGCCAAAGTCGCTTGAGGTAAGTGGTATAACAATGGTGTTAGCCATAATAAAGTAATACCGACAATTACCGCCGTTACTACTGATGAAAAACCTGTGATTGCACCTGCTGAGATATTCACTGCCGAACGTGAAAATGAACCTGAGACTGCATAACCTTGGAAAAAGCTTGAAACAACGTTCGCCAAACCTTGACCCATTAATTCTTGATCAGCATTAAGGCGTTGTTTGGTTTGTGCGGCCATGGCTTTCGCAATCGAAATAGCTTCCATAAAACCAATCAAACCAATCGTTATTGCTGTCACAATCATCTTATTGATTACAGAAAAATCAAAATTTGGAATGGTTAACGAAGGCAAGCCCTCAGGAATAGAACCAACAATTGCACCGCCAAGACCACCATCCACCACTGGTATGCCAAAATCCATTACCCAAGAAATAATCGTAGTTACTACTACTGCCAATAAAACACCGGGTAATTTTGGTGCGTACTGCTTAACACCAATCATAATAGCAAATGCAACAATTGCGGCAAACAAAGTCCATGCATGTGTATGCTGCGAAGCATTAATTAACACACCCCAAACCTGCTCATAAGTATGTTCACCTACACCTTTATCAACGCCAAATACTTTGGACAACTGCGAGGTGCCAATAATAATTGCAGCCGCGTTGGTAAAGCCAACCACAACTGGATGTGATAAGAAATTAATAACCAAGCCAAGTTTTAATGCGCCCAGAGTAAACTGAAACACGCCCACTAAAAACGCTAATAGTGAAGCGTAAGCTGCATAAGTTACCATATCAGCACCTGGCGGAATAATCGTCGGAATAGCGGCGGCAGTTAATAGAGACACAACAGCAACAGGGCCAGTACCTAACTGACGAGATGAGCCCATCAATGCTGCAATCATCACTGGTAAGAATGAGGCATATAAACCGTATTGTGGCGCAAGACCTGCTAATTGTGCGTAAGCCATTGATTGTGGCACTAATACCAATGCAACGGTTAAACCTGCGACTAAATCTGCTTTTAATACGTTTTTATCTTTTATCTCATGAATCCACGCCAAAAAAGGCAAAAAATTCGCAATCTTATCCATTTGTATTTCCAATTATTTTAAAAATTCTAGTTCTAACTACAGAAGATTCAGGGGAATATAAGAGATATATTATATAATAATGACTACATTTAATGTGTGTCATTTTGTATAATACTGACCTTGTCTTTTCAGACAAATCTATTTCAATAAATTTAAAAATACAAGGATTAGGTCTATGAAGCTAATTGAGAATTTACATTTTAATAACATTCGTGGCGATATTACTGGCGGTATTACAGCAGGTGTTGTCGCTCTTCCATTTGCCATTGCAATGGGTCTAGCTTCAGGTGCAGGTGCAATTGCAGGTTTATATGGTGCGATCATTACTGGCTTCTTTGCTGCGTTATTTGGTGGTACAGGTGCTCAGGTATCTGGTCCAACTGGCCCAATGACGGTAGTGATGGGAATAGTTGTTACTTATATGATATCTAAATATCCTG
>JAPYOZ010000043.1 GCA_029941485.1 Gammaproteobacteria bacterium | reverse complement strand
ATCAGTTTGGCCATTTTTTAATAAATAAGGCCGAGCGTTTTTTTCATAATTTGCTAAATAATCCATTGCTACCTCGCCCATGGGCAAAACTCGTTCTTTGTTTCCTTTGCCATGAATACGAATGTATTCTTCATTTAGATTGATGTTGTGATAGCTTAGATTAATGAGTTCTGAAACGCGCAGACCGCAAGAGTAAAGCAGTTCAAGCATGGCACGATCCCGTTGGCCAAAAATTGTTTTTTGATCGGGAGCACTTAAGAGTTGATCCACTTCATCAATGTTTAAAAAAATGGGTAGTTTCTGCACTTGTTTGGGGTGATGGAGTCTACTGGTTGGATCTTTCTCAATGATTTTTGATGTTAATAAATAATGATAGAACGCACGCAAGCAAGTGAGAATTCGTGCTTGAGTGGCAGTGCTCATTGAAGTTAATTGACGATGTTCAAAATAATTTTTGATGGTTTGATTACTGACGCTCTCGAGTGCCTCGTTAAACCAAGTAGAAAATAGTTTAAGGTCTGATCGATAAGCGGATAAGGTATTTTTACTGGCACCAGATGAAAGCCAGTAGTGATCCAAGAATTTGTCAATAAGCTGGAGGTTGTTTTCCATGACTTAATTTTAGAGCAAAAAAATACCGGCTAGTGCCGGCATTTGTAGAATAACTGAGCTTATTTTTTAAGCTGTAGTTTTTCTTTAATTCTAGCGGCTTTACCGGTAAGACCACGAAGATAATAAAGTTTTGCTTGACGAACTTTACCACGACGCTTGACCAATACTGAATCAATCATTTTTGAATGCGTTTGGAAAACTCTTTCAACACCTTCGCCGTGAGAGATTTTTCTAACGGTGAATGCCGATCCAATACCGCGATTTTTCTTAGCGATGACCACACCTTCAAACGCTTGTAATCTTTCACGCTCACCCTCACGTACTTTAACTTGTACTACAACGGTATCACCCGGTGAAAACTCAGGGATGTCTGATCTTATCTGTTCGTTTTCAATTTGATCAATTAAATTCATGAGAGCGTTTCCTTAAATCAATGTCTGTAAAAAGGGGCAATTATACAGTCATTCTGATTACTAAACAAGGCAAATCTATGGCATAATTACGTGCTTTATATTTAGATATTTGAGAGTAATGGGAAAAGTCACTGGCTTTAAAGAATTTGATAGAAAAACTGAGGCATACCGACCGGTTGAGTTACGCATCAAAGACTATGGCGAGATTTTCACAGGCGATCATGACGTTGATCATTTGCAAGAACAAGGCGCCAGATGCATGGATTGTGGTGTGCCTTTTTGCCAGTCAGAAAGCGGTTGTCCCGTTGATAATTTAATTCCTGAATGGAATGATTTGGTTTATCACGATAAATGGCAAGAAGCATTAATACGCTTACATAAAACTAATAATTTCCCAGAGTTTACTGGTCGAGTTTGTCCTGCACCTTGCGAAGGCTCTTGTGTTTTAGGCTTGAATAACCCTGCAGTTACCATTAAAAATATTGAACAGGCGATTGTTGATCGTGGTTTTGAAGAAGGCTGGATTCAGCCGCACGTAGTTGAGTATCGTACTGGCAAAAAAATTGCCATTATTGGTTCTGGTCCTGCAGGATTAGCAGCAGCAGATGAGTTAAATAAAATCGGCCACAGTGTTACGGTTTTTGAGCGCGATGATCGCATTGGCGGATTGCTGATGTATGGTATTCCGAACATGAAGCTAGGTAAAGATATTGTTGAACGCCGTGTTAATTTACTCAAGGATTCCGGTGTTGAATTCATTGTCAGTGTAAATATTGGTAAAGACGTTACTACTACTGAGTTACAGAAAGATTTTGATGCTTTAATTTTTACTACAGGATCAACAATGGCGCGTGATTTGCCAGTGGAAAATCGTGATGCTAAGGGTGTGCATTTGGCCATGGAATATTTGGCTAAAAACACTCAACATTTGTTAGACACGGGCGAAGCGGATGATTCTAATTTATCGGCCAAAGGAAAGGATGTAATCGTAATTGGTGGTGGTGACACGGGCACGGATTGCATTGGCACGGCATTGCGTCAAGGGGCAAAATCCATTGTGAATTTTGAGCTGATGGGCAAACCACCTACTGATCGTGCTGACAATAACCCGTGGCCCCTGTGGCCACTGATTTATCGGGTGGATTATGGTCATGCAGAAGCCACGCAAGTGTTTGGTGAAGATCCGAGGCAGTATCATTTAATGACCAAATCGTTCATCAAGAGTGACGATGGAAAAGTTACAGGCCTTAACACCATTAATGTTGATTTTGAAGGTGGAAAACTCATTGAAATACAAGGCAGTGAAAAGACTTGGGACGCTCAATTGGTGTTATTATCAATGGGATTTTTATCACCTGAGCACTACCTAAGTGATGACGCTAATATCAAGTTAGACGCACGTGGCAACTACAAGGCTGAGTATGGCAAGTACAGCACTTCACAAGAAGGCGTATTCACGGCTGGAGACTGTCGTCGTGGCCAATCTTTAGTAGTGTGGGCGATTAACGAAGGTCGTGGTGTCGCTGAACAAGTTGACCAATATTTAACCAATCTATAATTCTTATTCTTTCCCCTCTTATATCCCCTAAGGGATAGTCAAAAGTACCACTAATATATTGCTAAAAATCAAGGTATTTTCCTGTATTCAGGTATAATTTGACCCGTTTACGTCTTCTTATTTGAGTAACGATAGAAGACTTACTATAAATATACTGGAGAAATAAAATGGCAAAAGAGCTATACAACACCCCCAACCTCGATGAGTTGGAAAATGGTCCATGGCCTTCATTCGTAACTGGAATGAAGAAACTAGCAACAGGAAGTCACGACGGTGCTTCTATGGTACGTGACGTACTTGCTACACTTGAAACTTCATACGTAACCAAAAAGGGATACTGGAAAGGCGGCACCGTTGGTGTTATTGGGTACGGTGGTGGTGTAATTCCACGTTTCAACGAACTTAAAGACGATAAGGGCGATTTTAAATTTAAAGATGCTGGAGAATTCCACACTTTAAGAATCCAGCCACCAGCAGGTATGCATTACACATCTGATCTTTTAAGAAACCTATGTGATACATTTGTTGATAATGGCGGTTCTGGTTTGATTGCATTCCACGGCCAGTCAGGCGACATTATGTTCCAAGGTGCAACTGAAAAAACTACTCAAACTATTTTTAACGAATTAAATGAAATTGGTTTTGACATGGGCGGTGCTGGACCGGCGGTAAGAACTGGTATGGCATGTGTAGGAGCGTCTCGTTGTGAAATGAGTAATACCAACGAAACAGCAGCCTTAAGAACTCTTGTTAACGCATTCTTAGATGATATGCATCGTCCAGCACTACCTTACAAGTTTAAATTTAAAGTTTCAGGTTGTGCAAACGACTGTATGAACTCTATTGAACGTTCAGACATGGCTATTATCGGTACTTGGAGAGATGATATTAAAATCAACCAAGACTTATGGAAGAAGATGGTTGCTGACAAAGGTATGGACTACGTTGTTGATAACATTACTTCTCGTTGTCCTACTTCAGCAATGACTGTTAATGCCGACACTTCACTAACGATTGATAACAAAAACTGTGTTAAATGTATGCACTGTTTAAATGTTACTTCTCCATTGACTCATAAGTACATTGCTAAAGGTGATGTAGAACCTATCTTAGCAACGGGTGATGATAAAGGTGTCACGGTTTGTATGGGTGGTAAACGTACATTGAAGATTGGTGACTTATTCGGTACGGTAGTTATTCCATTCATGAAGTTAGAAACTGCTGATGATTACGAAAAGATTGAAGATTTTGCAGGTGAATGTATTGACTTTTTTGCTGAAAATGCATTAGAGCATGAGCGTACAGGTGAAATGATTGAACGCATTGGTATTGTAAACTTCTTAGAGGGTGTTGGTTTGAATGTTGATCCAAATATGGTTGACTCACCTCGTTACATGTCTTATGTTCGTATGGACAAATGGGATGAAGAAGCGGCTAAATGGTTTGAAAATAAAGCCGAAGCAAGCGCGTAATTTAATTTAAAAGAACAATACACGGAGAAAATATTATGGCTGAAGCACCAAGAATGCCGATCGAATCAGGCTGTCCTGATCCTATTCAATACATGCACCCAACGATGCGTCGCAACTATGGAGCATGGGCTTATCACGACCGCCCACGTCCAGGTGTACTGCACCACACTTCAAAGCACAATGAAGAAATTTGGACTGTTCGTGCTGGAACACAAAGACAAATGGATGTTTACACTATTAAGAAATTATGTGATATTTCTGATGAATTCGGCGACGGTTACATGCGATTTACTATTCGTTCAAACATTGAATTTATGGTGGATGCAGAATCTAAAGTTGAACCATTAGTTAAAGCATTACAAGATGCTGGTTTCCCAGTTGGCGGTACAGGCCCAACAGTGTCAATGATTTCACACACTCAAGGTTGGTTACATTGTGATATTCCAGGTACAGATGCATCCGGTGTTGTAAAAGCACTGATGGATGATATATACGAAGAATTCCAAAAAGAAGAAATGCCAAACCGTGTACATATGACGACTTCATGTTGTCAGATTAACTGTGGTGGTCACGGTGATATCGCGATTAACATTCAACACACTAAGCCACCTAAGATCAACCATGATTTAGTGGCAAACGTTTGTGAGCGTCCGACCGTTGTTGCACGTTGTCCAGTTGCTGCGATTCGTCCTGCGATGGTTAATGGTAAGCCTACATTGGAAGTTGATGAGAAAAAATGCATCTGTTGTGGTGCGTGTTTTCCACCGTGTCCACCAATGCAAATTAACGATCCTGAACACTCTAAGTTAGCGATTTGGATCGGTGGTAAGCACTCTAATGCACGTTCTAAGCCTTCATTCCAAAAGTTAGTTGCTTCAGGTTTACCAAACAACCCGCCAAGATGGCCAGAAGTTGGTGCCGTGGTTAAGAAAATCTTAGCAGTGTACAAAGCCGATGCTCGTGACTGGGAAAGAGTAGGTGAGTGGGTTGAGCGTATTGGATGGCCAGCATTTTTCGAAAAGACTGGTTTGCCATTTACTAAATTCCATATCTCTGATTGGAAAGGTACTCGTCATCAATTAAATTCTTCTGCTTACATTCGTTTCTAAAGGTGGTTAAATGAAGATTTCTATTCAAATTAACGAGGGCCCGTATCAGCACCAAGCGTCTGATACGGCGTACCAATTTGCCAAAGCAGCGATTGAAAAAGGCCACGAGATTTTTCGTGTATTTTTCTATCACGATGGTGTGAATAACGCATCACGTTTTACCATGCCTCCACAAGATGATCGCAATGTGGTTAATCAGTGGGCTGAATTGGACATTAAAGACGCTGATGGCAATCCTGAGCTTGTGGTTTGTATAGCAGCAGCGCTTCGTCGCGGTATGCTTGACGAGTCTGAAGCTTCAAAGAACGGTATTGATGGTAACAACGTTCACCCAGCGTTCCGTATTTCAGGTTTGGGTCAATTGATTGAAGCCGGTATTCAGTCAGATCGTTTAGTGGTATTTGGAGATTAAGATGGCAACAAAGAAATTTATGTATTTAAATCGTAAGGCTTCTTACGGTACTGTGTATGCAATCGAATCTTTAGAAGTGGTGCTAATTGCTGCTGCATTTGAGCAAGACGTGTCGTTAGCCTTTATTGACGATGGTGTTTACCAAATCATTGAAGGTCAAAATACCGATAGCATTGGCATGAAAAACTTTTCTAAAACTTATCACGCATTAGGTGATTACGATATTAATAAGCTTTACGTATCAGCAGAATCTCTAGAAGAAAGAGGTTTGACTGAGGATGATTTAATGCCTTTAGTTTATGAAGATGAAGACGATGATTGGGCAGAAAAGCCAAGTGTTAAAGTGGTTTCTAACGCTGAACTTTCTAAAATTATGTCTGATCAAGACGTGTGCTTAAGTTTCTAAGGGAGATTGAATATGTTACATACAGTAAATAAATCATCTTTCGAGCGAAATTCTCTACAGTCTTGTATTAATACGATTGACGACACGAGCGTTATCTTGTTAATTGAAGACGGTGTAATTTCTGCTGCGAATAACGCTAACTCATCAATGCTAACTGATCTTGCTTCTCAAGGCAGGGTTTATGCATTGAAAGGTGATGTTGAAGCGAGAGGAATTTCATCAAAAGTTGCAAACAATATCAAATTAGTTGATTATGCAGGTTTTGTTGATTTAGTTGTTGAACATGGAACTGCGGTTTCTTGGGTTTAACGTAATTTATATATAGGAGTAAAACAATGGCTGATATTTTAGGCGCAGAAGTAGACGAAGAAGGTTTCTTAGTAAACCTTAGTGATTGGACAAAAGAAATTGCCGAGAGCATGGCAAAAGATGATGATATTGAATTATCTGAAGAGCATTGGGACGTTATTAATTTCTTACGTAATTATTTTGAAGAGTATCAAATTGCACCAGCAGTACGTGTACTAACCAAAGCAATTGGTAAGCAATTCGGTAAAGAAAAAGGTAATTCTAAGTATCTATATTCTTTATTCCCTTACGGTCCAGGTAAGCAAGGTTGTCGTTTTGCCGGTCTTCCAAAGCCAACGGGTTGTATCTAATACAATGCAAGTATTAAAAACACCTACTTTAGTAGGTGTTTTTTTATCTTATTAACACATTGAGTTTGAGAGCAATATGTCCGCAATAAGCATTTTTTTTACGGCTTTATTTTATATAGCTTTATTTGTATTCCTAATTGGAATGGCGAGAAAAATCTATCAATATTGGATTACGCCAGCTCCTTTAAAAATCCCTACTGCACCAACCCCATTAACACAAACAGGCGTGGTTATGCGCATGGCACGCGAAGTTGTCTTATTTGAAAGTTTATTTAAAGCCAATAAGTGGACCTGGCTATTTGGTTGGCTCTTTCACGTGGGCCTATTATTGGTTTTAATTCGTCATGTGCGCTATTTTTGGCCAGGCGATTTACCTGAGATCTTTTTGCTAATTCAGCCTTTTAAATACGCCGCATTTGCCATGGTGATTGGTCTGGTTGGTTTAGTTGGTCGCCGTATTTTTGTTGAACGTATTCGTTACATTTCAGCACCGTCAGACTATCTAATGTTAATTTTATTATTAGTGATCGGTATTAGTGGTGTGGTAATGACCTTTACCAGCAATCATACCGATGTGATTATGGTTAAAGAGTTTGCCTCAGGTCTGATTACTTTTAGTTGGGCAGATCTCCCTACTGAAGTTCATTTCTTAGTTCATCTTTTCTTAGTATTTGTATTGATGGCAATTT
>JAPYOZ010000042.1 GCA_029941485.1 Gammaproteobacteria bacterium | reverse complement strand
GAAGAGGTGGTGATCGGAATAGAAAGCCAAAATTCTCACGTTCAAAGCCTAAAAATAAATAGTCAAATTTATTTAGTACGTTAATTGCTAAAGTACGTTAAAATAGCAAACGCTGGTAAAGAATACGGCTACTATTTATATTTTGTTGTTTGAACTTTTTCAAGTTTCTCTAAGTTATAAAGGTGGTATGTTTTTTCGGTAATTTTTTAAACTTATAGGAGACATTATGTCTACAACAGGAAAAGTCAAATGGTTTGACGCAAAAAAAGGTTTTGGTTTTATTGAGCAAGAAAGTGGTGACGATGTATTCGTTCACTTCCGTGCGATTCAAGGCGACGGCTACAAGCAACTAGAAGAAGGTCAAGAAGTAGTATTTGATCTAGAAGACGGCGCTAAAGGCCCTCAAGCGGCTAACGTAGTTCCACAATAATTTATCTCAAATTATTGATTAAAACCCAGCTTAAACGCTGGGTTTTTTATTGCTTAAAATTCGTTAAAATATACTCATGAAAACATTCTACTGGTACGACTACGAAACCTTTGGTATTAGCCCAAAGACTGATCGAATTTCGCAATTCGCTGGTATTCGTACGGATGAAAACCTTAATATCCTCGATGAACAGATGTTTTATTGCAAGCCAACTAATGATTGCCTACCTTCTCCAGAGGCTTGTGCAGTAACAGGCATTAGCCCACAAGACTGTGAACAAAAAGGCATGATTGAGCATGAGTTTATCAAAAAAATTCATACTGAATTTTCAGCGCCGAATACTTGTGTGGTGGGTTATAACTCTATTCGATTTGATGATGAATTTACTCGATATACGTTGTATCGAAATTTTATCGATCCGTATGCTTGGCATTGGCAAAACGGCAATACACGCTGGGATATTCTAGACGTAGTACGCCTATGCTACGCACTTAAAAAAGATAATTGCCTTAATTGGGTACACAACAACGATGGTAAGCCAATATTTAAATTAGACCAACTATCAATTGCAAATGGCATTGAACATGCTGACGCGCACGATGCACTGGCTGATGTGCGTGCCACCATTGGGATTGCAAAAATCATTAAAGACACGCAACCAAAACTGTTTGATTATGCGTTTAGCTTGCGTGAGAAAAAAACCGTAGAAAGCAAAATCAAACTGTTTGAGCCGATGCTACACACCTCAAGCAAGTATCCAGCTAATAAGTCCTGCACAAGGCTAGTAGTTGCGTTGGCGTACCACCCAGAATATAACGATCGCGCGACTGTGTTTAATCTCGATCAAGATCCATCCATACTACTAGACCTTGATACAGAAGAATTAAAAACATTGATGTTTACCAAACAAGCAGAATTACCAAAAGGCGTGGAGAGATTGCAAATTAAAGATTTGGTTTTTAATAAGAGCCCAATGTTTGTGCCTAATGTTTATAAACTTGAAACAAAAATTGTTGAGCAATTACAAATCGACATGGATACTTGTATGCAGAGGCTTGCTTTTATTAAAGATAATCAAACTAGTATTAACAAGGCAGTGCAAAATCTTTATAAAAGTGACTATAAGCGTGAACCTAATACTGATGTGGATCAAGCGCTCTATGATGGCTTTATGGACAATGCCGATAAACGCATTGGCGACCAAATACAAAATCTTAGCATTGAGGATCTTAAAGACTTCCAGCCAAAATTTAAAAATCAAAAACTCTCAACACTGCTTATGCATTTTAAAGCACGTAACTATCCTGAAACCTTAACCGAAGACGAAGCGGAAGATTGGTTCGAAACGGTGCAAGGCAGAATTCAAGCAGGTGAAAATGGCCACACATCACTGGATAATTATTATCAGAGGATTGCGCTAATGCGTAAGCAATATCCTAAAAAAGAGGTATTGTGGAAGCAGTTAGAATCTTACGCTGAATCATTTTTATAAGGTTGTTTGTTATACACATTCATTAATTAAATATTTTCGACTCTATTCGGGTATAATTTTTGTCAATTAAGAAATTCAACCGAAGAGAAGAATGAACGCCGAGACTCGTTTTGAAATGTTTGAAAGGTTATTGAAAAAGATACCTAATCCAACCACAGAATTAAATTACAACACCCCTTTTGAGCTGCTAGTTGCAGTCACATTATCAGCACAAGCTACTGATAAAAGTGTCAACAAGGTTACCGACAAGTTATTTCCTATCGCAAACACACCTGAAGCAATTTTTGAATTGGGTGAAAACACGTTAAGAAACACCATTAAAACCATTGGCTTGTTTAATTCAAAAGCCAAGCATATTATTCAAGCTTGTAAAATTCTAATTGAAAAATACGATGCTGCCGTGCCTGAGACTCGCAAAGAACTAGAAGCACTACCGGGTGTTGGTCGAAAAACTGCAAACGTGGTACTCAACACTGCCTTTGGTCATCCAACCATTGCGGTTGATACGCACATCTATCGCGTGGCTAATCGCACTGCAATTGCAAGTGGAAAGACTGTATTAGAAGTAGAGAAAAAATTAGTCAAATTCATTCCTGATGAATTTAGAGTGCCTGCACACCATTTAATGATTCTGCATGGTCGTTATACTTGTAAGGCGCGTTCCCCGCTATGCAATGAGTGTATATTGCTGGATCTTTGTGAATACGAAGAGAAAAACTTATAAATTAAGCAGTGTTCTATACTCAAGATAGAACTGAGCAACGACAATTCCTTGCCAACGCATGGCAAAAATTCTTAGATAAAAAGCCACTCGATCCTTTAGAGGATCAGCTCACACAAGTTATTAAGATGCATCCAGAGTACCATAAGCTTATTCAAAATGTGGAATCTGACTACTTTCCAGAACAAGGTGAAGTCAATCCTTTTTTGCATATTAACTTACACTTGTCACTCAGAGAGCAGTTTTCAATTAATCAACCACTTGGCATTAATGAGTATTATCAAAAGATACTTAACAAAGTTAAAGACCCTCATGAGGTAGAGCATAAGATGATGGATTGCATAGCTGAGATGATATTCTCATCGCAAAAAAATAATACGCCGATGGATCATCAAGCTTATATTAATTGTTTAAAATCTGTTTCCAAATGAGGCAAAACCTCCCGAACTTAACTTATTGAAAATGGTATGAATTTTTTGACGTTTATTTACTTGTTGTTGGCGTGAGGAATTGCCTCGTAGATGGATTGCATAGCTGAGATGATATTCTCATCGCAAAAAAATAATACGCCGATGGATCATCAAGCGTACGTTCGTTGTCTAAAGGAACAATCTAAAAAATAAATCAATGTCAATTGAAACGCACATTGAAAAACACTTAAAACAAACAGTCGTTAGTAAACAGTCGGTGGGCACAGGATTGTTTGAAGCCTATCAAGTTACACTAAGTGATGGCAATCAAGTGTTTATTAAATACCAATCTAGCGCCAACCAACAACTCATTCATGAAGGCAAGGAGTTGGCCTTATTAGGGAAAACCATTCATACGCCTAAAGTATTAGGTGTTTGTGAACATTGCCTTATACTCGAATGGATTGAGACAGCTAACAACCCAAACGTGCAAACACAAATGAGCGCTGAACTTGCTAAACTGCATAAAAATACACACGAATATTTTGGTTTTCATTTTGATAATAAAATCGGGCAAACGCCACAACTTAATGGAGTTGATCAAAAAATTAGCAATTGGTCAGAATTTTACTGGAAATATCGATTGCTTTTCCAAATTGAGCTTGGGTTTAAAAACAAACTACTCACTCAAGACGAATACCAGCAACTGCTCAAAATAAAAAATACATTGGAATATTTATTGGATGATAATATCAAACCTGCATTATTACATGGAGATTTGTGGTCAGGAAATGTATTGAGTGGGAAAAATAATCCATATTTTATCGATACTGCTAGTTACTATGGACATCGAGAAATAGATTTTGCGCTTACTTTTATGTTTGGTGGGTTTTCAAGTGTTTTTTATGATAGTTACAATGAAGTCTATCCACTGGACGATGGGTTTAACGATAGAAAACCACTGTACATGCTGTATCACTACTTAAATCATTTGAATATTTTTGGTGTTGGCTATCATGCCAATGTAATGAATTGCGCCAAACAATTAATAAGCTAGCCTTTCCAATTAACAAAATTAGTCAGTAACTGCAATCCATCGTGTTGTGATTTTTCAGGGTGAAACTGAACAGCGAACATATTATCTTTTGCAATCGCACAAGTAAAGTCAATGCCATAATTGGTTGACCCAGCCACTATACTGGCATCCGATTCCTTGACGTAATAACTGTGCACACTATAAAAACGAGCGTTGTCATCAATGTTGTGCCAAAGTGGGTGGTCCATCGTGTGTTTAACGGTATTCCAACCCATGTGTGGAATTTTAAGATTATTTTTTGGAAACTTAATCACATCCCCAGAAATGATGGACAGGCCATCAGTACCGTCATTTTCCTCACTATGATCGAACAGCAACTGCAAACCTAAGCAAATACCTAAAAATGGTTTTTCATGTGCACAGGATTTAATCACATCAACCAATCCATGGTTATTAAGCGCCTGCATACAAGCACCCATTGCGCCTTGACCAGGAAATACTATGCGATCAGCGTTGTTGATTAGCTCGGCATCATCGGTCAGAATAACTTCATCATCAGGAGAAACGTGCTCAATGGCTTTTTGCACACTGCGCACATTGCCCATGCCGTAATCAACAATTGCAATACTTTGCATGGTTAAAGACCTATTTACAAAGAACCTTTGGTTGAAGGAATTACACCGGCTTGACGCTCGTCTAGAGTGACTGCCATTCTCAATGCCCTACCAAAAGCCTTAAAGATAGTTTCTGCCTGGTGGTGAGCATTCACCCCGCGCAAATTATCAATGTGCAAAGTAATGAGCGCATGATTAACAAACCCTTGGAAAAATTCACCAATAAGATCCACATCAAAAGTACCGATCATTGCACGAGTAAAACTAACATTGAGCTCTAAACCAGGACGACCAGAAAGATCCAAAACCACACGTGAGAGTGCCTCGTCAAGTGGCACGTAAGCGTGGCCATAACGGGTAAATCCTTTTTTGTCGCCCACTGCTTGAGTGAAAGCCTGTCCTATCGTAATGCCAATGTCCTCAACACTGTGGTGATCGTCAATGTGTGTGTCGCCATCGCACTTAATGTTTAAATCCATTAAACCGTGACGTGCAATTTGATCCAGCATGTGGTCTAAAAATGGAACGCCAGTATCAATACTTGCTTGACCTGTGCCATACAAATTGAGTTCGACATTAATGTCTGTTTCGTTAGTTTTTCTTGATACTTTAATCATTTTTATTTTTCTATAGATACTCTTTAATCAAAATTTCAGCAATTTGAATACTGTTCAGTGCTGCGCCTTTTCGAATATTATCAGAAACTACCCATAAGTTGAGACCTTTCTCATGAGATATGTCTTCACGAATACGACTCACAAATGTATCGTCATGATTAGTTGCCTCTACAAATGGTGTTGCATAACCGCCATCTTCACGCTTATCCATCACCGTTACACCGTTTGCTTTTGATAAAATCTCAGTCGCTTCTTGGGCGCTAATTTTTTTCTTGGTTTCAATATTAATTGCTTCAGAATGGCCGTAAATTACTGGCACACGCACTGCTGTTGGATTAACTAAGATGTTTTCATCTTCGAAAATTTTCTGAGTTTCCCACACCATTTTCATTTCTTCTTTGGTGTAGCCATTTTCTTGGAATACATCAATGTGTGGAATCACATTAAAAGCAATTTGCTTTGGGTACACTTCAACATCAACATTGGTATCGCCACCAAGCAGTTTAGTAGTCTGGTTAATTAACTCAGAAATAGCTTCCTTGCCAGAGCCTGACACCGCTTGGTAAGTAGCGACATTAATACGCTCAATGCCCACTGCATCATAAATTGGCTTAAGCGCTACCAGCATTTGAATGGTTGAGCAATTAGGATTGGCGATAATATTACGCTTTGTATAGCCTGCAATTGCATGAGGATTGACTTCTGGAACCACCAAAGGAATGTCTTCATCACGGCGAAAATGCGCCGTATTGTCAATCACCACACAACCTGATTCAGCAGCAATGGGTGCGTATTTTTCAGAGATATTACCACCGGCTGAGAACAAACCGATTTGTGCTTGAGAAAAATCAAAGGCATCTAAATCTTGCACTGTCCAACTTTTTCCCTGACAAAATACTTTTTTACCCGCCGAATTTGCACTGGCTAATGGGTATAAATTATCAATAGGAAAATTACGCTGCTCTAAAATAGAAAGGATTGTTTCGCCCACAGCGCCTGTTGCACCAACAACGGCAACATTAAATTTTTTACTCATAAGTGTAGAAAATGAAAATTATAAAATCAAGCGTATTATACTTGATTGTCAATATCAATGAATTGATGCTTAAGGTCGAATTTCTGACTCAAATGTTGGCATAAAGCCTGCACACCATAACGCTCAGTTGCATGATGCCCTGCTGAAATAAAAGCAATGTTATTCTCTTTGGCAATGGCTGGAATTTGTTCTGACACCTCACCAGTGATAAAACAATCGGCGCCTATCTCAATCGCATGCTCAATGTAACTCTGAGCACCGCCACTGCACCAAGCAATCTTATTGATTACTTTGTTATCATCGCCAAAAACTAAAGGAGTGCGCTCAGTTACTTTCTTTACTGCTTGTGACACACTTGCAAGTGTTGAATTTACTTCGCCCTGCCAAACCAAGGTATCGCCAATTGGTGTTGGATTTTGAATGTTCAACCGCATGGCTAACTGAATATTATTACCTACAATTGGATGTGCGTCGAGTGGCAAGTGATAAGCAAATAAATTAATTTCGCTTTCTAACAAAGCTTTAATTCTGTTTTTCTTAATGCCGGTTAAAACTAACGCTTCATTTTTCCAAAAGAATCCATGATGCACAAACAAGGCATCGGCACTTTCATCAATCGCACGTTCAATCAAATCAAGATTGGCGCTCACACCAGAGATAATTTTACTAATATCGCCCTTACCTTCGACCTGCAAACCATTAGGGCAATAATCGTCAAATTT
The DNA here is from genome assembly GCA_029941485.1 of Gammaproteobacteria bacterium. Classification (GTDB taxonomy): domain Bacteria; phylum Pseudomonadota; class Gammaproteobacteria; order PS1; family Pseudothioglobaceae; genus SUP05. Next base: position 252 of record JAPYOZ010000042.1, on the reverse strand, counting down.
ATCTTTACTTAAATAATCGTCGCAATATTCAGCTAACGCTTTATTATTAACCATAATAATTTTTCACAATATTAATAAATGAATTATTTTCTTCTTTACTTCCTACCGTAACACGTAGACAATCAGTCAAACCTTGGGCTGACGATAAATTTTTAATCAATACCCCTTTGGACTTTAATGTTTCAAATAACTCATTTGCGCCAGGCGCTCTAAACAGAATAAAGTTCGCCTGAGAAGGATAAACACTCAAGC
>JAPYOZ010000041.1 GCA_029941485.1 Gammaproteobacteria bacterium | reverse complement strand
ATGATTTAAAGAAAACCCTGAATTAAACAAATTCTAAATTAGCGTATGAGCTAATAAGCCACGAGGCAATTCCTCACGCTAATAAAGCTTAAGACATTACTACCTTTTTAACACATTGTTATTGATACATTAAGTTCGGGAGGTTTTGCCTCCGCAGGAAAATAAAATTAAACAAATTCCAAGTTAGCATACGAACTAATGAGCCATTTAGTACCTGCTTTTTTAAACTTAATTTGTATTCTAGTAGAGTCGCCTTCGCCTTCAAAATTGAGCACCGTTCCAAAACCGAATTTAGCGTGTTTAACCGTCACCCCAATTGACAACTGACCTTGGCCTTCGGGTTCAATGTCTTGATTGAAAATATCGTCATCCTTGTAATTGTGTACCGTTGCACCGAACTTTTGCTTAATAGAGTTTAGATATTCATTAGGAATTTCACCTAAGAATCGAGAAGGGTCAGCGTATAGAGATTGTCCGTGTAAAAAACGTCTAATGGCAAAAGACAAAGTGAGTTTTTTCATGGCACGTGTCATCCCTACGTAACACAGTCGTCTTTCTTCATCTATTAAGTGTGGTTCGTCCTTGCTTTGCCTAGAAGGGAATAAATCTTCTTCCATGCCTGTTAAAAACACACAAGGAAATTCTAGGCCTTTAGCTGAGTGAACAGTCATCAGTTGAACATTTTGATGTTCTGGTGCGTTAGTGTCACCGCTTGAGTCTAATGAGGCAAGAGATACAAATCCCATCACCTCGTTCATTTCGCTATCCTCGTCATGTGTGTATTGTTTAGCAGCAGCAATGAGTTCTTCTAAGTTTTCTTTTTTGCTACCGGCCTTATCAGTCTTGTTATTAGAATAATAATCGATAAGGCCTGACGTTTTGATTAAGTAAGACACTTTTTCACTAAGTTCTAAATTTTTTGCTTCATCACACATTTGCTCAATCAGTTGTGTAAACCCGATTAGTGCATTGCTTGCACGAGTCGGCAATGAAGGCGATATTGCAATGGCTGCTTGAAAGAGAGTGGTGCTATTATCACGCGCAAATTCTCTTACTTTTTCAATGGTGGCATTACCAATGCCACGCGTGGGAAAGTTGACTACGCGCTCAAAAGCAACGTTATCAGTCACACTCTCCATAAGGCGTAAATAACACAAGGCGTCTTTAATTTCAGCGCGCTCAAAAAATCGAAGACCGCCGTAAATGATATAAGGAATATTGTATTTAATCAGTTTTTCTTCAAAGCCCCTAGATTGGGCGTTAGAGCGATAAAGAATAGCGCATTCATTAGGATTAGTGCCTTCATTTAAGAGTTTTTGTATGGAGCTAACCACAAAGTCAGATTCATCAGTTTCCGTACGTGCTTCATACACATCAATTAACTCACCATCACCAGAATCCGTCCATAAGGATTTTTCTAAGCGGTTAGAGTTGTTAGCAATGAGCGTGTTTGACGCACCCAGTATGTTGCCAGTGGAGCGGTAGTTTTGTTCAAGTCGAATGGTTTGAATCGGGTTAAAGTCTGTTTCAAGCTTTTGGATGTTTTCAATTTTTGCCCCACGCCACCCATAAATCGATTGATCATCATCACCCACGCAAAATACTTGGTTTTTGCCCGATGAAAGGAGCTTGATCCATTTGTACTGAATAGTATTAGTGTCTTGGAATTCATCAACTAAAATGTGTTCAAAGCGCCGTTGATAATGCGCCAGTAGTTCGGCATTATTTTTTAATAGCTCATAACTACGCACTAGAAGTTCAGCGAAATCAATCAATTCGTTAGCTTTACAATGGTCTTCGTAGAGTTCAAACACTTTGACACTTTGCTTAACAAAATAATTGTAACCAGCATCAATGTCCGTTGGACGTATACCTTCGTCTTTTTGCTGGTTGATAAACCACTGAATTTTACGAACGGGGTATTTAGATTCGTCAATTTGGTTTTCCCTCATTAAGCGCTTAACAATACGAAACTGATCTTGTTGATCAAGGATCTGAAATTGCGTACTTAAATTAGCCTCGATAGGATGGGCACGTAATAATCGATGTGCCAATCCGTGGAAAGTTCCCACCCACATACTTCTGATTGGGCGTCTAAGTAACAGCTCAAGGCGTTCACGCATTTCTTTGGCAGCTTTATTGGTAAAAGTGACGGCTAAAATCGCATCAATGTGGGTATTTTTTTGCGTAATTAAATACACAATACGGTGTGTTAAAACTCTGGTTTTCCCACTACCAGCACCTGCTAGTATTAAGGCGTTTTGTGCATCATCTAAGGTAACTGATTGATGTTGCTTGTCGTTTAATCCATCGATTATTTCAGATAAATTCATGATTTTTCTTGCTTGTTAGTTTTAAATGGTTATAATATTACCTTTCGCTTATGTCTGTCAATTTTTGACTTGATTTAAGAGTATGAAATTATAAACATTATTATTGTAAATTTTAAGGAGTATCAGTAATGACTTACTACGAAGGTGTTAAGAAAATGGAAGAAATGGGTGTTAATGACAACTACATTCAAGGTTGGGTAGCTGGTTTTTTAAATAATCCTGAAATCGAAGAACAAAGAATTACTGACGAATGGGAAGCTGGTTTTGAAGATGGCAAAGGACACACCGATGAAAACTTCTCTAACTTCTGTTAAGATTTAGTAGCGATAATATAAAGCCCCTTTTGGGGCTTTTTTTACGTCCAAAATATGAACCATTGGCAATACAATTCAAGGCATGCACTAAAAGACGCAAAGCAGTGTAATAATTTCTTTCAAACCACTGCATTTAAAGATCAATCATTCCCAATTAAAGTTCCATTGGAGTTTGCTAATTTAATTGATAAGAGTAATCCTGATGATCCTTTGTTAAAACAAGTTGCCAACTCTCATTCTTTGATTAAGGGTCTTGACTTCAATCCGTCTCCACTAGCAGATGAAAAGCACTCACCGGTAAATGGATTAATCCATAAATACCCTAATAGAGTGTTACTGATTACCACAAGGGTTTGCACAATTCATTGTCAGTATTGTTTTCGTCAAAATTTTGACTACGCATCGCACGATGCGATAAACAATTGGAATTCGATTAAAAATTACATTCATCAGCACACGGACATCAATGAAGTTATTTTAAGTGGTGGAGATCAATTAAGCTTAAGCGACGATAAACTGCATTGGCTAATCTCTAACATTGAGCAAATACCTCACATTAAGACACTCAGAATTCATTCTAGGACTTTAGTGGTTACACCCAGTAGAATTACCGATCAATTGGTAAAATTGTTAAACAGCAGTAAGCTTAATGTTGTGGTAGTTTTGCATTCAAATCATGCCAATGAACTGTCCGGTGAATTTGTAAAACGCATCAATAAGTTAAAGCAAGTTACCTTGCTTAATCAATCTGTTTTATTAAAAGGGGTGAATGATTCAGTCCAAGCATTAAGCGATCTTTCACTTCGATTGTTTGATGCCGGTGTGTTGCCGTATTATCTGCACTTGCTTGATAAAGTCAGTGGTGCAGAGCATTTTTTGGTTGATGATGAATGCGCAAAAGAATTACACCAACAGCTGAAAAAAAATCTTAGTGGTTATTTAGTGCCAAGATTAGTACGTGATGAAAATGGAGAATTTAAGGCTTGGATAGGATAGTTTTCTTCAGGGTTTGGATGTCAATCTCGCCCATGTGAAAATCAACCAATTCACCCTTTGGATTGTAGATATAAGTAGTTGGCATTCCTATAATCTCACCAAAATTACTGAACTGAGGGCCGTTTTTATCATCAAACAAGACAATGGGGTAGTTAACCATAAAGGTGTCAGTAAATTCAGAGATCGCAGTCTTATCAGCTTGTTCGTAATCCAAACCCAGTATTTGAACTTTATCGGCATGATTGTCGTAAAACTCAACAAAGGCAGGAATCTCTTTTAAGCAAGGCGGACACCAAGTGGCCCAAAAATTAACCACTAAATATTTTCCTTTAGTGGATTCATCAGTGTGAACATTGCCTTTAGTGTCGGTTAGTGAGAATTTCGTTACTTTTTGTGATTTTTGTTGCTGCCAAAGGGAGCTTGCAGAGTCGACAATTTCACTAATGGTAATTGCTTGTACGGCGCTTAACGGCAAAAAAAGACAGAGTATAATAAGAATTTTTTTCATAAGGTTCATCAGTATGTCAACGGTAATTTTTTACAATCCAAAGTGCTCAAAGTGCAGAACAACTCTATCCATTTTAGAAGAAAAAGGTGTGGATTTTGAAGTAATTAAATATCTAGAAAATACCCCGAGCGTGGATGAGTTAAAAGATTTACTGAACCAACTCAACATGGGTGCCAGATCTTTAATGCGCACATTTGAAGCGCCTTACAAAGAAAACAACTTAGACGATGAATCGCTCAGTGAAGATGATTTGATTCAGGCAATGATTGATAATCCAATTTTGATTGAGCGTCCGATTGTCAAAACTGACAAGGGCATTGTGATTGCTCGACCGCCTGAAAATGTGTTGAGTATTATTTAGTCAACCAATAAGGTTGATAAGTAACCCTCTCGTCCTTCGATATTAGAATAATAAACATCATCCAGGCCATCAACCACTGAGTCTTTAACCTCCTTAACGGCTAAGACGGCTTTGCTCCAAGCAGATAGACGGGCAAATTCAGCCAACGACAGTGCGTTGTCGGTAAATTCATTAATCCACGCTAAACGCATGAACAATGGCGAAAATGCGGCATCAATTAATGCAAAATTATTACCATTAAAAAACGGATCATTGCCTTTTACGGATTCAACACGTGACAGCTTTTTAAACAAAGAATCTTTGGCTTCGCTGAATTTGTCTTTATCGCCGGTTACAATGTTAAACAAGTCATCAAACATACTTGATGAAAACTGAATCCACGCACGGTTTTTCGCTTTTTGGATGGCATCTTTTGGGTGTAAGTCAGTATCACTGATGTCATTGGCAAATTCACTAATGACACTGGATTCAAAAATAATTTCATCATTTGCCTTTAGTAGGGGGACTTGCCCGGTTGGTGAAATGGCTTTAAACCAGTCGGGCGGATCCATTGGGTTGATGTAGGTTATGTCGTAATCGATGTTTTGTTTTTTTAAGATGATGATGGCACGTTGTACAAACGGGCAAAGTTTAAAGCTGATGAGTTCTAATTTCATGTTTACTCCCTATGATATGGATGGTTATTTAATAATGAATGAGCACGGTAAATTTGTTCTACGGATAATAGTCTAGCCATTGAATGTGGCAAGGTCAAGTTTGACAAACCCCAAAGCTGATGAGCGTGTTGTTTGCAGGTGTCATTTAGGCCATCCGCACCGCCAATGAGCAGTGCCACGTTATCGCCATTTTGTTGCCAATTTTCCATGGCTTTGGCAATGGCTTTGGTGTTGTTCTGTTTGCCTTTTTCATCAAAAGCAATCACTAAATTTGACCCTTGAGAAGCTTTTATTAGCAGCTCACCTTCGAGTGCTTTGATCTGTTCAATGTTTTTGCCTTTGCGTTTTTGCGCCTCAAGTGTGATTAATTCAAAATTAAGGGAAGTGGGCAGTTGTTTTTGATAGTGATTGATGCCGGTTTGTATCCAATCGGGCATTTTTTTACCAACTGCAATCAGCTTGATTTTCACACTGATTATTCTTCGGCGCCTTCAGCACCTGACCATAGTTTTTCCAACTTGTAGAATTCCCGAGTTTTTTCCGTCATCACGTGTACAACCACTTCTGCCAAATCAACCAACACCCAATGACCAGTTTCAGTGCCTTCAATACCAACGACTTTCATGCCAAGGCGTTTTGCTTCGATTTTAATGTTATTAGCGATACCACGTACATGCTGAACTGAGCGTCCAGAGGTAATAACAATGGCCTCAATATCCGCACTTTGCTCCAACACTTTTAAAGTGATAATGTCCTTACCTTTTAATTCTTCAATGGTGTCGGTTACGACCTTGAGTTGTTTTGTAAGTTTCATAATTGCTCAATGTAATGAATAATAGAATCTGGCAGTAAGCCAGACAAATCTTGATGTTTGGCTATTTTACTTCGAATTTGCGTAGATGAAATGTTAACCAGCGGTACTTTGGAAAAATAAACACCTTTATCATCTACTTGGTTGCTGCCTACTCTTGGTAATACTACTAAGGTTGCGTAATCACTTAGTTGCTCGTATTTCTTCCAAGTGTCGATATTGTCAAAACTATCAGCACCCATGATAAAGAAGATTTTATCATCGGGATAATCTTGTTGAATTTGCTTAAGCGAGTCAATGGTATAAGAGGCTGATTGCCTATCAATTTCTCGAGTGTCGATTGAAAGGTCAGCAAATTCTTGGACAGCAAGATTAAGCATGTCTAGCCGTTGCTTTGTGTTAAATCGAAGCTCAGATTTGTGTACTGGTGCTGCACACGGCATTAAAAATAAGTTTGATAGCCTTAATTCTTTTTTGATTGCAATAGCATTCTTAATATGCCCAAAGTGAATGGGATCAAATGAGCCGCCAAAAAAACCAATCATAGTAGGGCGTCAACTTCCTGTTTGCTCATTGCTTGCATTGGGTAAGTGCGAGAGCCATCGTGGATGTGATTACGATAGCGTACAAAATCAGCCTCGTCGTCAATCATTAAAAATGGATTACCTGATTTTTGCTCAGCCATGGTGGTGGTAATCTCTGAGCCGTAATCGTGTCCACAATGTAACAATATCTCATCCGCTACTTGCTTTAATTTTTGCATTGAATGGAACAACACATTTGCATTAGCACCTGGCATTGCACAGTGCCCTGCGCCGTATACAAACAAACTATCACCTGCAATTAAATGCCCATCCAATAAATAACAAATACCACCAGCGGTGTGTCCAGGGGTGTTAATAATCTTTGCCTGAGTATTTCCCAAATAAATCACATCATTATCCTCAACTGTATTTATTGGGTTATTGATCTGTAAATAAGGAATTTCGTTAATACCTGCAGTAATTTTTGCATTGGTTTTATCGGCAATTTCATCCACTGCGTTCATGTGATCATTGTGCCAATGAGTAAGCCAAATATCAGTAAGCGTGTAGCCCTTGTCAGCTATTTTTTTAATAAACAAATTCGCTTCCCAAGCAGGGTCAATAATCGCACAAGTTTTTGAGTTGTGATCAAAAATAAAATGAATGGAATTTTCATACGTGCCCACATGATAAAGAATTTCCAAGGTGTAGGTTTTTTCAGTAAAGATTTTTTCTAGCATGAGAGTTTTTCATTGAAACAATGCAAACATTTTACCAAACTAGTCTTGACTAATTCATCTTAGAGACTATAATTTACATCTTTTGCTTGCGTCCAGTTTTTGGGGTAGCGTTGGGGTAGTATTGGGGCTATAGCTCAGCTGGGAGAGCACGACACTGGCAGTGTCGGGGTCAGCGGTTCGATCCCGCTTAGCTCCACCAAAAAGCAAAACAAAATGTTATGTCGCCTTCGTCTATCGGTTAGGACCC
>JAPYOZ010000040.1 GCA_029941485.1 Gammaproteobacteria bacterium | reverse complement strand
AATTCATCAAGGTTTTAGGTGCCGGTTCGGCGGCCGGTTTAATTGGCACGGGACAAGCAAGACATAACAGCTTGTTTGGTCAAGAAAATATGTACGAAGTACCAAAAACAGGTAACGCACGTATTTTGCATATTACCGATGTACATGGTAATTTACTGCCTAATTATTTCCGCGAGCCAAACGTTAATTTGGGTTTTGGCGATACTTTTGCTCAATTTCCACACGTTGTGGGTAACAATTTACTGAAAGAAATCGGCGTAAAACCAGGGTCACCCGAAGCTTATGCGTTTACTTATAACAATTTTGAAGATCTCGCTGCTAAGTATGGCAAGACCGGTGGTTTTGGCCAGATTAAAACGGTACTAGATTCTTTGCGAGACAGTGCTGGCGGTGTGGGCAATACTTTAACTCTTGATGGTGGCGACACTTGGCAAGGTTCAGGAACCTCACTTTGGACGCGTGGCGCAGACATGGTTGAAGCTTGTAATATTCTAGGTGTAGATGTGATGGTTGGTCACTGGGAATTTACTTACAAGGAAGCTGAAGTATTGAAAAATATTGGTTTCTTTAAGGGTGATTTCTTAGGTCAAAACGTGCGCATCATGGAAGATGCATTGATGGAAGATGAATACATTACTATGACTGAGAAGTATGATGGTAATGGCTTATTTAATGAAGATGATGCATTGCCATTCAAGCCTTATGTAATTAAAAACGTGGGTGGTCATCGTATTGCTGTGATTGGCCAAGCATTTCCAAGAACTTCAAACGCTAACCCGCAAAAATATTTCTTCCCAGACTGGTCATTCGGTTTGCGTGAGGATGAAATGAGCGAACTGGTTACCGATATTCGTGAAAATGAAAAACCAGATGCAGTGATTTTGGTGTCACATAATGGCATGGATGTTGATATCAAGATGGCTTCACGTGTAGTTGGTATTGACGCAATTTTTGGTGGTCATACGCACGATGGTATGCCTAAGCCAATTGAGGTGAAGAATGCTGGCGGTGTTACTGTGGTAACGAATGCAGGTTGTTCAGGAAAATACATTGGCGTGATGGATCTTAATATTAAAGACCATAATATGGTTGGCTATGAATATAAGATGCTACCAATTTTAACCAACTTGATTAAACCTGATGCATCCATGGTTTCATTCATTGATAAGATGCGTAATACGACTTATGACAAAAATGTTGTTGAAGCTCGTAACTCAGCAATGTCAAATAACCCAGACCGTGTTGGCAAAACTTACGATGCAATTCTCACTGAGAAGCTTTGCACTACGGAACAAACTTTGTATCGTCGTGGCAACTTTATGGGTACCTGGGATCAGGTGTTAGTGAATTCATTGCGTGAAGAACACGATGCAGATTTTGCCATGTCGGCTGGTGTGCGCTGGGGCACCTCAGTGGTATCAGGTCAAGACGTTACTATGGAAGATTTAATGACCAATACTTCAATGACTTATGGCGAGACTTATGTTTCAGAGATGAAAGGCTCACAACTTAAAGAGATACTTGAGGCGATTGCCGAGAATCTGTTTGTGCAAGACCCTTACTTACAATCCGGTGGTGACATGGTGCGTATGGGTGGCTTGGATTACACCATTGATCCTGCAGCAGGCTATATGGAGCGTATTAGTGACATGAAAGATGATGAAGGTACGCCAATCGACCCTAACAAATCGTACAAAGTATCGGGCTGGGCACAAGTCGGCAGTATTGGTAATGGACGTTTAATGTGGGATGTAGCAGCAGATTATTTGCGCAAGCAAAAACACCTTAACTTGTCTAAGGTAAACCATCCAACCATTAAGGGTGTGAAGAATAATCCTGGTATTGAGAACTATGCCGGAAAGTTGATTTAGATAATTAATGTTAAATAATAAAGCCCCGCTGGTCGGGGCTTTTTTTATAATAATGCCATGAAAAAAATCTTGTTGCTACTATTATTATTGTCTGCTTTGGTTCAAGCCGATGTGGTCAAGCCTGCTTTGGTGGAGGTCTCAATTTTTGCTGATAGAAAAGTAGAGATAGTGATTGACCTTAGCCTTGAAGCGGCAATGGCCGGTATCGGTACTCAATATAAAAACACCACTGATGCTCCTAATTCTACACAGTATGATGAGCTTCGAGCGCTTGAACCAAAGGTGTTACGCGAACGTTTTAAAGCATTTGAATTGCAATTTTTAAACAGTATTCAATTTAACGTCAATGACAAGGTTCAAAATTTACACCTTAGTCGTACTAAACTTGATATCGTCGGGTATAAAAAAAGACCCAGAAAAACCATCCTTACTTATTCCACGCAGTTGAGTGAATGGCCAAAAACAATCGCATGGCAATACGGAAAAATCCATGGCGATAGTGCACTACGCTACCAAGTGGCTAAAAAAAATCAGTACAATTGGAGTCAATGGCAATGGTTACGAGACGGTAAACCAAGTGGTATTATTGATATTAATCACCCAGAGCCTTTAAGTACTAATGAACGTTTTTTGCAATTTATTTCAATTGGGTTTGATCATGTCATTCCTAAAGGTTGGGACCATATTTTGTTTATTGTCGGTATGGCACTTTCTTCACTTTTGTGGCGACCATTATTGTTATTAGTAACCACCTTTACTTTGGCACACACGCTCACACTGGGTTTAGCGATGTACGGTGTGGTGGAAATATCAGCACGTGTTGTTGAGCCACTGATTGCATTTTCGATTGCTTATGTGGCGATTGAAAATCTGATTGTTAATCAATCCATTAAGCGTAAAAGTGTTATTGTTTTTTTATTTGGTCTTATTCATGGCCTGGGTTTTGCCACCATGCTGAAAGAGTTCGAGATGGCACCTGAGTCTTTTCTAACTACTTTAATTGGTTTTAATGTTGGGGTTGAATTGGCACAAATTGTGATTGTATTAGCAGTGGTAATATTACTATTGACGTTGCGAGCATTGGGAATGAATTATCGACAATTGGCGGTTGTGCCAATTTCAATTGTGATTGCCTTAATTGGATTGTGGTGGGGTGTAGAAAGATTAATTATTTAAAAGTGATTAATTCTTAGCTATTACCAAGGTAATTACGAGTAGTTTTTTCTTGTGTAAGGTAGATTTGTAAAATGTGAGAGCGCGTAGACTTTCTACGTAACTGAATATTTGAAAAATCTAACGCAGTACAAGGATAAAGTGCGAAGTAATTTAGATAATTTTTGCTTGCATTAGAGTGTGCGTGTTTATAGCCCCGACGACTTGATTGTTGTTATCAACTACAGGCAGTGAGTTAAGATTAAACTCATCCATAATTTGTACCGCCACTACGGCTGGTTTGTCAGCTGAAATGGCTTTGCAATTAGGCGTCATTACTTCACTAATAAGCAAATTTTGAATATCACTATGAGTTTCTAAAACACGTCTAAGGTCACCATCGGTAAAAATACCTAATAATGTACCATTGTCGGTAATCAAGACCATGCCTAATGCCTTTTGACTCATTACCAGTAGCGCGTCTAAAAGTTTGGTTTTAGTATCCACAATTGGGATATCATCGCCAGTTTTCATGATATTTTTAACGAACGTTAGTAGTCGTCTACCCAACGCACCCGAAGGATGCGAGCGAGCAAAGTCATCAGGACTAAAGCCTTTGTCGGTGAGTAAGCTAACGGCTAGTGCATCACCCATCGCAAGAGCTACCGTGGTAGAGGACGTAGGCGCTAAATTGTGTGGGCAAGCTTCTTTTTCAACACCCACATCTAGGTGCACATCACACACTTCACCAATCGAAGAATTAGCATTGCCAGTCATACCGATAATCGGCACGCCCAGTCGTTGAATCACTGGTACTAGGGTCATGATTTCATCCGATTCACCAGAATAAGAAATACAAATCACCACGTCACCTTCGGTGATCATGCCTAAGTCACCATGGCCGGCTTCACCCGGATGCACAGCAAAAGCCGGTGTGCCAGTCGAGGCGAATGTCGCCGCAATTTTGTTGCCAATATGGCCCGATTTACCCATACCAATTAATACGACTTTGCCTGTGCAGTTTTGAATTAGTTTGCATGCATCAACAAAGCTTTGGTCAAGTTTTTCAGCCAGTTGAGTAATGGCTTGTGCTTCAGTTAAGATGACTTCTTTGGCAGATTGTAGCAGTGTGTTAGACATGGTTGTTTAGTTTAAGTTGATATAATGATTGATTTTATCGATAACTAAGGCCGATGGGCAAAGAAAAAATTAAAATTTTATTTGTGTGCATGGGTAATATTTGTCGCTCTCCAACGGCTGAAGGCACGTTTAGATCCCAAGTGGAAAAACGTGACGTCCAAGATCTGTTCGAAATTGATTCTGCCGGCACACACGCTTATCACGTGGGCTCCCAGCCAGACTCTCGTTCACAATTATCCGCTAATAAATTCGGCGTTGATTTATCTGACCAGCGTGGGCGGCAGGTACACGAGTCTGATTTCTATCATTACGATTATATTTTTGCCATGGATGCATCAAACCTGGCTGATCTTCAGTTTATTTGCCCAGAGGAGCATCAGCATAAGCTTTCTCTGATGTTAGATAATATCCCTAAAAATAATGGGAAAAGCGTACCCGACCCTTATTTTGAAGGACGCTTTGACGACGTCTTTGAAATGCTCAATCGTGCCAGTGGATTTTTGTTAGAAACTTTGTTAAAAAAAGTCTAAATCTTGTTGACATGAACTCCTCTTACACAGTATAATTTATCGGTTTATTGCCCCGGAAAAATGGTGGGCGGTTTTTATATTGTAATTATTTAGAGAATTTCGGAGAAATTGTATTTATGTCAACAGTTAATCAATTGGTACGTAAGCCACGTAAGAAAAAGATTGTAAAAAGTGGTGTGCCAGCGTTAGACAGCTGCCCACAAAAACGTGGCGTTTGTACGCGTGTATACACAACCACACCTAAAAAGCCTAACTCAGCATTAAGAAAAGTTGCTCGTGTTAGATTAACCAACGCAGCTGAAGTAACTACCTACATTGGTGGTGAGGGTCATAACTTACAAGAGCACTCAGTGATTTTGATTCGTGGTGGTCGTGTTAAAGATTTACCAGGTGTTCGTTACCACACGGTTCGTGGTGCATTAGACACAGTAGGTGTTGATGGTAGAATGCAAGGTCGTTCTAAGTATGGTACTAAGAGACCAAAGAAGTAATAAAAGCAACTAATTTAAAACAAGAGAAATACAATGAGAAGAAGATCCGCCCCTAAAAGAGAAATCCTACCAGACCCGAAGTTTGGTGATTTAGTATTGGCTAAATTTGTAAACATTTTAATGTTGGATGGTAAAAAATCAGTCGCAGAGAAGATTGTTTATGATGCATTAGATACGATTGAGGCTAAAGGTAATGCTGAGCCGATTGAAACATTTAAACAAGCGTTAGACAACATTGGCCCTCAAGTTGAAATTAAATCTCGTCGTGTTGGCGGTTCTACTTATCAAGTGCCTATTGAAGTGAGATCTGAGCGCAAAGTAGCATTAGCAATGCGCTGGATTATTGAAGCATCACGTAAGCGTGGTGAAAAAGGCATGAAGCTTAGACTGGCAGGCGAAGTATTGGATGCGGTACAAAATCGTGGTACTGCGTTTAAAAAGAAAGAAGACACCCATCGAATGGCTGAAGCAAACAAAGCATTTGCTCACTTCCGCTGGTAACCACAAGGATTTAAGAAGATGGCAAGAAATCACCCACTTGATCGCTACCGTAATGTTGGAATTATGGCACACATTGATGCCGGTAAAACAACAACAACTGAACGTATTTTACTATACACAGGCCGTACTCACAAAATTGGTGAAGTGCACGATGGTGGTGCAACCATGGATTGGATGGAGCAAGAGCAAGAGCGTGGCATTACCATTACATCTGCAGCAACCACTTGTATGTGGAAAGGCATGGACAAGCAGTTCGAAGAGCATCGTATCAATATTATTGACACCCCAGGACACGTTGATTTCACCATTGAAGTTGAGCGTTCATTAAAAGTATTAGATGGCGCTTGCGCAGTATTTTGCGCAGTAGGTGGTGTAGAGCCTCAGTCTGAAACTGTATGGCGTCAAGCAAATAAATACAACGTACCAAGAATTGGTTTTGTTAATAAGATGGATCGTGCAGGTGCAGATTTTTTACGTGTTTGTGATCAAATTAAAACTCGCCTAGGTGGCAATCCAGTACCAATGCAAATCGCTATTGGTGCGGAAGAAAGCTTTGAAGGTGTAGTTGACTTAATTACCATGAAAGCAATTTTTTGGAATGAAGATGATCAAGGTGCAACGTACGAAGCTCGAGACATTCCGGCCGAATTGCAAGATCTAGCGGAAGAAAAACGTGAGTTCATGATCGAGTCTGCAGCAGAAGCGAACGATGATTTGATGGAAAAATACCTTGAAGGGGGTGAATTGACCAACGATGAAATTAAAGAAGGCATTCGTATACAAACTATTAAGAGTGATATTATTCCAATGTTTTGTGGTTCTGCATTTAAAAACAAAGGTGTACAAGCTGTACTCGATGCAATGGTTATGTACATGCCATCACCAGTAGACGTGGATGCAATTCAAGGCGTATTAGACGATAAAGATGAAACGGTTGCATCAAGACCTGCTGATGATAACGAACCATTTGCAGCGCTAGCATTTAAAATTGCAACCGACCCATTTGTAGGTAATTTAACCTTCTTCCGTGTTTATTCGGGTGTATTAAAAGCCGGTGATTTTGTATACAACTCATCCAGAGGCAAGAAAGAGCGTATTGGTCGTATGGTACAAATGCACTCAAATGAGCGTGATGAAATTAAAGAAGTACGTGCTGGTGATATCGCAGCAGCGATTGGCCTTAAAGACGTAACAACGGGCGACACATTGTGCGACATGAAAGAGAAAATCGTTCTTGAGAGAATGGAGTTTCCAGAGCCGGTAATTGCACTTGCAGTTGAACCTAAAACCAAAGCAGACCAAGAGAAAATGGGCATTGCATTGGGTAAATTGGCAGCTGAAGATCCATCATTTAGGGTATCAAGCGACGAAGAATCTGGCCAAACGATTATTGCTGGTATGGGTGAGCTTCACTTAGACATTATTGTTGATCGTATGATTCGTGAATTTGACGTTGAATGTAACGTTGGTGCACCACAAGTATCTTACCGTGAAGCAATTACAACCATGGTTGAGCACCAACACAAGTTTGCTAAGCAATCGGGTGGTCGTGGCCAATATGGTCATGTGTATTTACGTATTGAACCTCAAGAGCCAGGTGCTGGTTATGAATTTGTTGATGAAATTAAAGGTGGTGTTATTCCTAAGGAATACATTCCTGCGGTTAACAAAGGTGTTCAAGAGCAGATGGAAAATGGTGTATTAGCTGGCTTCCCGTTAGTAGATATTAAAGTAACCGTTTACGATGGTTCATACCACGATGTAGACTCAAACGAAATGGCGTTTAAGATTGCTGCTTCTAAATGTTTGTCAGAAGGTGTAAGAATGGCTAATCCACAATTGCTAGAGCCTATGATGGCGGTAGAAATTGTTACTCCTGAAGAGTACATGGGAGACGTGATGGGTGATTTAAACAGACGACGCGGTTTGGTGGGCGCGATGGAAGACCTGCCAAATGGTAAGCAATTAAAAGCAGATGTTCCATTAGCAGAAATGTTTGGTTATGCAAACGATCTTCGTTCTGCAACTCAAGGTCGTGCAAGCTATTCAATGGAATTTTCAAAGTACACAGCAGCGCCAAAAAATGTTGCCAATGATGTTATCGAAAAGTTAAACAAATAAACTAAAGTAGTAAGGAGTAATAAAATGTCAAAAGAAAAATTCGAAAGAACCAAACCCCATGTCAACGT
>JAPYOZ010000039.1 GCA_029941485.1 Gammaproteobacteria bacterium | reverse complement strand
GCGTGATATCAAGTTCTAAAGCGTTGAGTTTGTGCGTTTCACGATCACCATACAATGTACAAGCAATACCACTACGCCCTGCTCTACCAGTACGACCAATACGATGCACATGGACTTCAGGATCGTGAGCAATGTTAAAGTTAATCACCATGTCCAATGAATCTATATCCAGACCTCGTGCGGCAACATCAGTCGCCACTAAAACAGAGATACTTTTATTGGAAAAACGAATCAGCGCCTGATCGCGTTCTCGTTGATCAAGATCACCATGAATAGCCAATGCGTAAAAGCCATAATGAACAAGCTCATCAGCCACGTCTTGAGTGTCGCTCTTGGTATTACAAAAAACCAAAGCAGAGTCTGGCTTGTGCTTGGCCAATAATAAACGCAGTGCCATCATACGATCATCGGCACTATTGGCTTTATAAAAATATTGTTTAATGGTAGATTCTTCGTGTGTAGAAGGCGCCTCAACCATAGTAGAATTTTTCATCACTCGCTCAGCAATACTGGCAATTTCATCTGGGAAAGTAGCACTAAACAAAAGCGTTTGTCGATTGGCTGGGATTTTTTCAATAATCTCATCAATGGTGTCTTGAAAGCCCATGTCAAGCATACGATCTGCCTCATCCAATACCAACGTGGTAATATGATCCAGCTTAAGCGTACCTTTACGCAAGTGTTCTTCAATACGTCCTGGCGTACCAACCACAATATGTGTGCCATGCTCTAATGAGCCAATCTGTGGACCAAACGGCGCACCACCACAAAGCGTTAAAACTTTAATGTTGTGGATTGTTCTAGCGAGTTTTCGAATCTCACTTGCCACTTGATCGGCTAACTCTCGCGTAGGACACAAAACAATCGATTGTGCTTTAAAAGATTTAACATCAAGCTTTTGCAACAAACCTAAACCAAAGGCAGCCGTCTTACCCGAGCCAGTTTTGCCTTGGCCAATCACATCTTTGCCCGATAATATTGCTGGCAAGCTTAAGCTTTGAATCGGAGTCATTGATTCATAGCCCAACGAGTCCAAATTTTTTAATAAGTCGGGATGTAAATTTAGCGATGAAAAATCAGTGGTACTCACAATAAAGGCTCAATAACAAGATAGGAGGATTTTACCTTAATCTACAATGTTGATATCGATACCCTGCTCTAGCAGTTCTAGCTGTCGTGCTTTGAGATAATCACCAAATCTGGGGAAAATTTCATAATGCTTACCACTCACATAGCGTAATACCGTATTGAAGTGAAAGCTATAAAGCTGGCCATCAATTTTAGTGATATTTTCACCCTCATTAAACAGCAAAATACCAGGGCGATAATTAAGATCAAAGTCTTTTACCATCTGTCTTGGTGAAGTTGTTTTGCCATCAAAATCAATAATTTTTTGATCAGAGTACGCATCAAAACGAATAAACAAATATTGTTTTAATTCAGCTTTGACATCATCTCTATTAATTAATTTTTCATGGAAATTTTTACAATCAATGCAGTCTTTGTCTTCAAAAAGGATGGCAACCGGTTGTTTGTAATCTTGTAAATAACTGGCTTTTTCCAAGCCTGAATAATCGATAAAAGTATAACCTTTAGAAGATTTATGATTAGATTCAACGTAATCTGATAACGTGGTATTTTTGTAAGATTGACTTACTACATATTCCAACACCTGTCGAAAAGCTTTTGGCGTACGATAACCGTTTGTTCTAAAGGCTTGTTTACCATCTTCACCGATAAAAATAATGGTTGGCGTGTATTGTACTTTAAGAATCTTACTCAGCTCTTTTTCTAACAAGGCTTCATCTTCATTTAGGGTGATTTCTCGATCACCTTTAAGATTAACTGCAATAACGGAAAAATGCTTTTGAATAAAAGCTAAATTATCACCACTTTTAAAATTTTGATCCAACATAGAGCTGCAATACGGGCAATTATCTAAATGAAAATACAACAAAACACTTTTGTTGCTATCCGTTGCATCTTCAACGTCTTCAGCAATGTCTAAGAAGCTATCCGTAAACCAAGCAGGGATTTCATAAGCAGCACCGCCCGTAATTTTTCCCTCTTTCGCCATAACGTTAAAGTTAACAAGGATGGCAAAAATAAGGATTAATTTTTGTATAAATTTCATTGTATTAACCAATTTAACTTGCTCAAACTTGTCTAATATTACGCTTAATATAGTTTTATATTTAACTTTATTAAAACAAAAAGTTAAATATAAAACCACTAAAAGGTGATAATAATAATTGTCTGTTGTGTTTGTGATTGAGTATATCCCCTGAGCCGATAAATAAACACACAAGGAAATGCGATAGCTTACTATTGAGCAAGCCCGCCATTGTAGTGGGAAGCCTGCGGTAATCTTCAAACTTCCGCCTTGAGCCTTATGGTTTAGGTTTTCTTCAGAGCAACACAATGGATCTTTCTTAATATTTGGTAGTTAAGTTATAATGCCAATCATGAAGAACTTAAGGCAATCTCTAAGACAACAAAGATGCGCGATTAAAAGCAGCAATCGAGAGAAATTCGCCAAAAAACTATTGCACCAAACGCAAAAAATTGCAAATTTTCAAAATGGGCAAAAAATTGCCATTTATTTGCCTAATGACGGTGAAATTGATACAAAATACATACAAAACTTCCTAAAAAATAGAGGTTTTAGCGTCTATTTACCGATATTAGTCGGTAAAAGTCTTAAATTTGCAAAAGTTGGTAAAAATTTCAGAAAAAATCGATTTGGCATTGATGAACCGATTTTTACGCAAATTTTAAACGCTAATCAGCTAAACATTGTCTTCATGCCTCTTGTGGGCTTCGATAAATTCAAAAACCGCATTGGCATGGGTGGTGGATTTTACGATCGTACCTTAGTATTCAAAAATCGACAGCAAAATTATAAAAATCCAAAACTTTACGGTCTGGCTTTTGATTGCCAAGAAGTGGCTAAATTAAATATTAACCCTTGGGATATACCACTAGACGCAGTGGTTACACCAACTACAATTTACCGGTAGCGTGTTTTTGAAAAAATGATTTAAGTGTTTGGTTTTCATTAATCAAATTCATGCCAAAACCACGCAACCATCTGAGCGGTTCATTGTTTTCTTTGTAAATCCAGTTTAGTCCAGTCATGGTTTTTGCCATCAGTTCGTTATCTAGTCGGCGCGCTCTGGCGTATTTGCGTAATACAGAATAATCACCTAAAAGTTTATTACTTTCGATTAATTGCTCCGATAATTCAATAACATCTGAAAAACCAAGATTTACACCTTGACCTGCAAGCGGGTGAATATTGTGTGCAGCATCGCCAATTAGTGCCAAACTTTCTTTCACGTATTCCTTGGAACTGCGTTCAATGAGTGGAAACGCCTGAATCTCACTTAGCACTTTAAATCGACCAAATCGATATTCCACACCAGCTGACAATCGATTGGCAAAATCTTGTGTTGATAATGCCGTTAACTCATCCGCTAAAGTATTTTCAGCCGACCAAACGATTGAAGCTTGTGTCTTGCTTAGAGGTAATAATGCAATAATACTACTGGATAAAAATCGCTGCCACGTTGTGTTTTCAAATCCTTGTGATGATTCAATATTGCAAACGATGGCTTTTTGTTGGTAATCATGTTCGCTAAATTCAATATCCATTAATCCTCTAATGCGAGAACGCGCACCATCGGCACCCATCAATAGATGACAAAATATTTGATTGTTATTATCCAATTGAACTTGATAACCGTCATTATTTTTTTCAATATTATCAAGTTTGGCACTAATAAACTCAACCTTAGTTTTGCTAAGTGCTTCAAACAGTGCAGACTGGATCGCATCATTTTCAATAATATGGCCTAAATGCGTCAAGTTGTCGTCGGTTGCTGAAAAGTCTAAACTACCATGGGAATTTTGATCCCATACCTTGGTATCGGTAAAAACATGCTTTCGCTTGATTAGATTCCAGACGCCAAGGTTTTTTAACAAATTTTCTGATTTTGGAGTAATGGCACTGACACGTGTGTGAAACTCATCGCTCAATACTGGATTAGGATTATTAGGCTCAATAATGGCAATTTTTAAACCCTGATCTGCCATTGATAAAGCAAACGCTTGCCCAACCATGCCACCACCTACAACAATGATATCAAACTGATTCACGATTCTCCTGCAATGGTCATTTCCTGTATTAATACCGAGCCTACTTTAATGTTACTTCGGGCGTCAACGTCAGTACCAACGTGCGATACACCCATGAGCATGTCTTTAAGATTCCCAGCAATAGTGAGGCCGGAAACAGAGTGTTGGATTTCGCCATTTTCGACCCAAAATCCCAGTGCTCCCCGAGAATAATCACCCGTTGTACCGTTCACACCTTGGCCCATGAGTTCAGTTACTACTAGGCCCTTATTCATGTCTTTGATCATTTCATCCAAGCCACCATTAAAATTACTCTCAACAATCACATTATTAATTCCACCTGAATTAGCCGTAGTTTTTAAACCCAGTTGATTGGCCGAATATTGGCCCATCACATAGCTTTTAACACGCCCATCTTGGACAAAGTATTGCTCACGCTTAAGAACGCCATCACTATCAAATGCTTTGGCTCCTAATGTTTTTTTGGCAAACGGATGTTCAAACAAACTGACACTTTCAGGTAAAACAATTTGATCAATACTGTTTAATAAAAATGTGGATTTTTTATATTGTCTAGAACCACCAAGTGCGCCTAGTAATTGAGAGAATAACCCACCTGATAGTCGTGGGGTAAAAATTATCGGACATTTTTGAGAAGGTAGCGATTGAGCGCCTAGTTTCTGCTGAGCCAATTCAGCCGCTTTCATGCCAACAAGCTTAGGTGAACTTAAGTCATTCGCATCAAGCGCTGTTGTGTATTCATAAGCCGTTTGTTTGTCATCCCCTCTTTTTGCGATTAACGAGCAGTGTAGAGAGTGCCGGGTACTGCTTTGTGTAGCGATCAGGCCATTAGAATTGGCGTACAATCCCTCGCCTTCAAAACTAGACACTTCACTGCCTTCGGAGTTGTCAATCTCGTCTTGTTCTAAGGCAATTGCTTCACACTCTTTAGCCAGATCAATACTGTGCTGTGCATCCAAATCCCACGGGTGATATAAATCTAAATCTGGTACGTCAAAGGCCATAATGTCTTTTGGTGCTAAGCCATTAAAAGGGTCATCTTGTGTATATTTTGCAATCAAACAAGCGGATTCTATAGTCTTATTTAGGCTTTCTTTACTTAAATCAACACTGGATGCGTGGCCTTTTTTCTGACCCATGTAAACATTGATATCAAAACTTTTATCCAAATGATATTGCAGGGTTTCAACCTCACCTAGCCTAACAGAAGTAGACACACCAGAGCTTGAACCTAATGATATTTCATAATCACTGACGTTGTATTGCTTTAATAAATCAATGGTCAGTTGTGCGGTTTGTTTGAGTGATGACGACATAACGAAATTATACTAAGTAATCCAGATCAGTTGGTTGTGGAAATTGAATAGATTGTTGAAAGTGGTGGTGCTTATCGCCAAATAACAATGATTTTGCAGGCACCCATAAAGCCAACACGCCCAAGACGATAATCAATGCACCTGATAATTTCCTTATTATTGGCTTGTTAATGGATTCATTGAGTTTTAAAGAAAAACCTGCCATTAATAACAAACTTGGCAATGTGCCCAGTCCAAAGGCTAGCATAATGAGCACACCTTGAACAGCAGAGCCAGAGACAATAGCAAAACTCAATGCACCGTAAACCAATCCACAAGGGATTCCTCCCCAAAATAAACCCACTAAAAATGCACTCTTTAAATTTTTCACCGGTAGAAATCGCTTGGTAATGGGTTGTAATACTGCCCAAAGTTTAGCGCCAATTTTTTCTAATGATTGTATGCCGGTGTACCAGTTAGCAATGTACAAACCTACCATGATCATTAGTGCGCCTGAGAAGATTCTCAATACCTGGTCAAACACACTCATTTGTAACGTGCTCGAAAGTAACTCACCAATGAATCCAAAAACAATACCCAACAAGGCATAGCTTAGAATGCGCCCAAGATTATAATTAAAGTGATAAAGTAAAATTTGTTTTGAATCGGCTCTTGTTTGCTCTGGCAAAGAAGCGGTTAACATACCAACCACGCCACCACACATACCTAAACAATGAACACCGCCCAATAAGCCCATTAGAAAAACAGAAATTAAAATATCCATTATTCTTCAGAGTTAATAACGTCAGATTCTCTCTCTACTTCCAATAGATACAGTCTTCTAGAGTCGGTTTTTAACACTTTAAAGCGAAACCCTTGTATGGATATTTCATCCATTTTCTCAGGTAAGCGTGTAAACCCAGCAATCACTAAACCGGCCACAGTATCTATATTTTCAATGTCTAGTGACACCTCAAAGAATTCATTAAACTCTTCAATTGGAGTATTGGCTTTAAGCAAATATCGGCCCTCACCAAAATCAATAATGTTGTCTTCCTCAAAATCATGCTCATCTTCAATCTCTCCAACAATTTGTTCAAGTACATCCTCAAGTGTGATTAATCCAGCAATTTCGCCGTATTCATCCACCACAATAGCCATGTGTAGTTTCTTTTGTTGAAAGTCTCTAAGCAAGGCGCCCAGCGTTTTACTCTCTGGCACTAAAGTAGAGGGCCTTAAATATTCCTTATAATTGAATTCTTTTTTTCTATCTCCGGCCAAATAACTTAATAAATCTTTAGCCAAAATAACACCCCTGATCTTATTTTTTTGACTGTTCAGAACGGGAAATCTAGAATGTGCCGATCTAACCATAACGTCGAGCAGTTCTTTTGTTTTGGTGTTGTGTTCAATGACAACCATTTTTGATTTTGGCACCATTACATCACGCACCTCCATGCTTTCTAATTGCATGGTTCCCTCAATAATTGAGCGAGTGTGTGAATCAATAACGTGATTCTCTTCTGACTCTTCTAAAACTTGCAGAAGTTCATCGTTAGAACGTAGAGGTACGTGGAAAAATTGTTTTTTTAGTCTTTGTAAAAAAGACAATGTCGACGGAGGGTGCTCTTCTTTCATGCAGTGCTAATTAAATGACAGATGGTTATTTTACCAAGATTCAT
The DNA here is from genome assembly GCA_029941485.1 of Gammaproteobacteria bacterium. Lineage (GTDB taxonomy): Bacteria > Pseudomonadota > Gammaproteobacteria > PS1 > Pseudothioglobaceae > SUP05. Next base: position 881 of record JAPYOZ010000039.1, on the reverse strand, counting down.
GATTTTTTACCACTGCGCATTTCTTTGCCTTGTGCAGCGCGTTCTTTACGCACTTTTTTAGGGTCGGCAATCAGTGGTCGGTAGATCTCAACTCGGTCTTTCTCTCGAAGCACGGTGTCAAGTTTGGCAATTTTCCCAAAAATACCCGTCTTATCTATTTTCAAGTCAATTTGTGGGTATTTATCCAATATTCCTGAAGTTTCAATGGCCTGCTTTAAAGTCGTGCCCTCATCAACCTCAAGGCTGAGTAAACTCTGTTTTTTTTCTAAAGCGTAGGCAACTTCAACTAGCATCACAAAGTTGTTGCGCCTTAGCAAAATCTAGCGTGCCTTCATAGATTGCACGGCCGGTAATTGCACCCATAATGCCATGGTGTGCTTCGACCAATAAGTTTGAAATATCGTCCATATTGGTAATACCGCCTGAAGCGATGACAGGAATGGAAGTTTGTTTAGCCAAATCAGCCGTGGCTTCTACATTCACCCCTTGCATCATACCGTCACGGGCAATATCGGTATAAACAATTGAACTGACACCATCTTGCTCAAATTTCTTAGATAAATCTACCACGTGTAAATCAGTTTGTTTGGCCCAACCTTCAGTAGCGACTAAGCCATTATTTGCATCTAAACCAACAATAATTTTGCCAGGGAACTCACGACACAGTTCTGAGACAAATTCAGGGTGTGTAACCGCCATGGTGCCAATAATCAAATAACTAATACCAGCTTCAATGTAGGTATTGGCAATCTGCATATTACGAATACCGCCACCAATTTGTACCGGTAAGTTTGGAAACGCTTTGGTGATTTCAGTCACACTAGCCGCGTTAATTGGTTTACCTTCAAAAGCACCGTTAAGGTCCACTAGGTGCAGACGTT
>JAPYOZ010000038.1 GCA_029941485.1 Gammaproteobacteria bacterium | reverse complement strand
AAATTTGCATCCAATTCAATGGCTTTATTCAGATCTTCTAAGGCAAAATCATCTTGTGATTTTTTCATGTAAGCATTACCACGATTATAAATAGCTGTAATATAATCCTTATCAAGACTGATTGCCTGAGAATAAGCAATGATTGCCTTGTCAATTTTATTCAATCGATCATAGCAATTGCCTAAATTATTAAACGCACCGACATCTTTATTGTTAAGCGCAAGGGCTTTTTCAAAATACTCAGTCGCTGAGTCAAATAATTCTTTTTCTTGCTCCATATACGCCAAACAAAAATAGGCTTCAGCACTATTTGGATTAGACTTAATGGCACTAGACATACTTTCAATAGCCAACTCATCATTGCCTTGTAACTGATGTAAATTACCTAAGCTTAAATGTGCATTTGCTTGCAAAGCCTTATCAGCACCATCGTAATTTAATAATGCATTCCACGCTTGAATTGCCAAAGACAACTCACCATTTTTTTGGTGTGTATAAGCACTCACCATTAATCTGCTAAGTTCTGTTTCACTGCTCACGATAAAGTCACAATTAATTTTCGGTTATTTTTGCCAGCACGGTGTTCATACAAAAACAAACCCTGAAATTTACCCAAAGCCAGTTGGCCTTCTTGGATCGGAATCGTCTTACTTTCTCCGGTCAGAATTGAGCGAATATGGCCCGACATATCAAATTTACCTTCGTTATTATGTCGATACTTTGGATTACCATCTTTTACAATACCTTGAAAATAATCTTCAATGTCTGACAGCACATCAAGATCCTCATTGCCAGTAATCATCAGTGATGCCGAGGTGTGCGTAACAAAAACATGGCACAAAGCGGAATTTTCCTTGTCTTGTGAAACAATATCATTCACTAGTTGGGTGATTTCTACTGCTCCTCTGTCTTCAGTTGTAATCAGTAGTACTTGTTGTTGGCTCACTTTAACAATTCTTTGGCTTTTGCAGTATCGACTTCCTGGGATCTTGTATTTTTATTTTTATTCGATAATGAACGAATAAAAAAGAACAATCCTAACGCTAAAAATGCAAAAGGGCCAATCCATAACAAATATGTATTCTTATTAATTGGTGGTTTAAATACGACAAAGTCTCCGTATCGATCCACCATAAATTGACGAATTTCATCATCACTATTGTTTTTAATAATCATACTCCTAACTTGCCCACGTAAATCCTTAGCAAGACCGGCATTTGATCCACCAATACTTTGGCCTTGACAAACCGGGCAGCGAATCTCATCAATTAAAGCCCGATAACGCATTTCCTGCACATCGGTTGAAAACTCTTTTGCTTCAATACTTTCTGCATGAATTGATTGAGCCAAGCCTAATAACAAGATAAAACTAACAATGCTCGCTAACGCTTTGAGGGGTATAAAATGTCGCATACAAAATATCAAATATTGAATTGATATGATTTTAACCCATGAGACCTCAGTATGCCACTGATCACACTAGATAATATTTCTCTTAGTTTTTCAGATAAACCTATTCTTGATGGTATTAGTTCAACCATTCACAAAGGTGATAAGGTTGCACTGATTGGTCGTAATGGCGAAGGGAAATCTACCTTTATGCGCATTTTGGCTGGCACTATTACTGCAGACGATGGTAAATTAAAAATTAAAAATAACACCAAGATTAGCTATTTAGAGCAAACACCGCCACAAGACAACGACAAAAATCTATTTGATATTGTGGCCGAAGGCTTGGGAGAGATTGGATTAATTCTCACCAAATACCAACACTTAATTAATCATGATAAATTAAGTGAGGCTAGCGACTTACAAGCAAAAATCGACCAACTTGATGGTTGGCAATATTTACACAAAATACAAGCGATTCTAAATCGTTTTACTCTAACTCCTGAATCGATCTTATCAACACTATCGGGTGGTTGGCGTAGACGCGTAATGCTCGCACGTGCACTCATTCAAGAACCCGATGTATTGCTACTTGATGAGCCAACCAACCATATGGATATTACCGCTATTCTTGATCTTGAGAAAATGCTTAAAGATTTCCATGGAACGTTGGTGTTAATTAGCCACGACCGCTCATTTGTTGCAGGCATTGTCAATAAAGTTTTTGATCTGGATCGTGGCAAACTGTCAGTTTTTGATTGTGGATACAAAGACTACGTCAAACGTAAAACTGACAAACTCCATGCCGAAGAGATGGCCAATGCGCGATTTGATAAAAAACTCGCGCAAGAAGAAGTTTGGATTCGTCAAGGAATTAAGGCTAGGCGTACGCGTAACGAAGGCAGGGTTCGTGCGTTGCAAACAATGCGTGAATCATTCATTAATCGTCGAAAGAAACAAGGTAGCGTCAAAATTCATTCTGTAGAAGAAGAAAGGCGGGTCTCTAAATTGGTATTTGAAATTAAAAAAATTAGCTATCAAATCGCCAATATACAACTGATTAAAGACTTCTCAATGCTGGTATTAAAAGGTGAAAAAATCGGCATTATTGGTTCTAATGGCGCTGGTAAATCCACCTTTATTAAGTTACTATTGGACGAGATTCAACCCAATAGCGGCTCTATTCGACGCTCTAAAACAATCAAGCTCGCCTACTTTGATCAGATGCGTGAAAACCTTAATCCTAATATGAAAGCCATGGATTTTGTCTCTGGCGGGCGTGAGCGTATTGATATTGGTGGGAAAAGTAAGCATATTATTGGTTACTTGCGTCAATTTTTATTCACTGGAAAACAAGCAATGGCACCGATTAGAATGTTTTCTGGTGGTGAGAAAAATCGCTTAATGTTGGCCAAAATTCTTTCACAACCTGCCAACCTATTAGTGCTTGACGAACCAACCAATGACCTTGATGTAGAAACTTTAGAGCTACTAGAAGAAATGTTAGTGGACTATACAGGAACACTTATTCTTATTTCGCACGACAGAACCTTCTTAAACAACGTTGTTGGTTCAACGATAGTAATGGACGGTGATGGTGTGATTAATCAATACGCTGGTGGCTACGATGACTACCTACTTCAAAAACAAGAAAATTTAAACAAAAAAGAAAAAACTAAGGCAAAACCAAAAACACAGGTTAAAACCATTAATAATCAAAAAAAACTTAGTTACAAACAACAGCAAGAACTAAAACAACTACCTGATAAAATCGAAAAAACAGAAATAGAAATTGGTGAAATTCAATTACAATTAGCAGATCCTGAATTTTTCCAACAGCCAGAATCTCAAGATGCACTGATTAGGCTGGCCAGACTAGAAGCAGATCTTGAGCGTTATTACGACAAATGGAGCAAATTAGAGTGAATGATAAAATCCCTTTAATTGTTGATCTTGACCACACACTCATTGATACCGATTTATTGTATAAGTCCTCTGTGGCGGTACTTAAAAAAAGCCCGTGGTTGATACTGCTATATCCTTTTTGGTTTGCTAAAGGCAAGGGTTATTTAAAAGCCCAACTGGTTAAACGCTTTAGTATTGACGCACAAACATTGCCTTATATCCAAGACACTATTGATTACATTGTTGAGCGCAAAAAACAAGGTTCGGAAATTATTCTAGCAACTGCTTCGCATAAAGACTACGCATTCGAAGTGGTAAAGCATTTCCAAACGCATAAAAACAACGAAACCGTTATTAATAATAAACAAAATTTTGATCTTTTTTCCGACAAATCTCAAACTTTAAAAAACAATCCAACCAACAGTTCTTTATTTGACGATGTAATGGCTAGCAATTCAGACTTTAACTTATCTTCGCACAACAAAGCGCAAAAACTGATTGAGCGCTTTGGTAAAAAACAGTTTGATTATATGGGGGACCATATGCGTGATCTGCCTGTTTGGGAGGCATCCAATTTATCAATTTTGGTTAATGTATCAGATAAAGTGATTAAAAAAACACAACACCTCAACACCCTGATTTTATCCCGGAAAAACTAAACCTGTTCCACTAGATAGGATAAGGTCCATAAAACCAAACCCACCAAACTAGAAGCCACCAAAGTAAAAGCAATCACTTTCGCTAAAGCAAGGTGCTTACCTAAAATACGATTGTTTAAAAACCATACTATGTATGCAATTACAAAAATAAATAAAAAGAATTTAAAAATAAATCACCGCCTTAATTTTTCTACTATTTTATCTGCTAACGCCTTAGAGATTCCATCTACTTTTATAATCTCATCACTACTGGCTTTTTGAATTTCTTGCAACCCACCAAAATAATTTAAGAGCGCCGTTCTACGCAATTTACCCACACCTTTAATGTTTTCAAGTGGAGAAGTTTGGCGTTTTTTAGCGCGTTTCTTACGATGATTTTTAATTGCAAATCTGTGTGATTCATCACGAATACGATTCACTAGCATCAGTGCTTGATCGTGTGGTGGTAAGTTGATTTTCTGGGTTTTGCCGTCCTTGACTATAATCAAAGTTTCAAGTCCTGCTTTTCTACCTTTCCCCTTGGCTACACCTACCAACTGAATAGATTCAATACCGATCGAATTCATTACCATTATCGCTTGATTTAACTGCCCCAAACCACCATCAATAAATACCACATCAGGCAAAGGCTTGTTACCTTTTAAAAGTCGTGAATAACGCCTAAACACTGCTTGATTCATCGCCGCGTAATCATCGCCAGGAATAATGTCTTTAATGTTAAATTGACGATATTTACTAACTTTTGGCAAACCTTTTTCAAACACCACGCAAGAAGCGGTGGTTGCTTCACCCATGGTATGGCTAATGTCAAAACATTCCATGTAATTTGGCAATTTTTTAAGGTTAAGAGTTTTTTGTAATTGCAATAACTGTGAGCGTTTGGTAAATTTTGAAATCAAATATTGTTTAAGATTTTCTTTAGCCGTTAGGGTGGCAATCTTTAAAAAATGACGTTTATCTTTTTGCGGTGTATCAATAATTTGAGTCGATAAAGCCGAAGCAATGAGTTTTTTCTCTTCTAATTTTTCACTAATCAACAATTGCTTTGGTGTGTCTTTACCTAAGTAATACAACGGTAAGAATGCCGACAGAACCACTTTGATTGATTTTCCTTTTGCATGTTTTGGAAAAACACATTCTTGCCCAATTTGTTTTCCTGAACGTACAAACAATACTTCAATCGCATAAGTCCCATCTTGCTCAACAACGCTAACCACATCCATATCACCCATACTTTGGGATGCATGCTGTTCTTGGATAGTGCGCAATCCAATTAACTGATCTCGATAATGAACAGCCAGTTCAAAGTCCAAATCCTTTGATGCTTGCTGCATTTTTTCTGAAACTTGGTCCAGTGTTTCTTTATCGTTACCACTTAAAAATAATGCCATCATCGCCACGTCTTGAGCGTAATTTTCATCTTTAATTTTCCCAACACAAGGTGCACTACAAAGACTAATTTGATACTCTAAACAAGGGCGAGACCGAGAGCGATAAACACTGTTTGTGCACTGACGAACTTTAAAAATTTTTTTCAACAAAGCCAAAGAGTCACGCACCACATGGGCAGATGGATAAGGGCCAAAAAATCGATAATCCTCATTTTTACGGCCACGATAGAATCCAACTCTAGGGTGTTTGTCATTGGTAATATAGATATAAGGATAACTTTTTGCGTCTTTCAGCAAAATGTTATATCTAGGCGTGTATTGTTTAATCAGTTCATTTTCCAACAGCAAAGCTTGTGTTTCAGTGTCAGTAACAATCACCTCAAAATCTTTAATATTAGCGACTAAAGCCCTAGTTTTGCCATCAATGTGTTGTTTGCTAAAATAACTTGATACTCTTTTTTTAAGATTTTTCGCTTTGCCGATATAAATGACTTGAGAACTTTTATCAAGCATTTTATAAACACCTGAGTAATGGCTTAAATTTCTAAGTTTATCTTTAACCGACATTTGTATAAAAAGGTAAAATAAGAGTTTTCTTTTGATATAAGAATAATAATGAAGAGACTTGCAATTATATTGGCTATTTTCCACATGAGCGTTGCTTTTGCAACAAATGCTATGTCGAGCACACTTAATCCAGTAAAAATAATAAATGATCAGGTGGCTGATATTATTGATCCGCCTAACACGGCAGCACTTAATATAATGGTCAATGCATTGTCATCCCTAAAAGAGCTTAGAAAGCAAAATGAAGCCACGAATGAAAATATCAAAACTCTGATTAAAATCAAACTACTGCCTAACATTGCTATGGATGTTTCAACTGAATTGGCACTTAAAAAGCACTGGCACAAATTAAATATAAAACAAAAACAAATCTTTCAAAAATACATTACTCAGTCCCTTATTAAAGATTATGCAGGTATTTTAGGATCGTATGAAGAATTAGATAGCGTTAGCATCTCCGTTGATCCAAATGTAAAACGCAAAAACAATAAAGCCATTGTTAAACTCATGATTACTATTAATGATGACCCTAAACCCCTTATCATCTCTTTAAAAATGATCAGATCTAACCAGTGGCGTGTTTATGACGTTGTCTTCTCAGGAGTTAGTTTGATGAAAAACTATCGAGCACAATTTGACTCACACATTAAACGCAAAGGCATTAACAGCTTGATTGCTAAAACCATTAAAAAGATTAAGTAGTGTACAAACTGATCATTCAAGGGGGGAATGCTTTACACGGAACCATTAAAACATCAGGCTCTAAAAATTCATCACTACCCATTTTATTCGCCTCCATCTTAGCTGATGAACCCATAACACTTACTAACACACCTCATCTCAGTGATATTTCCACCACACTAAGGTTGTTAATGGACATGGGTGGTGAATTCATCCTAGAATCGGACAACTCTTTATTCATTGATTCATCAAAACTGACCAACCTAGTAGCGGATTATGCTCTGGTTAAAACCATGCGTGCTTCAATCTTAGTGTTAGGGCCAATGCTTGCCAAATACGGCGAGGCGAAAGTTTCACTCCCAGGTGGTTGTGCCATTGGAACACGCCCTGTTAATTTACACCTCAAGGCATTAGAAGAACTTGGCGCCACCATAGAAGTTAAAAATGGCTACATTTATGCGAAAGCTAAAGCACTCATTGGCACAGAAATATGTTTTAACCAAGTCACAGTAACAGCCACTGAAAACATCATTATGGCAGCCACTTTAGCGCAAGGCACTACGACTATTAACAACGCCGCTCAAGAACCGGAAATATCCGACTTGTGTACTTGCTTGAATAAAATGGGGGCAAAAATATCTGGCATTGGCACTTCAACAGTTACCATCGAAGGTGTAAAAAATCTAAACGGTATTACTTACTCAGTGTGCCCAGATCGCATTGAAGCAGGTACTTATTTAATCGCTGCTGCAATTACAGGTGGCTCAATTACAGTCACTAACATTCGTCCTCAATCCATGCGCTCTATTCTTGGAAAACTCATTGAAACTGGTGCTGATATTAAAACCGAAAAAGACACCATTACACTGGACATGAAAGGTAAACGACCAAAAGCCGTTAACATAAAAACCGGTACTTACCCTAACTTTCCAACGGACATGCAGGCGCAGTTTACCGCTCTTAATTCTATTGCTGATGGCCACAGCACCATCACCGAAACCATTTTTGAAAATCGATTTATGCACATTCCAGAGTTATCACGCATGGGCGCTGATCTTACTTTAGAAGGCAACACTGTAGTTTGTAAAGGGGTAAAATCCATCACGGGCGCGCACCTTATGGCAACTGACCTTCGAGCTTCGGCATCGCTGGTATTGGCAGGATTAGCCGCCAAAAACACCACCATCATCGAGCGTGTTTATCACCTTGATCGTGGCTATGAAACCATTGAGGAAAAATTAAAATCATTAGGCGCTCAGATTGAAAGAGTGCAAGATTAAAAAATACTAGAACCATGTTAACCATTGCACTCTCTAAAGGCAGAATTCTTGAACAGACCTTGCCTTTATTAAAAAAAGCTGGATTAGAAATTGCCGATGAAGAGCTTAATTCTAGAAAGCTCATTCTCGATACCAATCTTGACAACGTCAAAGTGATTGTTATCCGCGCAACTGATGTGCCTGTTTTTGTACAGCATGGTGCTGCTGATATGGGCATTGCTGGCAAAGACGTATTACTCGAACACGGTGCTAATGGTTTGTTTGAATTGCTAGACTTGGGCATTGCTAAATGCAAGCTAATGGTTGCGGCCAGTGATGAAAAAAAACTAGAGCAAAATACCTTAAAAATTGC
>JAPYOZ010000037.1 GCA_029941485.1 Gammaproteobacteria bacterium | reverse complement strand
CAATTCAATCACTACAAAATACAGTTTCTGACTGGAAAGACAAGGGCGATAAGATTGCTTTTGTACCAACCATGGGCGGTTTGCATGACGGGCATTTGGCCTTGGTTGAGCTTGCTAAGCAAAAGGCCGATAGGGTGGTGGTGAGTATTTTTGTTAATCCAACCCAGTTTGGCAAGAATGAAGATTTTGATCAATACCCTAATACCTTCGAGCAAGATGTATTGCTGTTAGAACGCAATCAAGTTGATGGCCTATTCTCTCCAAGTGTGGAACAAATTTACCCTCAAGGTTTGGATGCTGATATTGATATCGGCGAAATAGGTAATATCTTGTGTGGTGCATCCAGACCAGGGCATTTTCAGGGTGTGGTTCAGGTGGTGAATCGTTTGTTTGATATCGTTAAACCTAATTTAGCTGTATTTGGGAAAAAAGATTACCAACAATTGTTAATCATTAAACAAATGGTTGCGCAATTATCACTTGATGTAAAAGTTATTTCACACTCAATTGTAAGAGAAAAAGACGGACTAGCAATGAGTACGCGCAATCAATATTTGTCAGACGATGAAAGGAAAGTTTCACCCAATCTGTATAAGAACTTGCTTGAACTTAAGGTAGAAATTCAAAAAGGACAAGCCATTAATGTGGCTGTAAAACAGGCTCGAATACAAATTGAAAAAAACTTTAAATTGGATTATATTGAGACTCTAGATGCAAATACCCTTAAGCAAATCACTGATAATACAAGTGAAATTGCGATATTATGCGCAGTATTCATAGGATCAACTCGATTGATCGATAACGTTATTTTTAGGAGATAAAATGTTTAACATTACCGATGAGGCAAAAGTTTATGTGGCTGATTTATTTGCCCAGCAAGATGAAAAAGATTTGGGTTTAAAAGTCGATATTGAGAAAGCCGGCACACCAGCAGCAACCGTAACCTTTAATTTTTGTTTTCCCAAGGATTTATCAAAAACCTATCAAACCTTTGAATTTGATGGATTTAATGCCTACATTGACGAGTGTAATTTTGATTACCTAAAAGATTCAGAAGTAGCACTAAAAGAGGAAGGTTCGGGCAAAAAACTAACCATAACTGCCCCTAATGCTAAGGGTGAAGAACCAGGCGATGATGCACCACTTTCAGAAAAAATTAAATACGTAATTGCTGCTGATATCAGTCCAGGACTGGCTTCTCATGGTGGTTTTGTTGAATTGGTGGAAATCACTAAAGACATGGATGTAATTTTGAACTTTGGTGGTGGTTGCCAAGGCTGTTCTTCGGTTAAATCCACATTAGAGCAGGGCGTTGAGACGCAACTTAAAGCACGCTTTCCTGAAATTAAATCAGTGCGTGATGTAACTGACCACACTCAAACCGATAACGCTTATATGTAATTTTTTTGTTGAGTTATGGTATAACTTATAGCAATGATTATTACACTCGAAGCCAGCGCTGAAGAGCGTCGAAAGGCAAAAGCACCGCACGAACTTTTTACTGTTAACACAGTCATTGTGCATTTGTTTTTTTCATTGGCAATGATTAAGTTATTTAACATGGGCATGAGTTTAGCCATAGGCTCATCAATCACTTTGTCTATTTGTATTATCATTTATACTTTTTTCCGTACTAAAAAATCTAAACAAGATGACCCATATTTGGTTTATTTGCATTGGCAATTATCGCTCAATCGTTATAAATTGCTAATTGGCGCTTATGTTTTTTATTTTTTGGTCAACTCATTGTCTTTGATTATTTCTACTGATGCACCGGCAAGCATGGATGGCTCCAATATCATGGACTCTATTTTGAGCTTGTTAGGCGTGGTACCACTATTTTTTGCTGTATTGATTTCTGTGGTGCTTGGCTCTGGTTCGATGTTCAATGCGGGTCGTGGCGAAGTAGATGAAAAAATAAGCCAAAAATACCCTCAAACTTAAAGAGTGAATGAGTTCGAATTAATTAAGGCTTATTTTGATTGGGACAATTCTAACCAGTTAATCGATTTAGCCATTGGTGATGATTGCGCCATTGTTAATACTGAGCCAGGTTATCAATTACTCAGTAGTGTTGATACACTGATTGAAGGGGTGCATTTTTCTTCTGATACCATCGCACAAGATATTGCCTACAAAGCTTTAGCCGTTAATTTGAGTGATCTGGCGGCCATGGGCGCCACTCCAAAATACTTTACTTTAGCATTAACTTTGCCTAATCTGGATGAACAGTGGCTTGGTGATTTTTCAGCCTCACTTAAGGAATTGGCCAATGAATATAAATTGAGTTTAATTGGTGGCGACACCACCAAAGGACCATTAAGTATTACCATTAACATTACTGGACAAGTTAAAAAAGGAAAAGCCTTATTACGATCCTCGGCCAAAGTAGGCGATGCGATATTTGTATCAAACACTTTGGGCGATGCGGCTTGTGCTTGGATGCAAATTCAAAATAACCAAACGCCCTCCGAGTATTGTTTAAATCAGCTTAATAGACCCAAGCCACAAGTAAAGCTAGGGCAGAGTTTAATCGGTATTGCTAATGCTTGTGTTGATGTCTCTGACGGGCTTGAGCAAGATTTGTCTCACGTACTCACTTACTCAGGCGTGGGTGCAAGCATTGATGTGAATAAATTGGTGCTTTCAGATGAAGTAGCGTCTTATATTGATGCAACTAATGACTGGTGCATTGTCTTAGCAGGCGGTGATGATTATGAATTGTGCTTTAGCGTTCCTAAGGAGCGCATTAACGCACTTAAAACAGTTGAGAAAGAGTTGGGTATAACACTAACAAAAATCGGTGTTATTACTAAAAAGCAAGGCTTGTTAATTAAAAATACTGATAAAACTTGTGAGTCTTATCAACATTTTTAAGGTATTTCTTTAAAGCTTAAATTTCTCTTTTTTCAGCGACGGTTTTGCAGTCGATACACTCATCAGCAGTAGGACGAGCCTCTAGACGTGTTAGGCTAATTTCAGCACCACAGGTTTTGCAATAACCGTAATCACCCAATTCAATCACATGAAGTGTTTTATCAATTTTACTAATCAGTTTCCTTTCGCGATCGCGTGTTCTTAATTCTAGCGCAAACTCTTCTTCAAGAGTTGCTCTGTCGTTAATATCGGCTACTTGATTAGATTCTTCTTGAATGTGGTTAATAGTAGATTCAGCATCACTAATTAGTTGATCTTTCCACATTGTAAGCTTGTTTTTAAAATGCTCTATCTGAGTGGTACTCATGAAATCTTCATTTTTACTTGGCTTATAAGCAGGGATATCTTGGAAATTTGGTTCTGACATAATAATGATCATTGATTAAAAAAATAGTTGGTTATACCTAAACTGCCTTAAAATAGCAATTTATTTCTTGTATTTCTTATTATAAATTTATTTATGTCATTAGAAGCACTCATTTTTGATGTTGATGGAACTCTCGCGAATACTGAGCGTGATGGTCATTTGGTAGCCTTTAACCTTGCATTTAAAGAATTAGGTTTAGATTGGGTTTGGTCAAATGAACTTTATCATGAACTGCTTGATGTGACGGGCGGTCAATTACGCATCAAATATTATTTAAAAAAATACAATCTTGAATTTACACACGACGATTTGGACAATTTTGTTGCATCAATTCATGCATTAAAAACAAAAATTTACGTGCGCTTAATGGAAGAGGGTGCAGTACCATTAAGGCCAGGTGTAGAGCGTTTGTTTGATGAAGCCAGAACAGCGGGTTTAAGGTTGGCGATAGCCACCACCACCACACCAACCAATGTTGACGCGCTGATTGCCAATACACTAGGTCGTGATGCGCTTGATTGGTTTGAAGTGATTGGTGCGGGTAATGTTGTTCCTAAGCTAAAGCCAGCAGGGGATATCTATCATTGGGTATTAGAGAAAATGAACATAGCTCCTAAGAATTGTATTGCCTTTGAGGATTCGCATAATGGCATTGTTTCAGCAACGGACGCTAATTTAAAAACATTAATTACGGTGAATGAATACACTCAATCTCATCAGTTTGACGATGCCATGGTGATTTTGAACAATTTAGGCGAGGCAGACAAACCCTTTACCATGATTGAAGGTGATTCTACCAATGCCACTTACGTGAATGTGGATTATTTAAAGGAGCTGTATGCAAAATATTGTTGATTTAGCTAACAACACTCGTGTTTATGACGTTGCTAGTGTTACACCACTGACTCTGGCATATCAACTTAGTAAACGCACTAAAAACAACGTTCATCTTAAGCGAGAAGACGAATTGGTGGTGCACTCGTTCAAGCTTAGAGGTGCTTATCAAAAAATTTCAGCCCTTACAAAAGAGCAGGCATCCAAGGGTGTAGTGGCATCCAGTGCAGGTAATCATGCGCAAGGCGTGGCATTGTCAGCCAAAAAATTAGGCATTGAATCGGTAATTGTGATGCCATTATCCACCCCTAAAATTAAAGTTCAATCGGTTGAACAACTCGGCGGAAAAGTGGTTTTACACGGCGATGTGTACGACGATGCTTACCAATATGCCAAGCAACTAGAACAGGATCAAGATTTGGTGTTCATTCATCCTTATGATGACATTGAAGTCATGGCGGGCCAAGCGACCATTGCTAAGGAATTGTTAGAACAATTGCCCAACATGGATAAAGTTTTTATTCCAGTGGGCGGTGGCGGTTTGATTGCAGGCATAGCGACTTATATTAAGCATTATGCACCAAACATTAAAGTCATTGGCGTTGAACCAGAAGATTCACCAACTCTTTATCAGGCTTTAAAAGACGGTAAGCGCACTGTATTGTCCGAAGTTGGACGCTTTGCTGATGGTGTAGCGGTCAAACAAATTGGCGAACAAACTTACCCCATTGCTAAAGAAGCGGTGGACGAGGTGGTACTTGTTAATAACGATGAAATCTGTGCAGCGATTAAAGACATTTATGAAGACGTGCGCTCTATTGCAGAGCCTGCTGGCGCCTTAGCCACAGCGGGTGTGAAAAAGTACGTCGAACAAAACAACATTGAAAATGAGAACTTAGTTTCTATCGTCTCAGGCGCCAATGTTAATTTTGATCGCCTGCGTTATATCTCAGAACGTGCTGATCTTGGTGAGCACAATGAAGCTATTATTGCAGTGACTATTCCAGAGCAACCGGGTAGTTTCTTAAAATTCTGCCAGATGCTGGATAAGCACGCTATTACCGAGTTTAATTATCGTTATGCGCCTAATAAGCAAGCCCATATTTTTGTCGGCGTGGCGCTTAGCGAAGGTTTGAGCGAGAAAGAAGCTTTGATTGATAAATTATCTGAGTCATTTGATGTCTTAGATATGAGCGACAATTCGATTGCCAAAACCCACATTCGTTATATGGTGGGTGGTCGTTCGGATGCTGATAACGAAGTACTATACCGATTTGAATTTCCTGAGCGCCCAGGCGCATTGCTTAGTTTTTTAATGAGTGTGGGCGATCATTGGAACATTTCTTTATTTCATTATCGTAATCATGGCGCAGATTTTGGCCGTGTGCTTATTGGTCTGCAGGCTGATAATGTGAATGAATTAGAACAAAGATTTGATGAGTTGGGTTATTTTTATCAAAACGAAACCGATAATAAAGCCTATCAATACTTCTTGTAGAACGTACCAAAATCAAGATCTTAAAGCTATTTTGGCCATTGAAAATCTTGCTTATGACTTTCCATGGAGTCAAGAAAAAATCACCAATTCGACCGATAACACCAACGCATTGGCAAATGTCGTACTTGTCGATGATCAAGTGGTTGGTTATCTATTGGCGCTGACCTGTGTTGATTTTGTCGATATTTTAAATATTTGCATTCACCCAAAACACCAACATCAAGGTTTGGGTCGTCAACTGTTCAATCACTTTAAACATGCAATCAATAACACAGCAACTAAATCTATCTTTCTGGAAGTGAAAAGATCTAATGATGTAGCCATTGCTTTTTATCAATCATTGGGTTTTGAGAGTATTGATACACGTAAAAAATACTACTCGAACGGCGAAGGTGCTAAAATACTACGTTTTATTTTATAGATTTTGTTAATGAGCTACCAGCATATTAAAGTGCCAGAAAATGGCGAAAAAATTACTTTTGTAAACAGCGCAATTCAAGTGCCAGAGCATCCAATTGTTACTTACATTGAAGGCGATGGTATTGGTAGTGACGTTTCACCAGTCATGAAAAAAGTGATTGATGCAATTGTGACCAAAGCTTATAAAGGCACCAGAGTAATTGAGTGGATGGATATTTATGCAGGTGAGAAAGCCAACGATATTTATGGCGAATACTTGCCACAAGAAACCCTAGACGCAATTAAAGAATTTGCCGTTTCTATTAAAGGCCCACTTACTACCCCAGTAGGCGGTGGTATGCGCTCGTTGAATGTAGCAATTCGCCAAAATTTAGATTTGTTTATTTGTCAGCGCCCTGTGCAGTATTTTATCGGCACGCCGACACCAGTTAAAGCACCAGAGAAAGTTGACATGATTATTTTTAGAGAAAATTCTGAAGACATTTACGCGGGTATTGAATACCAAGCAGGTACGGACGAAGTTAAAAAAGTCATTGATTTTTTACAAAATGAAATGGGTGTCACCAAGATTCGCTTCCCTAATACATCAGGCATTGGTATTAAACCAGTTTCAAAAGAGGGCACAGATCGCCTAGTACGCGCTGCTATTCAGTACGCAATCGACAATGATAAAGACTCAGTTACTTTGGTTCATAAAGGCAATATTATGAAATTTACCGAGGGTGGTTTTAGAGATTGGGGTTATCAACTCGCACAAGAAGAGTTTGGCGCCAAGATTATTGGTGATGGCCCATGGTGTGAATTTAAAAACCCAAATACTGGCACCACCATCACTGTTAAAGATGTGATTGCCGATGCGTTTTTGCAACAGATCTTACTACGCCCTGAAGAGTATTCAGTAATTGCCACACTTAATTTAAATGGTGATTATGTCTCAGATGCATTAGCAGCACAAGTGGGTGGTATTGGTATTGCCCCAGGTGCAAACCTATCAGATACAACAGCCGTGTTTGAAGCCACGCACGGTACCGCTCCTAAATACACAGGGCTAAACAAAGTAAATCCTGGATCAATTATCCTTTCAGCAGAAATGATGCTCAGACACATGGGTTGGGTTGAGGCGGCTGACATGGTGCTTAAAGCAATGTCGAATGTTATTCAAAATAAAACCGTGACTTATGACCTAGAAAGACTCATGGAAGGTGCAACTTTATTATCAACTTCTGAGTTTGGTGATGCCATGATTGAATCTATATCATAGAATTATCATGTACTAATAGTGTTGCATAAGAGTTTTTGTTGTGTATTATCGCTGACAAGTGGATGTTAATCTTACTTACAACTATATATAAATTAACTCTAAAAAGAGGAGATACAAATGAAAAATGTAACAAAAATAATCGCAATTGCTTCAGTAGTAGTTGCAACATCAGCGTCAGCATTTATGCATGACAATAATAACAATTGGGGCGGTGGCAACAACATGGGTCCTTTCTCAGGTGGTCAAAACTGGGGTCCAATGAGTGGCGGTAACAACTGGGGTCCATTTAACGGTGGTTCTAATGCGGGTCCTTTCTCAGGTGGCCAAAACATGGGTCCATTCATGGGTGGTTCTAACGCGGGTCCTTTCAATGGCGCTCAAAACTGGGGTCCATTTAAGGGTGGCAACAACTGGTTAAACGACACTGACTTTGGTCTTAAGTTCAACACTAAGAATTCTACTGACACTAAATCTTCTGGTTCTGCTGACGGTTCTGCTTCTGGTAGAGGCGATGCTAATGCTTCTGGTAAGGCTGATGCTTTTGCTAAAGGCCAAGCTGATGGTTACGCTAAAGGTCAAGCGGATGCTTACGCTAAAGGTTATGCAGATGGCAGATCTACAGGCACTGTAAGCGGTAGCGGTAGTAATGCTGCACAATAATAGTTAGTAATAATTATTAAAAAAACCAGCCCTCGGGCTGGTTTTTTATTGTCTGTCATTCAGACATCAGACAAAAAAAACATCGATTGAATTAAATACTGTGCATTGACAAAATATCCAAAATTTTGTTTGAAGCAGTTAGATAACGAGTTTTTAGGTGTGTTTTTGTTTAAATACATAGCCTTTTGACACACAATGGCTTGGTTTTTTGTAAAATCAAGCCATTTTTGCTGTATTTTTGAGCAGTTTTCGCTGCTTTTTTGCTTGAATTGCAATAATTCCTAAATTTTTTGTATCATTGGATTGTTGAAGTGGTAGTATCTGTGTAGGTTTTTTTAGTTTTTTTGCAAATATATATTAGAATATTATTGACTTCTAATATAGTTACTGT
>JAPYOZ010000036.1 GCA_029941485.1 Gammaproteobacteria bacterium | reverse complement strand
TTGGCAAGGACTAAGTGACAATACTTTGTACTTAGGTGTTGGTTTTATTATTAGTCTGATGATTATTGGCAGTTTGATTGATCTCCCTTTTAGTATTTATCGCACGTTTGTATTAGAGCAAAGATTTGGTTTTAATAAAACCGACAGCAAAACCTTTGTTGTTGATTTACTTAAAGAGATACTATTAACCCTTGTGATTGGCTTGCCGTTGATTTACGCCGTGCTGTATTTAATGGGTGAGATGGGTGAGTATTGGTGGCTGTATGTTTGGCTGGTTTTGACTTCTTTTTCGCTGCTCATGTTTTGGCTCTACCCCACTTACATCGCACCGATTTTTAATAAATTCAAACCATTGGACAATGCCAAATTAAAAGTCAAGATTGATAATTTACTTGAGCGCACTGGTTTTAAAAGTGACGGCGTGTTTGTGATGGATGGCTCTAAAAGATCCTCCCACGGCAATGCTTACTTTACCGGCATTGGTAAAAATAAACGCATTGTGTTTTTTGATACCTTGCTAAAAGGTATGGATGATCAGGAAGTCGAAGCGATCCTTGCGCATGAGCTCGGGCATTTTCACCATAAACACATTCGCAAGCACATGATAAATTTATTTGCCATTACTTTAACTGGCTTAGCGCTTTTGGGTTACCTTATTAATCAACCTTGGTTTTTTCACGGACTGGGCGTTAATACAATGTCCAATCATACTGCATTGATATTGTTTACTCTTACCATGCCGGTGTTTAGTTTTTTCATCGCACCGATCAGTAATTACCTTTCACGTAAGCATGAATTTGAAGCCGATGCTTTTGCAGCCAAACACACCAATGCGGATGATTTAGTATCATCGCTGGTAAAACTTTACCGTGACAATGCGGCCACGCTAACGCCGGATAAAATTTATTCTGCTTTTCATGATTCACATCCTAGTGCATCCATTCGTATAGCGCATTTAAAAGCTAGTGGGCACTAACAAACTACTGTTATTTGCTTTATTACCTATTTACGCTTGGGCAGCGCCTAATGCCAATGATGGCAAACTGTTGTATGAAGAAAGTTGTGCCAAATGCCATGGTATAAGCTCCTACCAAGGGCTTGGTATGGACGAGATTACTAACCTAATTGAGCTCATACATTGGACAGATACTTGTAGCGAACATTTTCGCCTAGACTGGAATGATCAAGACATTAAAGACACGGTGCATTATTTGAATCGCGAGTTCTTTCGTTTAGACAGATAAAGGTATACTTAAAAAATTATTGAAAGGAGAAAAATATGAAAAAACAAATAATCATAGCAACGGCACTACTAACAACAGGCAGTGCATTTGCCGAAGATGATGCGCTAGAAAGACACAACGAATCTTGCGTTAGTTGTCATGTTATCGAGCATGATGATGATTTTTATAATCGCAAAAATACGCGCATGAAAACACATTTTGATTTGCGTCGCCAAGTTAGCACTTGTGTGGTTGCTTTTAGCGTGGGCTGGTTCCCAGATGAAGAAGCGGGTGAAGTCAAACTGTTGAACGATAAATATTACAAACTTAAGGAATAATTGAGTCTTACACGTCGCCAAAAATGGCGAATCGAAAAAATTCAAGCGGAGCGTATTGCTCGCGCTCAAAAAGCCTCGAGCAATTCAGAAACTTCTCTTGATAATGCCGGAGAAGAACAAACAGGACTAGTCATTACTCGCTATGGGCAACGCTTATTAGTTGAATCTGAATCGGGTGATTTATATCAATGCACCGGTCGGCAAAACATTGAACTCTCTGTGGCTGGTGATCAAGTAATCTTTCAAAAAATTAGTAACAACGAAGGAGTGGTCACCGCCCTACTCGAACGAGAAAATACCCTTAAGCGATCGCAGAAACTAATCGCCAGTAATGTTGATGAATTGTGGCTATTAGTAGCGATTGAACCGCACTATCAATTTGAACTGATTGATCGATATTTAGTGGTAGCAGAGAATGCTAATTTACCAATTAATATTGTGGTGAATAAAATAGAGCTGAGTGACAATATTCAGCAAGTAGAAAATGATTTTTCAATTTATGAATCGGCTGGTTATTCAGTGATTTATCTGAGTGTTAAAAACAAAACCAACATTAAGCAGTTTAAAAATTCTCTGAATGACAAAACCCATATCTTTTTAGGGCAGTCTGGCGTAGGTAAATCATCTTTGATTAACGAGCTGATTCCGGATCTTAATCTGCGTGTGAATGAGATATCCATCAAAAGTAAACTTGGCAAGCACACCACCACCAATACCACACTGTATCACATTCCTTCGGGAGGTGATTTGATTGATTCACCTGGTATTCGAGAGTTCCAACTAGACAATCTAACCAACAAAGAAATTTTAAGTGGATTTAAGGAGTTCAAGCCTTTTATTGGTCAGTGTAAATTCAGAAATTGCGCACACATTAACGAACCAAACTGCGCCATCAAACAAGCCATAGAATCAGGCAAGATCCATCAAAAGCGCTACGAAAATTATCTTAATTTGATTGGCTAGCTATTCAAATTCCATTTGCTTAAAAATACGCTCGGCATTTTGCTTGTGTAACTCTCTAAATGTACCGCGATCACGAAACATGGATTGGTCGATATTGTAAGCCTCATACAAACCGCCATCGTCATCCAATACTTTTTGAACTTCTGTGCGCATGTAAACCAAGTAATCTTTAGTAAATTTGGTAATGGTAGCAAGATCGGTTGGCTCGCCATGACCCG
Source organism: Gammaproteobacteria bacterium (assembly GCA_029941485.1). Taxonomy (GTDB): domain Bacteria; phylum Pseudomonadota; class Gammaproteobacteria; order PS1; family Pseudothioglobaceae; genus SUP05. The sequence continues at coordinate 5,815 of JAPYOZ010000036.1, read as the reverse complement.
GAATAATAAGCTCAGGCTCAAGTGCTTCAATTTTGTCCCAAGTTTCAATCCAAGCAGCTGCATTGGTATGCGGGAAAATTGGCAACATACGTTGATTAAAGGTTGTGTCACCACTAATCAATAGCTTTTGTTCTGGTAGCCAAAGTTGAATGTCATCCGGCGAATGAGAGGCGCCTATGTGCATGAGTTGGATTTTTACACCACCCATTGGCAAGTTCATTTTTTCCTCAAAAGTAACGTCTGGACGAATTACCTTAGTGCCAATTAGTTTCTCTTTTTGTACTTTTAAAGAACGTAAATAAATGTCTTCGCCTCGATGTTGAATCTCTTTATCGGCTTCAATGTGAGCAATGATAATTGCACCTTGCTCTTTCCAATAATTTGAGCCAAGAATAGCATGGCCTTGCGAATTTTCCAATACAACGTACTTAACTGGCTGATCGGTAATCTCCTTAATTTCTTCATGCAAAGCCTTAGCCACCAAATAACTACCTCCGGCGTTAAACACCAATACCCCGTCAGCAGTAACAATAAAGGATAAATTATTGTTATGGTTTGAGTTTTCATAAGTGTAAGGCTGTGTAGCACCGATGGCCGAATAAACACCCTCAGCAACTTCTACAGGATTTCTGTATAGGATACTGTCTGGCTCATGATCACTAATCTTAACCGGATGAAACTCTTCTTTCCAAACAAAATAACCATCCGAGTAGTTTTTTACATTAGTGTAACCCATTCTCTCTAGGGTTTTAGCAGCTAATGGTGAGCGCAAATTCCTGCCACAATAAACAATGATCGGTGTGTCTTTAGTTTTGGCGTGGTCACCAATCTGAAACTCTAACCAACCACGAACAACATTGATGTTTTGTCCACGATCAATCGTACCTGTGAATTTCAGCTCAGATGGCGTTCGAACATCAACTAAAACCACGTTAGGATCGGCGTCTAGAATATTTTTTAACTCATCGGTATTAATATTGATTATTTGTTTATTTACCGACTCAAGCATTTTATTGCCATCGATAATTTCAGCCTCTACCGGAATAATACCCAGTGCAAGAATACAGCTTAATGTTAAAAAATAATGCTTCATTTTGTTCCTTTTTTATAAGAAAATTTGAAACAATTATGACATATAAAAATCATTTATGCTACACTTATACCTTCAGTTAAAGCTTAAGGAGAGAGAAATGAAAAATAAACTATCAGCCATTTTGGCTTTTACAAGTATTTTGACAATAGGCAATGCAAGTGCTGAAAACTGGAGTCCTTGGAATAATAACAATAACTTTAACCCCAGCTCATTTGGTAGTAATGGTAATTCATTTGGACCATTCAATGGTGGCAACAACAACTTTAACCCTTTTGGTGGCGGAGGTTATCAGCCTTTTGGTTTTAACTCTGGCGTCCAGCCATTTGGTTTTAATACTGGTTCTAATCGATTTGGCCCAATGAATAATATGGGTCCTTTTAATGGCGGACATAATTGGCAAAATCAGAAATTCAATCCAATGCATCACAAGACGCAATCTAAAAGTGAAAGTACTTCCAGTCAACAACCTCAAGGAATTACTCCTGAAATGTTCATGCAAATGGTACAAGTTACTGAGGTGGATGAAGGTATTACTGGCCCAGAAGTGGATGAATCCATTAAATCAATGGCAACCAATGAAAGCATCTTACACGTGGCTATGTTTCCACTGAGTGAACAAATTAAAAACGTAACCGGAGAACCTTATAGACATCTAAGCATTCACAATATTTGTGACGCGGCAACAGCCGGTAAAATTGCCGACATTGATGACCGATACTCGGTTATTTTGCCTTGCCGAATTGCCGTGGTCGAAGGCAAAGACGGAAAAATCAGAATGTTCAGTATGAATCCTGATGTCATGCAAGCCATGAACCTGCCAGAAGATGCGCTAAGTCCTGCTATGGACGTTGCTGAAAAAATGAATAATATCTTAGAGGGTGCAAAAGAAGGTTCTTTCTAGTTTATTTTTGACTACTAAAAAAGGTCTGCAGTTGCAGACCTTTTTTTTCGCCTAGAATTTATTCAGATTTATCGGTATTAACGGTTAGCCGAATTAGACTTAACCAGCCCAAAATAAACAGCATGCCACCAATCGGAGTGATAAAAACCATCGCATGAATTTTGCTAAAAGTATATGCGTACAAACTACCTGAAAACATAACGATACCCATGGCAAATATCCAGCTACTTTGTTTGATGGGTTGTATTGGTTTGTATTGATAATACACAGTTAATACGGCGATAATCAACGTGTGGTACATTTGGTAAGTAGCAGCGGTTTGAATACGGGCAATGTCTTCAATACTTAAACTGTCTTTAAGTGCGTGTGCAGACATGGCACCCATAATTACTGCCAGTGCACCACTAATAGCAACAAAAATCCAAAAATTTTTCATTAACAATTAAAAAAAATAAAGTCACAAACCTTTATAACTATACGCCTATTAACTTAAGAATAGTTGTTTTTCTTATGTTCTTATAAATTGAAGGCTGAGTGTATAGTGAATACAAACCAATGGAAATTTACATTGGTTGAATTTAACTAAAAATAGGAGAATACAATGTTAGCGCATACAAAACAAAATTTCGAAACGTATCCAACTAACCGTATCGTTGCTATCATAGATACGAAAATGGAGGCTGACGAGGCATGCTGTGATTTAATAAATGCAGGGTTTGATGATTCTCAAATTGATGAATCAGTTGGTTCAGAAGGATTAAAATTTCTTGATCCAGATGGACGTAATCATGGTTTTTTAACTAAGGTAGTTCGCACTTGGCAGCGCGTTGCACAAGGTGAGGAGTTAGCTTATCTTAAGCGCATTAAAACCAGTCTCAAAGAAGGACACGTTGTGTTGAGCGTACCAGCACTCACGGACGTTGCTCGTAATAAAGTTACGGAAATTCTGCAATCACACCGTGCTGAAAACATTCGTTTTTACGGACGTTTTCACGTAGAACATTTATAAGTTATTAAACGATTCGTGTTGTTGTAAAGCAAAGATTGTGATGAACGCATAAAGCGTTTGTTCGTCTTTGTTATTTTGCATTTAAAAACAAGACAACGTCATCGCCATAAAAATTAACATCCATACTCCATATGTTGGCAAGGTAGCTCATTGTAACTTTACTGAAAAAACAAACATGAGTTGGATCGTCCTTGTAATACCAAGACGAAAAATCAATGTTATTATTAAGCATTTTTGTCATGATTGCCAACACTCCAGACTTGTTCAGCATGTTGCATAGCTTCGTTAGCTGAGCGCCAGGATTGTCCAAATGTTCAACCACTTCTGTAGCAGTAATAAAATCGTATTTATTGTTAAAGATAGATTCATCATTGGCATAAAATTTATCAAATAAATCCACTTTAAAGCCACGCTCTTCAAACATTACTGATAAAGTTGGGCCAGGTCCACTGCCAAAATCTAAGCCCGTAGCGCTTGGTTTAATAAAATCTATAACCGGATTAAACACTTGAGATAAAAACCGGCGATAACGTTCGTCTTCAGGATTGTTTTGATGAGAATCGTAGCGAGCCTTTTCTTCGGAATCACTTAAGTGAAATTCTTTAGGTGCAAACACCAAATCACATTGTGAACAATTGAGATAAGTAGTATCTTTACTCTGAAAATAAGGTTTTATTTGATTAGAATGGCATAACGGACAATGAAGAGTCATTACGCCACTTTAAATAGGAATTTTAGTGTGAACAAGAGCCAGAATGAACATGACCATGCTCAAGCTCTTCTTTGCTGGCCCCTCTCACGTTTTCAATACTAACACTAAAATGCAATGTTTCGCCAGCCAATGGGTGATTAGCATCAACCGTTACTGTGTCTTTGTTAATTTCTTTAACACGAACAATGAATGGGTTGCCTTTTTCATCTTGAGATTGCAGCTCCATTCCTACCTTAAGGTTATCAATGTCTTTTAATGCCTCCATTGGAATCTCTTGGATTGCTTCAGGATGGTGTACACCATAACCCTCTTCTGGGTTAACAGAAACATCACAAGACTCGCCTATTTTCATGCCTTCTAAAGCACTCTCTAAACCAGGAATAATATTACCGTGACCTTGGATAAATGGCATTGGTTCTTTGTCTTTAGATGAATCAATTACATCGCCTTTGTCGTTTTTTAGTGTGTAGTGCATTTCAACTACCTTATCTTTTTTTACTGTCATTTTACCGTCTCCGTTTGTGCGCCTAAATTGCGCCTATTAAATATTAAAAAGGGCTTCCCTTATGGAAACCCTTTTTAGAATATGGTGGGGCGTGAGCGATTTGAACGCTCGACCATCGGATTAAAAGTCCGGTGCTCTACCAACTGAGCTAACGCCCCATAAAAAAGTGAAATTATACATTAACGTCACTTTAAAAACTAATCAATATTAGTCTTTATTAACTGACTTTCTAAGCGATTTACCCGGTTTAAAAAATGGCACAAACTTCTCTTTTACTTGCGTTCTTTCGCTGGTTTTCGGGTTGATGCCTAAACGTGCTTTTCGATATTTTTTATAAAACCCACCAAAACCTCTAATTTCAACACCTTCACCTGAGACAATGCCTTTTGTTAAGGCTTCAAGAATAACTTCAACCGATGCTTTAGCATCAACTTTTGAAAGTCTAGAATGATCAGACAAGTTTAAAATAAGATCTGTTTTTTTCATAAAAAATTTAATTAAAATTATCTTAAATAACCACGTAGTAATACGTAGTTATTTATCTTTTGCTTGTTTCAATAAATCACCTAATGTCGAACCTGTAGCCTCTTCAGAAGATTGTTTATTGTAATCTGCCATTGCGGCTTTTTCTTCTACCGAATCTTTTGCTTTAATACTCAATGAAATATTACGAGATCTTTTGTCGATTTGAGTAATAACGACCTCAACTTCTGCACCTACTTTAAGCACAGTAGAGGCATCTTCAATGCGCTCTTGTGAAATCTCACCTACCTTCAGATAACCAGTAATATCGTCAGCTAGAGCAACCACTGCACCTCTTGCATCTACTTCACTAATTGTACCTTTAACGATTGCACCTTTTTTATTTGATGAAGCGTACGACATAAAGTCATCTTCTGCTAATTGTTTAATGCCTAAAGAAATACGCTCTTTCTCAGCGTCAATGTTTAGGATTACAACTTCGAGTTCTTGACCTTTAGAATAATCTGAAACCAGTGCTTCTGAAGATTTCTTTTCCCAAGAAATATCCGCTAAATGAATCAAACCATCGATACCACCTGGAAGACCAACAAACAAACCAAAATCAGTGATTGATTTAACCGTTACACCGATCTTATCACCTTTATTGCACGTTGCTTCAAATGCTTCCCAAGGGTTTTCTTGAGCTTGCTTCATTGACAATGAAATACGATGCTTAGACTCTTGAACATCAAGAACAACCACGTCAACTTCTTGACCTAATTTAACAATCTTAGATGGACGTGCATTTGCGTTCGTCCAATCCATTTCTGATACGTGAACCAAGCCTTCAACACCATCTTCGATGCGTACAAACGCGCCGTAGTCGGTTAAGTTAGAAACCGTACCCGCAACTTTCTTACCAATAGGTAAACGGTCAGAGATGTTATCCCAAGGACTGGCAGTCAACTGCTTAAGACCTAATGAAACACGCATCTTCTCTTTATCGTAGTTAAGAACCTTAACTTTAATCTTGTCGCCAATCGTCAACTTCTCAGATGGATGGTTAACACGCGTCCAAGAGATGTCTGTAATGTGTAGTAAACCATCAACACCACCAAGATCAACGAATGCAC
>JAPYOZ010000035.1 GCA_029941485.1 Gammaproteobacteria bacterium | reverse complement strand
CAAGCTAAAAACCACCCGAGAGGGTGGTTTTTTTATACATAAAACATACAATATGCGTCTTATAGACTCATATATTTTAATAAGGAAATATTATGAAAACATTAATTACAATTGCTACTTTAGTAGCTGCTACATCAGTTGTTGCAGATTAATGGCTAACTTTTAATTTGGGCTGCCACTTCGTCGGCAAAGTTTTCTTCTTTCTTTTCAATGCCCTCACCCACTTCAAAGCGTACAAAAGATTTAACTTGTGCACCGTTTGACTTTGCAAGTGCACCAACAGTAGTGTCTGGATCCTTAACAAAGGCTTGACCATAAAGCGTTACTTCGTTGACAAATTTTTTCATGCGACCAACAATCATTTTTTCAATGATGTTATCTGGTTTGCCAGATTCTCTTGCTTGCTCAACAAAAATAGCCTTCTCTCTTTCTAAAAGGTCTGCAGGCAGTTCTTCCTCAGTAATGCACTCTGGTTTTGTTGCTGCAATGTGCATAGCAATGTCTTTGGCTAATGCCTCATCACCACCTTCAAGCAAGGTTAGTACGGCAATGCGCTCACCGTGCTTGTAGGCACCAATAATACCGTTGTCTGTTTGAACAGTCTGTACGCGTCTAATTGAAACGTTTTCACCCACTTTAGCAACAATATCCTCTCTGGATTTTTCCAGTGAATCGCCATTGTCTAGTGTTTGTGTTAAAAACTCATCGATATTGGCAGGGGTTGTTTTAAGTGCTAATGCGCCCAGTGTGTCAACAAACCCAATGAACGCATCACCCTTAGTCACAAAGTCAGTTTCAGAGTTAATTTCTAGGATTGTTGCGGTTTTGTTGTCATCACTAATGTTGACTTTAACCAAGCCTTCAGCTGCAACACGACCGGATTTTTTTGCTGCTTTTGCAGCACCAGAAGTACGCATTAAATCAATGGCCGCTTCCATGTCGCCATTGGCTTCGGTTAGGGCTTTTTTGCAGTCCATCATGCCTGCACCTGTTCTTCCTCTTAATTCTTTAACTAAAGCTGCTGTAATTGCCATAGTAGTCTCCTGTTAATGTTTTTTGCTTTATGAAAGCTTTTCAATCATTTGTGCTTTAGTGTCGCTAGCATTAACCTTAACACCTTGAGCATCTGCATAATCAGCTAGCTCTGCTTTTTTCATTGCATTAAGCGCTGTTTTGTTAAGCTTTTCTGCTTTAGCAGCTGGCTTTTTAGCGGGTGCTTTTTTGGCAGGCGCAGTTTCAGCTTTTACTTCTTTTTTAGTAACGGGTTTTTTCTCAGCTACTTTTTTAGTTTCAACCGTTTTTGTTTTTGACTCTTCTTTTTTAGCAGGTACTTTTTTCTCAGCTACTTTTTTAGTTGGAGCTTCTTTTGCTTTCGTACCAGCCGACGCTTTAGCCTCTAAAACTGCATTAGCGATTTCCCTTGCGTAGTAGCGAATAGCTCTGATTGAGTCATCGTTGCCAGGAATTACGTAGTCAATACCCTCTGGATTGTGGTTGGTGTCTACAATACCAATAATTGGAAGGTGGAGTTTTTGAGCCTCTTTAATGGCATTTCTTTCATGGCCAATGTCGATTACAAAAACCACGTCGGGAATACCGCCTAAGTCTTTAATGCCACCCAAACTGCGCTCTAATTTTTCCATTTCTCTGGTCATCATCAGTGCTTCTTTTTTGCCAAATTGGGTAAAGTTTTCCTCGGCTAAAAATTCTAAGTCTTTAAGGCGTTTAATTGACGCTTTGATTGTTTTGTAGTTGGTCATCATGCCACCTAACCAGCGATGATTAACGTATGGCATGCCACATCTGATTGCCTCTTCTTTCATGGCATCTGTTGCCGCTCTTTTTGTGCCAACAAATAAGATTGACTTACCTTGCGCAGCAGTTTTGCTTGCAAAGTTAAGCACGTCGTTAAACAAAGGTAGTGTTTTTTCTAGGTTGATGATGTGAACACCGTTACGAGTTCCGTAAATATAGCGATCCATTTTTGGATGCCAAAAGCGAGAACGGTGGCCAAAGTGAACACCGGCCTCCAACATTTTTTTCATTGAAGTTTTTGCCATTTTATTTCTCCTGGGTTAATAAAGAGAATTATTTTCTCTTTCTTCCACAACTTCTACTGATCAACTCTTTATTTTGCAAAAGAGCACCCTGACCAATATGCCGAGTTGTGTGATACATTATTAAACAAGTTGGGCGTCCATTGCCTTAACTGGACGCCCAACTCAACTTTTTTGATTTTTTTAAAAATCGTAAACGCGATATTATACTCGGAAAGATCCGATTAATTAAGCTTTTGCTAGTTCGGCGCGCATGGCGTCGATTGTTGCCTTGTAGTCCTCGGTATTAAAGATAGCAGAGCCTGCAACAAACGTGTCTGCACCCGCAGCAGCGATTTCTTGAATGTTGTCAATTTTTACACCACCGTCAATTTCTAGGCGAATGTCCAGCCCTTTGTTGTCAATCATTTTGCGCACCGTGCGTAATTTTTCTAACGATGAAGGAATAAAGGATTGACCGCCAAAACCAGGATTTACCGACATTAGAAGAATCATGTCTAGTTTGTCAATGACATGATCGAGATAGCTTAATGGTGTTGCTGGATTAAATACTAATCCTGCCTTACAACCACTGTTTTTGATTAGCCCGATCGTACCGTCAATGTGCTCAGAGGCTTCGGGATGGAAAGTAATGTACGTGGCGCCAGCAGCCGCAAAATCAGGCACAATTCTATCAACCGGCTTAACCATTAAATGCACGTCAATTGGTGCTGTTACGCCGTGGTTTCTGATCGCCTCACACACCAGTGGGCCGATGGTTAAATTATTAACGTAATGGTTGTCCATTACATCAAAATGCACAATGTCCGCACCGTCTCTTAGTACGTTGTCTACTTCCTCGCCAAGGCGTGCAAAGTCTGCGGATAAAATAGAAGGTGCGATAAAATTGGGTTGTTTCATTTTTCTCTCCTGTTCGTGTTAATTATACAAGTGTCTTGTGTTAAAAGGTTAATAAGCTTACTCCGGTCATTTCTTCAGGTTGCTCAACGCCCATCATGGTTAATAAGGTTGGGGCAATGTCTGACAGTGCACCTTCTTCAGGCTTAGCGATAACGGCTTTACGGCTACTAATAAATATTAGCGGTACTGGGTTGTTCGTGTGTGCTGTGTGTACTTCCCCCGTTTCCGGGTTGACCATTTGTTCTGCATTGCCATGGTCTGCAGTAATGAGCATTTCACCATCGATTTCGTGCATGGCTTGATAGACAATACCTAAGCAAGCATCAACCGCTTCAACTGCTTTAATGGCGGCTTCTAATTTGCCGGAGTGCCCCACCATGTCGGTATTGGCAAAATTACAAATAATCAAATCGTATTTTTGACTTTCAATGTTTTCGACCAGTTCATCGGTGAGTTCAAACGCACTCATTTCTGGCTGTAGGTCGTAAGTGGCAACATCAGGCGAAGGAATTAATACTCTGTCCTCGCCGTTAAACGCTCTTTCAACACCGCCATTAAGAAAAAAAGTTACGTGTGCGTATTTTTCAGTTTCAGCAATTCTAAGTTGGGTCATGCCTAAGTTAGACAGGTATTTCCCTAGAACGTTGTTGAGTTTGGACGATGGATAGGCTACCGGAAGGTTGAAATCTTTTTTATACTCAGTTAAACAAGTGAACTGAGTGGGGATGAACGTTCCACGTGAAAACCCTTGGAAGTTTTCATCAAAAAATGCTTGAGTGATTTGCCTTGCACGATCCGCCCTATAGTTCATAAAAATTAGTACATCGCCTTTTCTAATTTTTGTTGGGGCTTTGATTGAGGTAGATTGAATAAATTCATCGGTTTCACCACGATCGTAGGCAAGTTCAACAGCGTCCAGTGCTGTTTTGGCTAAGAACTTACTTTTTCCTTTTGAAATAAGTTCATAAGCGCAACGAACACGCGACCAGCGGTTGTCTCTATCCATGGAAAAATATCGACCAATAACGCTGGTGATTTCCCCAGTACCAAGTTCTGTGATTTTGTCTTCAAGCGCTTGAATGTATTTTTTAGCACTTTTTTGTGCACAGTCTCTACCATCGGTAAATACGTGTAAATAGACGTTTTCACATCCATGTTTGTGAGCCATTTCCAACATGCCGTGAATTTGTTCTTCGTGTGAGTGCACGCCACCATCAGAAAGTAAGCCCATAATATGAACGACTTTGTTGTTGTCGTTTGCGTAATCCAGTGCGTTTTTTAGAATGGGGTTTCTAAAAAAGTCACCGTTTTCAAGTTCGTTATGGATGCGAGTGAAGTCTTGTTTAACCACGCGTCCAGCGCCTAGATTGAGATGGCCGACTTCCGAATTGCCCATTTGCTTTCCAGGTAAGCCAACATTTTTACCGCTAGTGTTAATTAAAGAATGAGGAAAATTTTCGTTAAATTTATCCCAGACAGGGGTTTTTGCTAAGGCGATGGCATTGTTTTCTTTTGTATTAGAGTGTCCCCAGCCATCTAGAATAATTAATAATTTTGTTTGTTTTTTAGAGTTCATTGATCCAATTTTGTTAATGGGTTAAACGTTGAATAAGAAGTGTACCACATCACCATCTTGGACAATGTAATCCTTACCTTCAGAGCGTAATTTTCCTGCTTCTTTGGCGCCTTTCTCGCCATTGAACTTGATAAAATCATCAAAAGCAATGGTTTCAGCGCGGATAAAGCCTTTTTCAAAGTCGCCGTGAATTTTTCCTGCTGCTTGAGGGGCGCTATCGCCAATATTTATGGTCCAAGCGCGAACCTCTTGAACGCCTGCTGTAAAGTAAGTTTGCAGGCCTAATAAGGCATAACCTGCTTTGATAAGGCGATCTAGTCCTGATTCGTTTTGCCCCATTTCAGAGAGAAACTCTTGTTTTTCATCGAGATTGAGCTCGGCAATTTCAGCCTCAATGTCGGCACAAATTGCAACCACTTGCGCATTTTTAGTTTGTGCAAAATTTTCTACTACTGTTAAGTGTGGATTATCGCTAAAGCCATCTTCACTAACATTGGCGACGTAGAGTACGGGCTTTATGGTGAGCAGTTGAAACCCTTTGAGTAACTTAAGCTCTTCATCATCGTAAGATAGGCTACTTGCGCTTTCACCTGATTCAAGGGTTGGCAGCACTCTTTCTAATAAAGCCTTTAGCGGCAGGCCATCTTTCTGGCCAGACTTGGTATTTTTGATGGCCTTTTGATAAAGCTTTTCAACCGCAGTTAAATCTGCCAATACTAGTTCAGTGTTGATAATTTCCATGTCGTCTAATGGGGACACTTTGCCAGAAACGTGCACAATATCATCATTTTCAAAGCAGCGAACCACATGAACAATGGCATCCGTTTCACGAATATTAGTTAAAAACTGATTGCCCAAACCCTCGCCTTTTGAAGCGCCCTCAACCAGGCCTGCAATATCAACAAATTCCATGGTGGTGGGTAGGATTTTTTTAGGATTGACAATTTTCGCTAACCGGTCAAGGCGTTTATCGTTAATAGGCACAATGCCTACATTAGGCTCAATGGTACAAAACGGATAGTTAGCAGATTCGATACCTGCTTGTGTTAATGCGTTAAATAGAGTTGATTTTCCAACGTTGGGCAGCCCAACAATGCCGCATTTAAATCCCATGCTTATCCTTGTGTGTGTAGCGTTTTCATTGCTTGCTCAGTATCACCTTTAACGACTTGTTCAATAACGTTTAATGAATTAACCAAGGCCGTTTGTATTGGCTCAACCTCTGATTTATTGGGTGCATGTAGAACAAAATCAGCCACTTTTGATTTGTCACCTGGGTGACCAATACCAATTCTTAACCGGTAAAAATCATTGCTACTTAGTGCTTTAATAGCATCTCTAAGGCCGTTGTGACCACCATGCCCTCCGCTAAATTTGATTCGAGCGATGCCAGGATTAAGATCTAACTCATCGTGTGCAACTAAAATCTCATCAATGTTTATTTGGTAGAATTTAGCAATGCTTTGAATGGATTGACCCGAACGATTCATGTAAGTGCCAGGCTTTAGCAGACGCAGGCTTGAACCTGCAATATTGATTTGTGCTACGTCACCAAAGAACTTGGCTTCTTTTTTAAAAGAAACTGAATGCAAATGTGCAATTGCATCGCAAAACCAGAAGCCCACATTGTGTCGATGAGGCTGATAGTCTTTGCCTGGGTTTCCTAAGCCAACAATCAGTTTAATCGTCATAATTATTGAACTGTATTGGCCTTAGTTAGAGCCTGAATCACCGCCTGCTTTATCACCGCCTGCTTTATCATCATCTGTTTTGTTGCCACCACCTTCTTCGCCTTCAGCACCTTCTTCACCTTCTTCACCTTCTTCACCTTCAGCATCAACAATCTCTTCTTCAACCTCTTCAGCCATTAGCTTAGGTTCTTGAACGGCAACAACACTTTGATCGTGTGTTTCAATATCGCCATGTGTTAGCGCAATCAGTGTTACACCTTCTGGCATGCTTATGCCAGTTAGGCTAATGTGTTCGTCAATTGCAAGACCGCTAATGTCTACATCAATGCCATTTGGCATGTCTGCTGGCAGACAAGAAACCTCAACACTGTTGATAAACTGGTTAAGGATGGCACCAAGACGTATTGCTTCGTTTTCCTCTTCTCCGATAAAGATCAGCGGAATGTTGGTAATAATTGTTTGCTTCATATCGATGCGTAACAAGTCAACGTGGGTGATGCAGTTTTTAGCAGGATGGCGCTGTAGGTCTTTAATGATTACAGGCTCTGTTTTTTTGTCTATCTCTAAATCTAGAACCGAAGTGAAGGCCTCGTCATTTTCTAATAAGTGAGTAATCTCATGTATGTTTAGTGTGATTGCACTAGGGTCTTTGCCTGATCCATAAACAATAGCAGGCACTTTCTCTTCACGACGCAGGCGGCGGCTCGCACCTTTGCCCTGGTCTTCACGCATTAAAGCGTTAATTTTCATATTCATTTTATACTTCTCCAAAAAATAAAAAAACACCCGACAATTGGATGCTAGTTAATCAATGCGTTTTGCGACCAAACACACCGAGGTGGTAATTTTACCCGAAAATAATACTAAAAGAAATGTTATCTAGATTTAGACCAGAATATTAATCCAGCTATGGTGCTAGCACTACTGGCAATCCACAATGCATTGGTGGCCAAAATACCTGCAAGAATAATCAGAGCGCCTGCAAAAATGGCGGACGTTTGTTTGTTAGAGTTGTCCTTAAGTTGATTAACAATGTTGTCAGTTTGTTGTGAATAAAGGCGATTTATGTCTTTTACTTTGTCGAGTTGCTTGAGTGCATTTATTACTAACTTTGGTAATTCTGGAATGTCTTTTAGTAATTGGGGCGCTTGTTCTTTGAGTTTTTCAAATGTATTTTTCATGCTGTATTTCTCTTTAACTAAGTCTTCTAAAAATGGTTTAGCAGTTGCCCACAAATCCAGTTGTGGATAAAGCTGCCTGCCTAGCCCTTCAATGTTTAATAATGTTTTGTCTAATAATAACAGTTGTGGCTGAATAGTGATGTCAAAATTTTTCGCTTCTTGAATTAGCTCTAGCAGTACCTGACCAAAAGATATTTCACCCAAAGGTTTTTCAAACATCGGCTCACAAATCCTACCGATGGCTTGTTCAAATGCTATCACGTCCGTACTAGCACTGGCCCATCCTGAATCAATATAAACCCTAGCAACGGCATGATAATCTTGGTTAAAGAACGCTAGAAAGATATCGGCAATAAAGTCTTTATCTTCTTCGGTGAGCGTGCCCATAATGCCAAAATCAACACCAATGTAGTTGTTGTCTTTGCCCACAAAAATATTGCCAGGGTGCATGTCTGCATGGAAAAAGTTATGCTTAAAAACTTGAGTGAAGAAAATAATAACACCCTCTTCGGCCAGTTTTTTCATGTCAACATTGTTAGCCTTGAGTTGTTCAATATCGCCCACAGGCGTTCCATAAATACGTTCAGTGGTTAAAACGTTTTCACTGCATAAATTCCAGTAGACTTCGGGCACGTAAAGCAAATTAGAGCGACTAAAATTTTTGCGTAGTTGTGAGGCGTTGGCCGCCTCATTTAACATGTTGAGCTCGTTTAAGATGATGTTTTCAAATTCGGCAACGATTTCAGTTGGACGTATTTTTTGACTCATTTGGTGTTTGCTAATTAGCCTTGCTAGGGCATACATTAGTGCAATATCGCGCTTGATGATTTGATCAATGTTAGGGCGCACTACTTTAACCACGACTTTGTCGCCATCGTGGGTGGTGGCAGTGTGTACTTGGGCAATAGAGGCAGACGCCAGAGGTTTTTGATCAAAATTTTTAAAAAGGGTGTCAATGCTATCACCCAAAGATTCCTCGACGATTTGTTGGGCATTAGCCGAATCGAAAGCGGGGCATTTGTCTTGCAGTTTTGCCAGTTCATCACCAATGTCATCTGGCAACAAATCTCGTCTGGTAGAGAGCGTTTGCCCAAACTTAATAAAAATTGGCCCTAGTTCTTCTAGTGCTAAACGAATGCGTTCGCCGCGTGTGTATTGCTTTACCGGAAAAT
>JAPYOZ010000034.1 GCA_029941485.1 Gammaproteobacteria bacterium | reverse complement strand
GAATAATGAGCGTGTGCCCAGGTGAAGCAGGATAAGTGTCAATAAACGCTTTGGTGTGCTCACACTCATAAATAACGCGCTCATCTCTTAATTTACAAAAAATACAATTATCACTCATTTTATTCCTATTTTTAAGGCTGTTTTGGGTGCGTAATTTTAACCTAATTCAATACTGAAGATAAAAGCGCTTTGGTGTAATCATTTTGGGGGTTGTTTAATACGTCCTTAGTCTTACCATTTTCTAAGGATTTGCCATTCTTCATGACAATGATGTCATCGGCAAAATAATCCACAATGGAAATATCATGGGTGATGATAATGTAACTCACACCCTTCTCACGCTGTAGGCGTAATAGCAAATCCAGAATTTGCACCTTAACGGTGGCATCTAGTGCTGAAGTTGGTTCATCGCAAATAATCACTTGCGGATTAACACTAATGGCACGAGCAATTGATAAACGTTGTAATTGGCCACCTGATAGCTCGTGTGGGTAGCGATGCATGAGCTTAGGGTCCAACTCAACTTCTTGTAAAAGTTCAGTAATATAACTTAGATTTGCTTGATGAGGATTGAGCGTTTCCAAACCTTCTAATAAGGTTTGAGAAATTCGCATGCGTGGGTTAAAACTCGAAGTAACGTTTTGAAAAACAATTTGTACTTTGGCTGCGTAAGATTTTCGATCGTAACTGCTGATTGTCTGATTGTCCATGTTGACACGCCCATCGTGCAAATCTAACTGGCGCATAATGGCTTTGGCCAGTGTAGTTTTGCCAGAACCAGACTCACCAACAATGGCAAGATTTTGCCTTTGTTTTAGGCTGAAACTAACCCCATCAACCGCCCTAACATAATCCGTAGTACGTTGGAATAAGCCAGTTTTAACTGGAAAATAAACTTTAACATTTTTTCCATTTAGCAATATTTCACTGTCTTGCTGAGGTCTATTTCCTTTTGGCAATGAAACCAAAAGTTCTTTGGAATATTGCTGTTGAGGGTTTTTGAAAAATTCATGTTTTTTACGATTTTCAATGATCTCACCCTGATGCATAACC
This sequence comes from Gammaproteobacteria bacterium, assembly GCA_029941485.1. GTDB lineage: Bacteria > Pseudomonadota > Gammaproteobacteria > PS1 > Pseudothioglobaceae > SUP05. The sequence goes on along the minus strand of JAPYOZ010000034.1, from coordinate 8,091 downwards.
CCAACTTGATCAGCCATAAGCCTAACCACTGATAAATCGTGAGTAATGAGCAATATCGATAATTCCTGATTTTTTCTAAGGTCTAGCAACAACTCTAATACTTGCTTTTGTGTGGTGACATCAAGTGCCGTAGTAGGCTCATCAGCAATGAGTAGTTTGGCACCACCAGCGAGTGCACAAGCGATCATAACACGCTGTTTTTGCCCACCAGAGACTTGATGTGGGTATCTGGTGTACATTTGCATCGTATCGTCGAGATCCACTTGTTTAAACAGCTCCAAAACACGCGATTTACGCTGTTTTTTGCCTAAATCGGTGTGTAAGGCTAATACTTCATTTACTTGCTCACCAATGGTCATAATTGGGTTTAGACTGTTGGTTGGGTCTTGGAAAATAAAGGCGATTTCTGAGCCACGAAATTTTTGGATATTTTGCGAATGACTTAAATCGGTGCCTTTATAAGTGATCTTTCCACTCTTTTTAAGGTTTTTTGCCAGTAAATCAACCACACTTAAGGCAGTTAAACTCTTTCCAGAACCGGATTCACCCACCAAAGCAAAGATTTCACCTTGGTTAATGCTAAAGCTAATATTTTTTACGATTTTTTGTGATTGAGTGAAAATTGACAGATTTTCAACCGAAAATAGTGCGCTATTCATCCGTACCTGCCTTTGGGTCAAATACATGACGTACACGATCAGCAAATAGATTAGCACTAAGTACCAGAACAAACATAAAAATGAAGCTACTGGCTAGAGGCCACCAAACCACTGGATCGGTTGATAACTCTAACCGTGCAGCGTTAATCATATTACCCCAGCTCATGGTGGTGGCATCCACACCGACACCCACATAAGAAAGCACAGCTTCAATCAGTACCAAACCTGAGAAATCCAACACAATGGAGATGAGCACTAAATGCATGACATTAGGCATTAGATGATTGAACAAAATTTTAATATTACTCACACCAAATACTTTAGCGGCTTGTACAAACTCCAACTCTGAAAGTTTAAGCGTTTCAGCTCGAATAAGACGACACAGGCCTGTCCATGATGTCAGTGCTAAGATAACGCAAAGTAGAAGCAGTTTAAGGTCCGAACGTTCCAAAGTAGAGGCGTAGTCAGATGCGTGTTCATCCATATAAACTTGCAAAATAAGTACCAAGGCAGCAATGAGCAAAATACCCGGAATGGCACTGATGGTGGTATAAATGTATTGAATCACATCGTCCGTTTTGCCTTTAAAGTACCCTGCCATAAGCCCTAAAATAATGGCGGGTGGAAGAGCCAATAATGTTGTCAATAAGCCAAATATCATGCCAGTGCGAATACTCTTAACGGCTTTGTAAAAGACATCAATGCCGGCTTTATCGGTGCCTAAAATATGATAATTGGGCATCATTAGTATTGTCCAAATACAGAAAAATATCACCCCGAATAGCGTGATGAATGCTACTCTGTTAATTTTAATGCTTGGATTAATTGCAAGCGCTTTTTTACCAATCAATACAAGTATAAAAATAGCAAAAATACTGTAAATTAAAGCTTGGATACTAATGTTAAATATTTGTGAATAATTTTCACTTGGGCTGTTGATCTGCTGTGAAACTAAATTAAGATGCACCCTACCTCTAAGACCATTTTCTAAATATTCTTTAGAAAACTGCTGATAATTCAGTGGCGTGGAATAGGTTTTTTCATCGGCTTCTAATGCCGGCAGTAGTACTCTGTCCAGTACGCTGTAGGCGGTTGTGTCATTATCAAATCTAAAATGCAGAGAATCGGTTAAACCGATTAAAATATAAAAAGAAAAAACAATGAATGCTGAAAGTGCTAAAGGTTGTGAAAATATTTTTTTCCATTTTTGACGCAGTAAATCGTTCTGACGTATCTTAATAATCGCATAAAAACTCAGTGCGAATAATACCCAAAGCAAGAAGTCAGTCCAAAGCCAGATAAAGGTCATTTGAACTTCACCCTTGGATCAACCCATGTGTAAGAAATATCAGTCAGCAATAGACCTATAATATAGAGCACCGAGCCCAAGAATACCATCGCTCGCACAATGGCAAAATCTTGTGAGTTAATTGCATCAATGGTGTAGCTACCCAAACCTGGAATGGAAAAGAAAGACTCCATAATCAAACTGCCCATAAACAACGATGGAATTACCACTACTACTCCAGTCAGAATTGGAATCATGGCATTTCTTAGTACGTGCTTGAAAAGTACTTGTCGCTCACTAAGTCCTTTAGCACGGGCTGTGTTTACGTAAGGCTTGTTAATTTCTTCTAAAAAGATGGATCGGTACCAGCGCACACCTGCACCTATGCCAGCCACCACACCAATAAGCACAGGCAACAAGACAAAACGCCAAGATTCCGTACCACCTTGGTAACCAGAGACGGGGAACCAATGCCACAGTCCTGCAACGATTTTTTGACCAATAATAATATAAAAAAGCCCGGAAATGGACATTAGCGCCACACTTAAAATTAAAGTAATTCGCTCTAACTTTGTGCCTACTAACGTAACCATCCACATGGCAAAAACGATATTGGTTATCAGTGCAATAATAAAGGAGGGAATGGCCAGAGCAAGTGATGGCCACATGCGTTCAGTAATGTCTTTATTGATGTTTCTGCCGGAGTCAGAATGACCAAAATTAAGCTTAAACAAAGGCACTGATTTTTGATAAAAAATAGTCTGTGTTAATACGGCTGTGCCTGATTCGTTAGTATTAACAAATAAAGGTTTGTTGTAACCTTTTTCTTCTTTCCAAGAATGGATATCGGCTTGGGTAACGTGCTTTGTGCCCAATTGAATGCGCGCCATGTCATCGGGCGTATTTACCATAAAAAACAATAAAAAAGTAATTAGGTTAACCCCGAGCAGAATTGGAATGCTGTACAGAATTCTTCTAAATACGTAAGTCCACATCTTGTTTTTATTTAATAAGGGTTTTGTATCATAAAAAAGCCAGCAAAAAAGCTGGCTTAATTTTATGTCATATTATTTAAATCAATACCTATTTAACGGCCGGTACTGGACTCTGAATTGGTTGAAATGGGCTGGTTGTAACCGTAGTTACTCCAAGGACCATTTTTCCAAGAGTTGTTATTCCAAGGGCCATTTTGGTTGCCCATAGGTGTGTTTCCCCAGTTTGAGTTATTCCACGGACTGCTGTTGCCCCATGGGCCTGAATTGTTCCAAGGACCGCTATTACCACCACTCCATGGACCTGAATTATTCCAAGGGCCATTATTTCCCCAAGGGTTATTGTTATTCCGGCCATTGTTGCCCCAAGGGCCGTTGTTGTTGGAATCAAACTCGTCCATCATGTCGTCCATTTCTTCACTAAACCAATCTGGTGTGAACATTGAATATGGATTATTACCAAAAATACCGTTGTTATTGTTAGAACCACCCCATGGACCATTGTTAAAGCCATTGTTACCACCCCAACCTGCACTTGCGTTTAACGCTAAGCTTAATAGTGAAACTGTAATGATTTTTTTCATCTTGCTCTCCTCTAATAATTTAAAAAATGAGTGGTAATTATAAACCAATAATTTTGCTCAGACGAAAAAAAACCAGCAACAAGTACTGGTTTTTTTAACTCAATAATTTGTTTAAATTATTTTGCTGGAGCAGCAGGTGCTACCGGAGCTTTGTTGTTCCAAGGGCCGTTATTCCAAGGAGCGTTGTTACCAAATGAGTTATTATTCCAAGGAGCGTTGTTACCCAATGAATTGTTGTTCCAAGGACCGTTGCTGTACGGGTTGTAACCATAACCATAATTGTTACTATTACTGTTAAACTCATCGTCAAACTCGTCAACCATATTGCCCATTTCTTCCATGTACCAACGAGGGTCCCAAAAATCGTACGGGTTGTAGCCAAACATACCGTTATCATTATAACCACCGCCATTATAGTTACTATAGCCGCTGCTCCAAGGGGAATTGTTGTTACTAAAAAATGCATTTGCGCTTAGTGCGAATGCTAATAATACTACTGCAAAAATCTTTTTCATTGTCTTATCTCCATATATAAAAATTAAAAGAAGTTTATATTATAACTTAATAATATACTTTTTTGTAAATAAATTTAAAAAAATAACCATTAAAACCAACTACTGTAAAGACTAGGCGCTGGATTTAACTGATAATTACGGGAATATGGGCTGGGTAATTGGTTTATTTGATAGGTATTTTGATAAGGATTTGGCATTTTATTATCACTTGTTGTTGGAGTAAATGAATTTGGATTAGCGAACGATTGAGCCGCTGGTGTCATAAAACTCGGACGCGGCATAAAACCACTTTCTGATTGATAGGCTTGATCAGGCGTTGGCATCTGAGTTATGTCAAAGCGTGAGGCGTTAACGTTGTAAGGGCGATTGTTATAAGGATAGCCATAACCTCGATTACGCTTATTACCAAAGCCATTACCATTAAACATTCCATCCATCCAATACATAGGTGTCCAAACTGGCCAATCGTTATCATCATAGCCAGAACCGTAGCTATTAAAGTCTAAAAATGCGTTGGCATTCAAACTGGATAAAAACAAAGCCGTTATAAACAATTTTTTCATCAAAACCCCCTATTAAATTAGACTTAATTATAATACCAAACATGTCGACAAAACAGATATTACAATCCCTTTTAGAAAAGCGAATTTTAGTTCTTGATGGCGCCATGGGTACCATGATCCAAAAGCACAAGCTTAGCGAAGAAGATTATCGCGGTGAACGCTTTAAAGATTGGCACATCTTAGTACAAGGTAATAACGACCTTTTGTCACTCACACAGCCTCAAATTATTCAAGATATTCACAAATCCTACCTTGAAGTGGGTGCCGATATTGTTGAAACTAACACCTTTAACGCGACCAAAACTTCCATGTCTGATTATAAGATGGAAGAATTCGCCTATGAAATTAACGTTGAGAGTGCTAGGTTAGCACGTGAAGTCTGTGATGAGTTTTCTACCAAAGACAAACCACGCTTTGTTGCCGGTGTCATTGGCCCGACTTCACGCACTTGCTCACTCTCACCGGATGTGAATGATCCTGGTTTTAGAAACGTTAGCTTTGATGAGTTGGTTGGTGTGTATATGGAATCGACTCGTGGCCTGATTGAAGGTGGCTCGGACATCATCTTAATTGAAACTATTTTTGACACGCTGAATGCTAAAGCGGCTATTTTTGCCGTACAACAAGTGTTTGAAGATGATGGCGTTGAACTGCCAATTATGATCTCGGGCACCATTACTGATGCTTCTGGTCGTACCCTATCTGGGCAAATGACCGAGGCTTTTTATAATTCGCTACGTCATGCTAACCCTATTTCTATCGGCCTTAACTGTGCTTTAGGCCCTGATTTATTGCGCCAATACGTGGCTGAAATGTCGCGCGTGTCTAACACTTACACCTCTGCACATCCAAATGCTGGCCTGCCAAATGAGTTTGGTGAGTATGACTTAGGCGCCATTACCATGAGTGAGCAAGTGGGTGAGTGGGCCGAGTCTGGCTTGGTCAATATTTTAGGTGGTTGTTGTGGATCTACGCCTGATCATATTAAGGCGATTGCCGATGCAGTTGAAGGCTTGGCACCTAGAAAAATCCCTAATATTAAACCTGAGTGTCGATTATCTGGCCTAGAAGCTTTTAATATTGGCGAGGACTCATTATTTGTTAATGTTGGTGAACGTGCTAACGTGACCGGCTCTGCCAAGTTCAAGCGCTTAATTCTCAATGAAGAATATGAAGAAGCTCTCGATATTTGCCGTACACAAGTAGAAGATGGCGCACAAGTGGTTGACATCAATATGGACGAAGGTATGTTAGATGGTAAGGCGGCCATGGTTCGATTTATGAATCTAATCGCCTCTGAGCCAGATATTTCTAGAGTGCCGCTGATGGTGGATTCATCAAAATGGGAGATTATTGAAGCCGGCTTAAAATGTACGCAAGGCAAGGCGATCGTTAACTCAATTTCGCTTAAAGAAGGTAAAGACAACTTTGTTAAATACGCACACCTGTGTAAGCGCTACGGTGCAGCGATTATCGTCATGGCCTTTGATGAAGTTGGCCAAGCCGACACGCAACAACGCAAAATTGAAATCTGTACCGAGGCTTATGACATATTGGTAAATGAGGTTGGCTTTCCACCAGAAGACATTATTTTTGATCCGAATATTTTTGCGGTAGCCACCGGTATTGAAGAGCACAATAACTACGGCGTAGACTTTATTGAAGCCACCCGTGAGATAACCAAAAACCTACCTTATGCAAAAATATCAGGCGGTGTGTCTAACGTATCGTTCTCCTTTAGAGGTAACAACCCCGTACGCGAGGCGATTCACTCAGTATTTTTATATCATGCGATAAAGGCTGGCATGACCATGGGTATTGTCAATGCAGGCCAGTTGGTGGTTTACGACGATATTGATCCAGAACTTAAAAAAGCGGTAGAAGATGTTGTTCTTAATAGCGACGAAGAAGCGGGTGAGCGTTTAGTTGACATTGCGGGTAAATTTTCTGGCACGGGTGAAGTTCAGGAAAATAAAAGAGATCTAGAGTGGCGCACTTGGTCAGTTGAAAAACGTTTAGAACATTCTTTAGTTAAAGGTATTACCGAATTTATCGATGAAGATACAAAAGAAGCACTGGAAAAATTGGGTCGCCCTATTTTGGTGATTGAAGGCCCACTGATGGATGGTATGAACGTGGTTGGTGATCTATTTGGTGATGGAAGAATGTTCTTACCGCAAGTAGTAAAATCTGCCCGGGTGATGAAAAAATCCGTGGCTTATTTAGATCCTTTCTTAGAGGCTGAAAAACAAGATTGTGGTGCTAGAACCCAAGGCAAGATCCTCATGGCCACGGTTAAAGGTGATGTACACGATATTGGCAAGAATATTGTTGGTGTAGTGCTTTCTTGTAACAATTACGAGATTATTGACTTAGGTGTGATGGTACCTGCTGAAACCATCCTTGAAACGGCCATTAAAAAAAATGTGGATATTATTGGTTTGTCTGGCTTAATCACTCCATCACTCGATGAAATGGTGTTTGTGGCCAAAGAAATGACGCGCCGAGGCTTTGAACTACCACTGATGATTGGCGGTGCTACCACTTCAAAAGCACACACAGCGGTTAAGATTGAGCCCGAATATGACAAGGGTGTGTTTTACGTTAAAGACGCCTCTAAAGCCGTTGGTGTTGCTACTTCACTGTTATCAGAAAAATTAAAACCAGCCTTAGTGCAAAGCACTAAAGAAGAATACGAAGAAGTACGAGTACGACGCGCTAAAAAAGGCAAGACCAAACTTGTTAGCCTTGAAGCTGCTAGAAAGAATAAACCCAAACTTAAGTTTGATCAAATCACCACGCCAAACAAATTGGGTGTTCATGTATTTGAAGATTATGATCTAAACGAAATCTTTGAATTTATTGATTGGGTGCCATTCTTCCGTACTTGGGAGCTTGCTGGAAAATTCCCCGATATTCTCACTGATGAAGTGGTGGGTGAATCTGCGTCGGCACTGTTTAAAGACGCCAAAGTCATGTTTAAGAAAGTCATGGATGAAAAGCTATTGCAAGCCAATTCTGTTGTAGGCATCTTCCGTGCCAATAGTGTAAATGAAGACATTGAACTCACTGATGAGAATGGTAAAGTATTAATGACACTCAACCAATTGCGCCAACAGCTAGATAAAAAAGGCAACACCCCTAACTTCTGTCTGAGTGATTTTATCGCCCCTAAAGACGGTGGTGTGCAAGATTATATGGGTGCATTTGCAGTTACCGCTGGTATTAATATCGACCCATTAGTAGCGGCTTATGAAGCTGATCATGACGATTACAACTCTATTATGATTAAAGCGGTGGCTGATCGTTTTGCTGAAGCCTTTGCTGAAATGATGCATTATAAATTCCGCACTGAGCTCTGGGGTTATAGTGATGAAGACATTGACAATGATGAATTTATTGAAGAAAAATACCGTGGCATTCGCCCTGCACCTGGCTACCCTGCTTGCCCTGAACACAGTGAAAAAGAAAAACTATGGGATTTACTCGA
>JAPYOZ010000033.1 GCA_029941485.1 Gammaproteobacteria bacterium | reverse complement strand
GCTTTATTACCAAAAGGTGCAACTATTTTGAATTTTGCTCGTGATGGCATTATTGATGAAGATGCGTTAATTACCGCATTAGAAGCTGGCAAAGTTAAGTACTACGTGACTGATTTTCCAATCGACGATAAGAAAGACCATGAGCGTGTGATTGCGCTACCTCATTTAGGCGCATCAACAGCTGAAGCTGAAGATAATTGTGCGATCATGGTGGCAAACCAGATTAAAGATTATCTTGAAAATGGTAATATTTTAAATTCGGTTAATTTCCCCGAAGCAAAAATGCCAAGAGCGGGTAAAGAGCGTTTGGCGATTACGCATAAAAATATTCCGAATATGGTGGGTCAAATTTCAACAGCAGTTGCTGATGCTGGTGCAAATATTGTTGATATGTTGAATAAATCAAGAGATGATGTTGCCTATACTTTAATCGACCTAGAGAGCGAAATTTCTGATACAGTAATCGATAATTTAAAACAGATTGAAGGCATCTTAACAGTAAGAGGTCTTTAGACAATAAAATGGCTAAAAAAACACTGGATGAGCTAAGGGCTGAAATTGATGCGCTGGATAAAAAAATCCAATCATTAGTTGGTGCGCGCGCCGAACTCGCCTCAGCAGTGGCAGAAGTTAAAAAAGCCACAAAAGATCAAAGTGTTTTTTACCGTCCTGAACGTGAAGCACAAGTATTACGTGCTATTATTGCACGCAATGACAACCTGCTTAAAGACAAAGACATGGCGCACATTTTTCGTGAAATTATGTCGGCCTGTTTAGCTTTAGAGCAACCGCTTAACATTGCTTATTTAGGTCCTGAAGGCACTTTCACTCAAGAGGCAGCACTCAAGCATTTCGGCCACGCAGTGTCAACGCTTGATTGTGGCAGTATTGATGAGATTTTCCATCAAGTTGAAAAAGGCAATGCGCATTATGGTGTTGTGCCAATTGAGAATTCTTCAAATGGCGTGATTGGTGGTACGGTTGATATGTTGTACTCTCAAGGTTTAAAGATTTGTGGTGAAGTTGAGATATCCATTCAACACCAGCTCATGATGGCAGATCAATCGCAAGAAATTAAAGAGATTTATGCACATCAACAAGCGCTTGATCAGTGCCAACGCTGGCTGAGTAATCATTATCCAAATGCTGAATTAAAGCCAGTAGCATCAAATGCTTTGGCAGCGCGATTGGTTAAAGATGAGCCACATGCAGCGGCAATTGCATCGGAGGCAGCTTTAAGCCTGTACGGATTAGAGCGCGTAGCAAAAAATATTGAAGATAAAACTGGCAATGTCACACGCTTTTTGGTATTGGGCAAAGAAGAGGTGGCACCTTCAGGTAAAGATAAAACATCAATTTTAGTGGTTACCAAACATGAGTCTGGCGCCTTGCTAGACTTGCTTGCGCCTTTCAAAGAACAAGATATTAATATATTGCAACTTGCACGTCACCCAATCCCTGGGGTGAAATGGGAGTATTTATTCTTAATTGATATTGAGGGTCATCAGCAAGAGGCGCATGTGCAAACTGCATTAGAGCAAGTTAGTGAGAGAGTGCTAAAAGTTGATATTTTAGGCTCTTACCCTGTTGCTGTTTTATAGATGCTTTTTATAGTGCTATGAGTGTTTGTGAGTCTATTCTTTCTCTGAGTCCATATCAGGGTGGTAAGCCTATTAGTGAGCTACAACGTGAGCTAGGCCTAGATCACGTGATTAAACTGGCCAGTAATGAAAACCCTTTAGGTCCAGGACCTAAAGCACTAGATGCTATACAACAAGCCATCAGTGAGATTAGTCGATACCCAGATGGTAATGGTTTTGAACTTAAGCAAGCCATTGCAACACACTTATCAGTGACATCCGAGAGTGTTACATTAGGTAATGGCTCAAACGATATTTTAGAATTAGTAGCCAAAGCGTACGTTTGTCGAGCAGAAGATGAAGTGATTTTTTCACAATATGCTTTTGTGGTTTATCCTTTGGCTACTCAAGCTTTGGGTGCAACAGCAGTTGTAACGCCTGCTAATGATTTTGGTCATGATTTAGATGCAATGCTTGCATCAATTACGGATAATACTAAGCTAGTCTTTATTGCAAACCCAAACAATCCAACAGGTACATTGCTAAGCGATGAAGCGGTTTATGCGTTTTTATCCAAAGTACCAAGCTCGGTTATTGTGGTGTTGGATCAAGCTTATATTGAGTATTTAGATACTACTGATTTATCGATTGGATGGCTAAATGAGTTTGATAATTTGGTCATTACTCGTACTTTTTCTAAAGCTTACGGTTTGGCTGGTTTGAGAGTTGGTTATTCAATATCTCACCCTCAAGTTGCAGATTATTTAAATCGTATTCGCCAACCATTTAATGTCAATCATATTGCTCAAAGTGCTGCGATAGCCGCTTTAGCAGACGAGGCATTTTTAGTGCGATCAGTATCTGCAAATAAAAATGGCTTATTACAACTCTCACAAGGATTTGATCGTTTGCGTTTGTCTTATATTCTGTCGCATGCGAATTTTGTATCAGTTAAAGTTAAGGATGCTGGAGCGACTTACCAAAAATTACTAGAAAAAGGTTTTATTGTGCGTTCCGTTGAAATGCCAGGTTACTTACGAGTTTCAGTAGGCACTCGAAATGAGAATGAGGCGTTTCTTGATGCGTTAAAATCAGTTTTATGATAAACAAAATTTGCATTATTGGTGTTGGATTAATCGGCGGTTCATTTGCTGCTGGACTAAAGCAGTCTAATCAAGCAAAAATCATTGTTGGCTTTGGACGTAATGAGAATTCTTTGATTAAGGCTCAATCACTCGGTGTGATTGATAAGTACAGTTTGGATATTGCGACTGCATTGCAAGGCGTTGATATGGTGTTAATTGCCACACCTGTTGATAGTTTTGGTACGATTTTAAAACTTATCAAGCCATACATTGATGATTCGGTGATTATTTCAGATGTTGGCAGTACCAAAGGCAGTGTTGTTAGTATTGCAAAGCAAATTTTTGGAAGGGTGCCAAAAAGATTTATCCCTGCACATCCAATTGCAGGTAAGGAAAAAAGTGGTGTAGAGGCCAGTGATGGTGCGCTATTTAACAATAAGCGCGTAATTCTAACACCAGAAAACGATACTGACACACAAGCATTAGAAGCAGTATCAGAGCTATGGAAAATATTAGGAGCACAGGTAGAAACAATGACACATCAACAACATGACGATTTATTGGCAATGACTTCGCATTTACCACATATGCTAGCCTTTGGTTTAATGAGTTACTTGATTGAAAATAATCCAGACGCGCGTGATTATGCAGCAGGCGGGTTTAAAGATTTCTCACGCATTGCTTCATCTGATTCTATTATGTGGCGCGATATTTGTCTTAATAATTCAGCGGATATTGTTAAACACATTAAGGGTTATCAGGAGTCGTTAGATAAGCTTTCAAATTTGATTGAGAACAACCAATCAGAGGCACTAGAAAATTTATTTGCAGAGGCAAAATCTGCGCGTGATGAGTGGATTAAAGACTAAGTTAGAGAGTATATGAGTAAATTTATTGCCAAACCGGCACATTCATTATCAGGCCAATTAAAAGTACCAGGTGACAAATCAATCTCCCATCGTTCTATTATGCTGGGGTCGCTTTCCAAAGGCACCACTAAAGTTACTGGTTTCTTAGAAGGTGAAGACGCACTGTCTACTTTAAAAGCGTTTCAAGCCATGGGTGTGAAAATTGAGCGTGAAGGCGATAATGTGACGATTCATGGTGTTGGTATTAATGGTTTGAAAAAACCTTCAGAGCCACTTGATTTAGGCAACTCTGGCACTTCTATTCGACTTATGTCAGGTATCTTGGCGGCACAAGCGTTTGACTGTGAACTCATTGGCGATGAATCACTTTCAAAGCGCCCAATGGGGCGGGTGATTAACCCGTTGACTGAAATGGGCGCACTCATTGATAGTAACGATGGAAAACCACCGCTTAGAATTAAAGGTGGACAGCAACTCAAAGGCATTCATTACAATCTTCCTGTGGCATCCGCTCAGGTTAAGTCTTGTGTATTGTTGGCCGGATTATATGCACAAGGTGATACTTGTGTTACCGAGCCAGCACCCACGCGCGATCATACTGAGCGCATGTTAAAAGGCCTGGGTTATGATGTACGTGTGAATGATAATCAAATGTGCCTAACCGGCGGTGGTGAACTAACAGCCACTGAAATCCAGGTACCAAGTGACATATCTTCTTCTGCATTTTTCATGGTGGCAGCAGTGATTGCACCACAGGCTGATGTAACCTTAACCGGGGTTAATGTTAACCCAACACGTACGGGTATTATTGATATCCTTAAGCTTATGGGTGCTAATCTAACCCTGTCAAATGAGCGTGAAATTGGCGGTGAATTGTTAGCTGATATTCGTATTCAATCATCAGAACTAAAGGGCATTCATATTCCAGAGTCACTCGTGCCATTGGCGATTGATGAGTTTCCAGCCGTGTTTATTGCAGCGAGCTGTGCTCAAGGTGAAACAGTACTAACAGGTGCAAAAGAGCTCAGAGTAAAAGAATCTGATCGCATTCAAGTGATGGCAGATGGCTTAAGCATCTTAGGTATTAAAAATGAAGTATTGAAAGATGGCATTAAGATCCAAGGTGGTGTATTTCAAAAACCAACTCAAATAATTGAATCACATCATGATCATCGAATTTCGATGTCGTTTGCCATTGCTTCTTTACGGTGCAAACATACAATAGAAATTAACGGTGTAGGCAATGTTATGACTTCATTCCCAAATTTTGTTGAATTGGCCAACTCTGCAGGCATGAATATTGCAGAAGTGTAAAAAGCTATAGATGATAAAAAGGCGCTCAATGAGCGCCTTTTTTATTGTATCGGTTTAAAGCTTAGTAGCCACCTTTACGTTTTGTTTCAGGTAAGCCTGCAATTTTACCGGCTTGCTTAGCAGGGCCTTTAGGAAATAGGGCGTATAACTCTTTAGTGGTTAATTTACCATCCCAATCACCTTTCAAGCCTTTAACCATGTTACGTTCGTTAGGCTGGTTGGCGCTATTATTAATGTATTCATCGCGAAGGAAGTTAATTAATTTAAAGCTATCATCAGTTAAATTTACACCTTCTTCTTCTGCAAGTTCTGCAGCAACATCTTCATTCCATGTATTAAGGTCAACTAGGTAACCATGGTCGTCTCTTTCTAAATCAGCTAATGCCATCAAACTTTCTCCAATGTGAAAAACTATAAAAAGAAAACATTATATAATAACCTTTTTTATTATTCCCCACTTTTTTGTTATGACTATTGAAAATGCATCACCTTTCTTTGCGTGGGACGTGTCCTCGTACTTGGTATTATTTTTGGCAATTGCTTTTATCATTGTATTTGTTGATCAGTTATTTGGTAGTAATTCAACGGCAGAAATACCAACAACACAAAAAAAATCATTCATTGGAAAGTGGTTTTATTTTGTTTGTTTTTTAAGATTTAACAAATCAGAAAAATACCTTAATCGACCGAAACTCGTACAGTGGTCAGCTGAATTTTACCCAGTGCTTTTATTGGTGTTTTTACTTAGAGGCTTTGTGGTTGAACCTTTTAGAATTCCATCGAACTCGATGATGCCTACTTTATTAACCGGTGATTTTATTTTAGTAAGTAAGTTTGATTACGGCGTGAGTTTGCCAGTACTTAACAAGAAAATTGTTGAGTTTAAAAAACCCGAACGAGGCGACGTAATTGTTTTTAGATACCCTAATTATGAAAAAGATTCTAAATACAAAGGTGCAGATTTTATTAAACGTGTTGTTGGCATTCCAGGTGATGAAATTAGTTATTCTTCTGACCATCTAAGAGTGGGTGGAAGCAAAATTCATTACAAAGATCTTGGTATTTATCAAGGCATTGAGTCTGGTTCAAGTATGACAGGATTCAAACATAAGCGAGAATTACTAAATAACAATCCACACGATATATTATTAGATCCAAAAAATCACTCTAAAGGTGTTAAAGTTAAGGTGCCACAAGGGCATTACTTTGTCATGGGCGATAACCGTGCCCGTAGTAGTGATAGTCGTTTTTGGGGGTTTGTTCCTGAAGAATACATTATTGGAAAAGCATTTGGAATCTGGATGCATTACGATGACTCTTTAAAGCTAGATAGAGTCGGTGGTTTTGATTAGCGACACATAGCAATCCTCTGGGAGGGCTAGCGATTTACAGCAGTCCTCTAGGAGGGCTAAGATGTATTAATTAATACGCTTTAAGATCTCATCAAGTTTATCAGCAGATGAATAATGAATAATGATTTTTCCTTTATCACCGTTTGATTTAATTTCTGTTTTAGAATCTAATTTTTGACCTAAAGACTGCATAAGTGCCTCAATGTGAGGATCAACACTAGTGGATTTTTTAGGTTTTGGATTGAGTACGCGTTTAACTAATTCTTCAGTTTGACGAACCGATAAAGAACGTTGAACGACTTGATTGGCTATATCAAATTGTGCATCACCTTTTAAAGCGAGTAGTGCACGTGCATGACCCATTTCTATATCACCATTGCTGAGTAACTGCTTAACAGAATTATTTAATTGTAATAGGCGAATTATATTACTCACAGCAGAGCGAGAACGGCCCACAACATGAGAAATCTCTTCATGAGTCATTTTAAAGTCTTCAATCAGTTGTTGCAGTGCTTTTGCTTCTTCAAGTGGCGTGAGTGATTCACGTTGGATGTTTTCAATGAGGCCAATGGCAAGTGCAACTTGATCGTCAATCTCACGAACGATGACCGGTACTTCTGTGAGTCCTGCAATTTGAGATGCACGCCAACGCCTTTCACCCGCAATGATTTCGTATTTGTCGTAGGTAACCTTACGTACAACTAAAGGCTGAATAACGCCTTGAGAGGTAATTGATTCAGCTAACTCATTAAGTGTGTCGGGGTCAATATCATCTCTAGGTTGAAATTTACCCCTTTGTAAAGAAGTAACGTCTAACATTTGCATACCGTTGTTTTCACCGGTTTGATTTTCATTAGATACTTGACCTAATAAAATATCTAATCCACGACCTAATTTTGAAGTTTTTGCCATTATTTAATTCTTAATTAATTGATGTTTTTCGTAAAACTTCACTGGCTAAGGAAATATACGAAATTGCCCCTTTGGATGATCTTGCGTAATTAATTACCGATTGACCAAAACTTGGTGCTTCTGCTAATTTTACATTTCTAGGGATGATTGTTTTAAATACTTTGTGTGAAAAATATTGTAATAACTGAATTGACACTTCATTAGATAAATTGTTTCTATTATCAAACATGGTACGTACTAACCCTGTAATTTCCAATTCTGGGTTGGTGGTGGATTTAATTTTTTCAATGGTCTGCATGAGTGCGCTCAGTCCTTCCAAGGCATAATACTCACATTGCATTGGGATGATAATGCCATCAGAAGCTGTAAATGCATTAATAGTAAGCATATTAAGCGATGGCGGACAGTCAATAATCACATAGTCGTACTGACTACTAACTTTGGTAATGGCTGTTTTTAATTTGTATTCTGAATTTTTACGTTGCAGTAGTTCTATTTCTGCAGCGATTAAATCTGTGTTAGAGGGCAATACATCAATCTCAATGCCAGAGGCATGCACAGTTGCTGCATTAATACTACATTCATCCAATAACAACTCACACATTGAATTTTCAAGGTTGTATTTATCAACTCCACAACCCATAGTTGCATTGCCTTGAGGATCGATATCGATTAACAAAACACGTTTTTTGATGGCCTTTAATGCTGCGCTCAAATTAACAGCGGTGGTAGTCTTACCAACACCGCCTTTTTGATTAGCAACAGAAAGAGTGATTGCCATTTTAGTTATTTAAAACGGTTAACGCCCTTAATAAATTGGAAGCCTCGTGAACAAAGTAATCTTTTTTAAGTTTTTCAATGGTCTTTTTGTCTTGTTCTTCTTTTTTATTTCCTTGAGATTCTAAAATCTCTTCAGAAGACAACTCAGAAGGGTCTTCAACTTCCAAGTGCCCATTTAAATCTTTTTCCTTGGTGTCCCCAATGACACTTTCTTCTTTTTCATTTTCAAGGCTGATATTTTTAAGAGTAATGTCTGGTTCAATGCCTTTGGCTTGAATAGAACGACCTGATGGCGTGTAATAGCGCGCTGTGGTTACTTTTAAGCCGTAACCCTCATCAAGCTCAATAATGGTTTGAACCGAGCCTTTACCAAATGAAGTGTTGCCCATGATAATTGCACGCTTGTGATCTTGTAATGCGCCAGCAACAATCTCAGAAGCGGAAGCAGAGCCTTCATTAATCAATACAACAATATGAGAGCCAAGCATAACATCACCAGGCTCTGTTTTGAATTTAAGGTTGGAACTTGGAATTCTGCCTTCGGTGTACACCACCAATCCTTTTTTATCAATAAATAAATTAGACACATCCACTGCACTGTCTAAAACACCACCAGGATTATTTCTTAAATCAAGAATGAGTGATTCAAGGTAGCGGTCATTTTGTTTAACCAGTTTATTAAGTGTTTCTTTTAATAACTTGGCAGTTGGGTTTTGGAAGCTAGAAATGCGAATATAACCAATGTCTTTTTCTAACAAATAACCTTTAACCGAAGTAATGGTAATAATTTCTCGAGTAATACTAACCACAAAAGGTTTTTTATTTTTACGAACAACGGTAATCTGAACATTAGTATCAGGCTCGCCACGCATTAGCTCAACCCCTTCTTCTAATGTCATCCCGCGCACAGGCTTATCGCCAATTTTTACAATTAAGTCGCCCGCTTGAATACCTGCTCGATAAGCAGGAGTATCATCAATTGGAGAAATAACTTGAATTGCATCGTCTTTCATGCCAATTACAATACCAAGACCGCCAAATTTCCCAGAAGCACTTTCAAGTAAGTCTTTTTGTTCTTTTGGTTCCAGGTAGTTTGAGTGTGGGTCAAGGCCTGTTACCATTCCTTTAATGGCATTATCGAACAGTTCTTTGTTTTCAACATCATCAACATAAAGCTGTTTGATGTCACTAAACACACGGGTGAAAGATTCTAAGTCCTTGAAGAAAGCCTCAAGTTTTTGCTTTTCAGAGTCTGTTTTTGCATAGGCGGGTAATGAAGTGCTAGTAAGGGTGTAAAAAATTGCTAAAAATAGAGAATGTTTAAAAAAATTAAAGAAAGTCATAATATAATTGATTGCTTATAGAAAGTTTAAATATAATACTGTGAAATACCTACAGAGTTGTTTTAGATTTTACTTGGTTTTGTTTTTAGATAATGGAGAAAAAATGAGAAGATTGAATGTAATTTTATTAGCACTAACATTGTTAATTTCACAGGTTGTATTTGCCAATGAGGCAGAAACTCAGGAAACAAGTCCTGTTCAAGCAATACAAACAACCATTGTAAAGCTTAATCAACTAACGGCAGCGGCAACGTATTCACCGCAAATGATGGGTTTTTTAATTGATCAGGAAGTAGCGCCATTATTTGATTTTGATTACATTGCAGATGAGGTTCTATTAGTTGTTAATGCAAATTTAAGCGAAAGTGAGGTTAAATTTTTCTCCAACAAGCTAAAGAAAAATATAATTTCGACATTATTAGCACGACTGTCTCAAGCTAATACTACTTCGTTTCGTTTCATTTCCGCCAGACCATTAATCAACGGTGCAATTGCAGTACAACTTAAAGTGATTGGTTATTCTTCATACGGTATCTATATTGATCTAATGTTCCATCAGCAAAATAATGGGCAATGGAAAATTTACGACATTGTTCTTAATAGAGACAGCTTGGTTAAATACTACCAAAAGATGGTGCTAACTAAAGTAAGAAGATACGGTGTTTACGGAATGCTAGGTAGAATTTAATTAATTTAGAGAGAGGGTTAATTATGAGCGAAATGACTTTATTAGAAAAAGAAGAAGACCTTGAAAAAGCAACTAAAGCTTTAAAGGCAATGGCACATCCGTTGCGTTTAAAGATTTTATGCGTACTTAAAAATGAGGAGATGCCAGTGCTAGAGATTGTTAAGCAAGTCGGATCTTCACAGTCTAATATCTCACAACACATTGATATCCTTAGAACCAAAGACATCGTTGAATCACGGCGTGATGGCAACAAAATTTTATGCAAAGTTAAAGATACTAAAATTTTGAAGTTAGTGGCCAACATGC
>JAPYOZ010000032.1 GCA_029941485.1 Gammaproteobacteria bacterium | reverse complement strand
ATCCAACTCCTCGTCGAAGCCATGTCATCCCCTGGAGCGGGTATTATAACATTTTTATGCGATTGTTACCCTTGCAAATTTGCGTTTACCAACTTGGTAGACGGCCGTGCCTGATTCAGGCTCAAGATTTCGATCAGTAATTTTCTCACCTTCAATTTTGGCAGCGCCTTCTTTAATCATTCTGAATGCATCAGAAGTAGAGTTCACCAAGCCTGCATCTTTCAGTAGATTGGCAATCTTTATTCCTACGTCAAAACTAAATTCAGGCATTTCATCAGGCACTTTGTTCTTGGCAAAACGATTGATAAAGTTTTGTTGTGCTTGTTTTGCATCATCATTACTATGAAAACGAGTGATGATTTCTTCAGCTAGACGGAACTTAATGTTTCTTGGGTTTTCACCATTTTCAATTTCTGTTTTCCATGAGGCAATGGTTTCTAGTGATTCAAAGCTTAATAGCTCAAGGTAGCGCCACATAAGCTCGTCAGAGATGGACATAATTTTTCCGAACATATCATCTGGCTTGTCATCAATGCCGATGTAGTTATCGAGGGATTTTGACATTTTTTGCACACCATCCAAACCTTCAAGGATAGGCATAGTGAGAATGACTTGCTGCTCCATGCCAGCTTGTTTTTGCAGATCTCTGCCCATTAGTAAGTTAAATTTTTGATCGGTACCGCCAAGTTCAACATCGGCCTTGAGCTCAACTGAGTCATGACCTTGAATGAGTGGGTAAAGGAATTCGTGGATGGCAATGTCTTGCCCTGCTTTATAACGATCGGAAAAGTCGTTGCGCTCAAGCATTCTTGCTATGGTTTTTTGACTGGCAAGTTGAATCATCTCTAACGCACTCATTTTGCCTATCCAATCAGAATTGTAAACCACTTTGGTTTTATCTTTGTCCAGGATTTTGAAAACCTGATCTTGATAAGACTCTGCATTCTTTAAAACTTGTTCTTTGGAAAGCGGTGGCCTGGTTTTACTTTTTCCAGTTGGATCGCCAATCATGGCGGTGAAGTCACCAATCAAAAACAAAATCTCATGACCCAAGTCCTGTAATTGCTTGAGTTTGTTGATTAACACTGTATGACCTAAATGCAGGTCAGGCGCTGTGGGGTCGAAACCAGCTTTAATGCGTAAAGGTTTATTTTTAGCGAGTTTTTTCTTTAGCTCGTCGAGTGGCAATATCTCATCTGTGCCACGCTGAAAGACAGCTAGCGTTTCGTTTGCATTCATTGTTTTTATGCTCTAGTGTGACCGTCGCCAAGGACGATAAATTTTTGTGAAGTAAGACCTTCTAAACCAACTGGGCCACGCACGTGAAATTTGTCAGTACTAATGCCAATTTCTGCGCCCAGACCATATTCAAATCCATCAGCAAAGCCAGTAGAAGCGTTAATCATCACTGAAGATGAATCAACTTCGGTGATGAATCGACGACCCGATGTGTAGTTTTCAGTAACGATAGATTCTGTGTGTCCAGAGCCATGTTGATCAATGTGATCGATCGCCTCACTCATTGAATTAACAATACGGATGGATAGAATCGCATCCAAATATTCGGTATCCCAATCTTCATCCGTTGCAGCAATGATTTGATCTGAGAGTTGTTGTGTTTGATCGCAACCTCTGAGTTCTACGCCTTTGGCAATATATTCTGCAATAAGTTCAGGCAATACTCTGCCAACCGCTGACGCGTGCACCAGCAGAGTCTCCATGGCGTTACATACACCATAACGGCGTGTTTTGGCATTAAAGGCAATTTTGATGGCTTTGTCGGTATCAGCATCTTTATCAATATAAGTGTGGCAAACACCGTGTAAGTGTTTGATGACGGGCACTTTGGCATTGTCACTAATAGCTTCAACCAAGCCTTTGCCACCACGTGGAATGATGGCATCCACATAGTCACTGGCTCTAACCAATTCAGTCACTGCAGCACGATCAGTGGTGTCGATTAGTTGCACACAGTATTCATTTAAGCCGGCATCAATTAGACCGTCTTTGACACAAGCATAAAGCGCAAGGTTAGAATGGATGGCTTCTGACCCGCCACGTAAAATCGCACCGTTGCCTGATTTTAGGCAAAGTGCTGCTGCATCAATGGTAACGTTTGGGCGGGATTCGTAAATAATACCTATGACGCCTAAAGGCACACGCATTTTCCCGACTTGAATGCCACTTGGACGGAATTTTAAATCGGTGATTTCACCAATTGGATCAGGTAGAGTGGCGATTTGGTTTAGGCTTTCGATAATGCTGTCTAGGCGAGCATTGTCCAACATGAGTCGGTCTAATAATGCGTCGTCTAGGCCATTGTCTTTGCCATGAGTTAGATCTTGTTGATTGGCTTTAAGAATATTTTTTCGATTTTGATCGATCTGACTGGCAATGTTGATCAGTGCATTGTTTTTAGATTTAGTTGTGGCGCCACGCAGTGTTTTTGCGGATGATTTTGCGTTCTTGCCTAAGGTGGTAATTAAATCAGTTATTGAGCCCATGGTGTTTTCCCAGCTAAATTTAGTAGTAGTGTGTGTAATTCATCAATTACATTGAGATTATCCATGCCTTTGATTGAGCGGTCAATACGTCCGAGCGATAATAATAACTTTTGTAGACGTTGATAAGGGTAGCGCTTGAGTATGCTAGTGATAATTGGCTTCCTTTTATTCCAAACTCGATGAGTATTAAGTACTGAGTTTATGTCTTTTATTCTTTGTAGTTCAATTGACATGTTAATGATTGATTTGACTTCTCGGTACAGAGAGCTGCTGAGCTGAATTGGCATGGCATTATCAGTCATCATTGTTTTAAAGATTTTATCGACTTGATCAACATTTCCCAATAAGGCTGTATCGATTAAACCGTATATTGTATATTTGGATTGTTGATTAACCTGCTTTAGATACTCTTTTGCATTAATTTTTCCATTAGGATAGGACATTTGTAGTTTTTGAATTTCCTGCATGGAAGCGAGTAAGTTACCTTCCGTGCAAAAAGCAATACTTTGTGCAACCTCTTTGTTGGCTTCCAGTCCTAATTTTTCCATGTGGTTGGTGATCCAACCAAGTAGGTGGTCATTTTGTACTTCCCAGTGCTGAACGACCCCTCCATTTTTGTCAAGGGTTTTAAACCATTTGCTTTTTTGCTGATTCATGTCCAGCTTGCCAGTTGAGATAATGAGCAAAATATCACTAGGCAGAGCACTGGCAATTTCAACAAGGGATTTTGAGCCTTTAACACCGATTTTGCCTGATTTGAGTCGACATTCGATAATACGCTTAGGGTTGAATAATGAAGTGGCAGAGATTTCAGTATGGACTTGATCCCAGTTAAAATTACCATCGATTTCGAAACTGACCCTGTCGTCAAAGTCTTGTTTTTTAGCCGCTTTTCTAATTTGAGTTAGGCTTTGTTCAATCAGCAGTATTTCTGCGCCAAAGACAAAATAAATAGATTCCAGTTTGTGTGCTAATTGAAAATCAAGCTGCTCAGGCTTAATTTTCATTGAATTTAGAGAGTATTCTTAATAACTTTTTAACGATTGTACTGCGTAATTGAGCGTAAGTTTCTTCAATTTGTAATCGGTCAGCTTGAGTAACGCTCATTTTGCTTAGGTGAATACTGACACTAAAGTCTTTGGATAATAATAATTTATTGTTGTTATTAAAGACTTTAACAGGAATACTAAGACTTAAAGTGTAGCTGTTCGCTTTGCCATCAGATTTGTAGGAAGCGGTTTGTTTCTTCTGAACCTCGTTATCAATTTGAACTATTAAAGACTGAGAAGCCTCTTGATCAAAACGTTTTTTGAGTTCGTCGGCAAATGCATTGTTTGTGCTGGCTATTATCGATGCATTGAGCGTGGTGTTTTTATAAGGCGTATGAAAACCACAAGAACTTAATAGTGAAGTTATTAGAATGGCAGATAAAAAGCTAATTTTTGACATAATTTTTAGTGAATTCTTATTAAGTTAAGAATTATGACAGAATTTAAATTTATTTGTTGTTAAACCTTGAAAAACACCATCAAGTCCATATATAAATACACAATAGGGTATAGTTACCACTTCTTATTTTTCTGATATTTTATTTATGTTTAAGAATTTATTACTTTGGCTGGTTTTAGGCAGCGTTCTTACTTCAATTTTTAGCCAATTTCAAATTGGTGAGCAAAAAAACGACATTACTTATTCTGAATTTATTCAAAGCGTTAAACAGGGTGACGTTTCTCAAGTGACTATTGCTGGTAGTCACATCAAGGGTGTGGGCGCTGGTGGTGAGCAGTTTTCTACTTACAGTCCTGGTGATTTAGGCTTGATGGGCGATTTGTTGGACAACGGTGTTAATGTTGTTGCGAAGCCGCCTGAGCAGGAAGGTTTTTTTAAACAACTTATCATTTCTCTTGCACCTATTCTATTACTCATCGGTGTAATACTCTATACCATGAAAGGGGCTGGTGGGGCAATGGGTGGCAAAAATCCAATGAGTTTCGGAAAGTCTAAAGCCAGACTGATTACCAAAGACGAATCTGACACTACTTTTAAAGACGTTGCCGGTGTGGACGAAGCCAAAGAGGAAGTGATGGAGTTGGTTGATTTTTTATCCGACCCTGGTAAGTTTACTAAAGTGGGCGGTAAGATTCCTAAAGGTGTATTGATGGTTGGCCCTCCTGGTACGGGTAAAACTTTATTAGCCAAAGCGATTGCAGGCGAAGCCGATGTGCCATTTTTCTTTATTTCTGGCTCTGATTTTGTTGAGATGTTTGTGGGTGTGGGCGCGTCTCGTGTGCGTGATATGTTTGAACAAGCTAAAAAGAATGCCCCATGTATTATCTTTATTGATGAGATTGATGCTGTTGGTCGCCAGCGTGGTGCTGGCATGGGTGGTGGCCATGATGAGCGTGAGCAAACGCTAAACCAAATGCTGGTTGAGATGGATGGTTTTGAAGGTAATGAAGGTGTTATTGTAATTGCTGCTACCAACCGACCAGATGTATTAGATCCTGCATTACTTAGACCGGGTCGTTTTGATCGTCAAGTCACTGTGGGCTTGCCAGATATTAAGGGCCGTAATGCAATTCTAAAGATACATATGCGTAAGCTTCCGATTGCAAAAAATGTTAAATCAGTAAATATCGCTAAAGGTACACCAGGTTTTTCAGGTGCAGATTTAGCTAACTTGGCTAATGAGGCAGCACTGATTGCAGCTGGGAAGGGTAAAGATTTAGTTGGTATGCAAGAGTTTGAAAAAGCCAAAGATAAAATCATGATGGGTTCTGAGCGTAAATCCATGGTGATGGACGAAGCGGAAAAAGAAATGACTGCCTATCATGAAGCGGGCCATGCTATTGTAGGGCGCTTAATGCCTGAGCATGATCCTGTGTATAAAGTGAGTATTATTCCTAGAGGCAGGGCTTTGGGTGTAACCATGTTCTTGCCTGAGAAAGACAGCTATAGTATTTCTAAGCTTAAACTGAATTCACAAATTGCCTCATTGTTTGGTGGTCGTATCGCTGAGGAGATTATTTATGGTGTTGATTCAGTCACCACAGGTGCAAGCAATGACATTGAACGTGCAACTGAAATTGCACACAAAATGGTGAAACTTTGGGGCATGTCTGAAGTGATGGGACCATTGGCTTATGGTGAAGACGAAGGTGAGGTATTTTTAGGCCGACAAGTAACTAAACACAAACACATTTCAGACAAAACCTTTGATTTGATTGATAATGAAATTCGTAAAATTATTGATGCTAATTACGACATTGCTTATAGAGCTTTAGAAGAGAACAAAGACATTTTGCATGCGATGGCTAAGGCTTTGATTGAATTTGAAACCATTGATAAAGGTCAGATTGATGACCTTATGGAAAGAAAGCCAATACGCGAAGCGGCAGTTATTGTTGATTCTGATGTAGTATCCACTGATCTGGGCAAAGGCGTAAAAGGAAAAGACGACAGCAGTAATAACTCAGATGAAAAGCCATTGGGTGGTGGTACTGAACAAGTAGCTTAAGTTTATATCAGTAGTCGCACGATGACTATACAACCTCAAATCATGGGTGTGTTAAACATTACACCCGATTCATTTTCGGACGGCGGAAAATATTTTGATTTTAATAGCGCTATAGTAAACGCTAAACGCATGATTAAGCAAGGCGCTGATATTATTGATATTGGTGGCGAGTCTACTAGACCAGGTGCAAAACCTGTTTCGACTAACGATGAAATTGATCGCGTTATTCCAATTATTGAAGCGCTGCACCATTCGATTGATGTACCTATTTCAATCGACACCTCAAAACCAGAAGTCATGAAATTGGCAGTTGAAGCTGGCGCCAGCATGATTAATGACGTGTGTGCTTTAAGTGCAGATGACGCATTAGAGGCGGCCGCACTGCTGAATGTTAACGTGTGTTTGATGCACATGCAGGGCAGTCCTAGAACCATGCAAAACAGCCCAGTTTATGGTAATGTGATTGATGATATTAAGCAATTTTTTGATAATAGGATTAAAGCGTGTATTGATGCAGGTATTACTGAGGGCAAGATTATTTTAGACCCAGGCTTTGGATTTGGTAAAAACTTGAACCATAATTTGGAAATTTTAAAACGATTGTCTGAATTTAAAAGTTTTGGCTTACCAATCTTGGCGGGTATCTCTCGTAAATCAATGATTGGCAGTTTACTTAATGATAGAAATGTTGATGGTAGGGTCTCAGGCAGTGTTACTGCAGCTATAATAGCAATTGAAAATGGTGCAAACATTGTGCGTGTGCATGATGTTTTAGAAACCAAAGATGCATTGATGGTTTGGCAAAGCGTGAATCAATTTAAGGGGTAGGAGTTTGGATCAATTTTTTGGTACTGATGGTATACGCGGTAGAGTAGGTGAAGAGCCTATTACGGCTGATTTTTTCTTAAAGCTTGGTTGGGCAGTTGGCTCAGTTTTAGCTAAAGAGGGTGCAGCCAGTGTTATCATTGGCAAAGATACTCGTGTATCTGGCTACCTGTTTGAATCAGCACTTGAAGCTGGTTTTTTATCAGCTGGTGTGGATGTAGGCTTGCTTGGCCCAATGCCAACTCCGGCTGTGGCTTACTTAACACAGGCTTATGGCGCAACAGCAGGTGTGGTAATTAGTGCATCGCACAATCATTTTCAAGATAACGGAGTTAAGTTTTTCTCATCCCAAGGGTTTAAGCTCAGTGACAAAAATCAAAAGGAAATTGAGAAAAAATTATCTGAGCCAATGGTTAGTGTAGACAGTGACCATATAGGGAAAGCACGTAGACACGAGCAACCACTGGGTCGATATATTGAGTTTTGTAAGTCAACGTTTGATCGTTCAGTTGATTTATCAGGCTTGAATATCGTGATTGATTGTGCCAATGGTGCTACCTATCATATTGCTCAGAGTGTATTTTCAGAATTGGGTGCGAATATTACTATTATTAATAACCAGCCAGATGGTTTTAATATTAACTTAGACTGTGGTGCAACAGATACCAAACAATTACAACAAATAGTCATAGAGCAGAAAGCAGATTT
Organism: Gammaproteobacteria bacterium; assembly: GCA_029941485.1. Classification (GTDB taxonomy): domain Bacteria; phylum Pseudomonadota; class Gammaproteobacteria; order PS1; family Pseudothioglobaceae; genus SUP05. The sequence goes on along the minus strand of JAPYOZ010000032.1, from coordinate 3,433 downwards.
AGGTATTGCCTTTGATGGCGATGGCGACCGTTTAATGATGGTAGATAGTAATGGTGAGCCAGTTGATGGTGATGAGCTGGTGTTTATTGTTGCCAAGGCATGGTATCAGCAAGCTCGATTAGATAACGATACAGTAGTGGGTACAAAAATGACTAATCTAGGTATGCGCCATGCATTAAAAGATTTGGGTATTAACTTTATTGAAGCCGATGTCGGCGATCGTTTTGTTATGGAACAGATGCAAATCAGTGGTTCTATTTTAGGTGGTGAAGGATCCGGTCATATGATTTGTCTTGATAAAACCACTTCAGGCGACGGCATTATTTCTGCGCTTCAGGTTTTAGAGGTTTTGGCTAAAAGTGGCAAAAGTCTTGGAGTGCTAAAGTTAGAAATGGAAAAATATCCACAAGTATTAATCAATGTAAAAACACACGGTAAAGTAGAATTAGATAGCCATATTAATCTAAAAAAAGCACAACTTGAAGTTGAAGCAGAACTCGGAGATGAAGGTAGGGTGTTAATTCGTGCTTCAGGTACAGAACCACTAATCCGTGTGATGGTTGAAGGAAAAAATTTAGTATTAGTACAACAAGGCGCAGATAAGCTGGCAAAAGTATTGAGTTCATGAATTTTGACAATACTACTTTAGTATTGGTTGGTTTGATTTTTATTTGGACAGGGTTTGTTCGTACAGGCTTAGGTTTTGGTGGTGCAGCATTAGGCTTGCCACTCATGTTGCTGATAGGTGGTAGCCCTGTTTACTGGCTACCTATTATTGGGATTCATTTGTTGTTTTTTTCCTCACTGACCTTATTTCGATCACTTAAAAAAGTCGATTGGTCCTATCTTAAGCATTCACTCTTTTGGATCATTCCATCTACCTTAGTAGGTGTAGCAGGGTTATTGAGCTTGCCTGATAATATCATTATTGTATTTATTTATTCAATTACTATTTTTTATGCACTCACTTGGGTTTTGAACACAAGGATTACTTCGCACAGCCCTTGGGTGGATAAGTTGTTACTAATACTGGGTGGTTACGTGGCAGGCACATCGTTGACTGGAGCACCACTTATTGTGGCGGTTTATATGCGTTATGTTGCCAAGGAGTATTTACGTAATACGTTGTTTGTACTTTGGTTCATTCTGGTGAGTATTAAAATGTCTGCTTTTGTTATAGTGGGTGTTGACATCGACTGGGTATTTTCATTGTATTTAATCCCTGTGGCAGCGATAGGTCATGTTTTAGGGGTTAAGGTGCATCAAAGAATTATGGATAACGACCAAGCCTTTAAACGGTGGGTCGGAGGTGCTTTGCTTATCATCAGCTCATTTGGGTTACTTAAGTTGTTTTTAAGTTAAAATCAAAGGCGATATGTTGAATGAATACGTTTTAATTTTAGTTAGCACTATTTTAGTGAATAACTTTGTATTGGTTAAATTTTTGGGATTGTGCCCATTTATGGGCGTGTCAAAAAAAATTGATACAGCAATTGGTATGGGTTTTGCCACTACTTTTGTATTAACATTGGCCAGTCTTTCAAGTTACCTGATTAATGCTTATATCCTTATTCCATTTGAACTTGAATATTTAAGAACCATTGGCTTTATTGTGACCATTGCTGGCGTGGTTGGATTTACTGAATTGGTGGTGAATAAAACTTCACCTGTTTTACATCAGTCTTTAGGTGTATTTTTACCACTGATTACCACCAACTGTGCAGTGCTTGGTGTGGCGCTACTTAATGTAGGACAAGACAATGGATTTTTAGCTTCAGGTGTGTATGGTTTTGGCGCAGCCATTGGTTTTTCTTTTGTGTTGGTTCTTTTTTCAGCAATACGTGAGCGCATTGATAGCGCTAACGTGCCAACAGTGTTTCAAGGAACGCCCATTGCACTCATTACCGCAGGACTGATGTCTATGGCATTTATGGGATTCATCGGATTGGCTTAGCGTGTTTGACTCTATCTTTATTTTTTCCACTTTAGCACTAGGCTTAGGCTTGGTACTAGGTTATGCGGCCATTAAATTTAAAGTTAAGGGCAATCCTTTGGTTGATCAAATTGATGCTATCTTGCCGCAAACTCAATGTGGTCAGTGTGACTATCCGGGTTGTCGACCTTATGCAACAGCGATTGCTAATGGCGAAGCGCCGATTAATCAGTGTCCTCCGGGTGGGCAGGAGGGGGTTGATGCACTTGCAATGTTGCTTGATGTAGAAACATTACCACTGAATCAAGAGCATGGAGAAACCCAGCCTGATCACGTAGTTTATGTTGATGAACAAGTATGTATTGGCTGTACTTTGTGTATTCAAGCTTGCCCAGTGGATGCCTTTGTCGGTGCTTCTAAAGTAATGACAACCGTCATTGCAGATGAATGCACAGGTTGTGATTTGTGTATTCCGGTTTGCCCAGTGGATTGTATTCATGTCTTAGAAGTTGCGCCAACGTTAAGTACGTATGTGCCTGATGTAGCTGAGATTGCCCATGCTTAAACAATCGTTTAATGGTGGCATTGTAATTCCTAATCCACATCCTATGGAAACCGTTGAAATTATTTCAGCACCCTTGCCAGATAAAGTGGTTTTGCCTTTGCAACAACGCATTGGTGATGAGGCCATTGCTTGTGTTAAGGTGGGTGATAAAGTCTTAACCGGTCAAGTAATTGCTAAGACTAAAGATCATTTTTGCGTACCTGTTCATGCTTCGATTTCTGGCAAAGTTGTGTCTATTGATGATCAAACTATTCCGCACAAATCAGGCTTAAAATCCAAGTGTATTACCATTGAATCAAATGGAAAAGATCAGTGGGCGGAGCATAAAGGCTGTGGCAATGATTTCTTGCATTGTGATCAGACTACTATGATTGAATATATCCAATCATCTGGCATTGTTGGTTTAGGTGGAGCTGGGTTCCCGGCACATGCTAAATTAGAGGGTATTCAAGATTGCCATACTTTAATTATTAATGGTACTGAGTGTGAGCCAGGGATTATGTGTGACGATGCGCTCATGCAGCACTATCCGCGGGAAGTGATTCGTGGTGTAGAGATCTTATTGCATATTTGTGGTGCACAACGTGCAATCATCGCTGTAGAAGACGACAAACAAGAGGCGTTAAATTCGTTGTTAATGTATTGTCATAATGATCGAATTAGTATCGAACAAATCCCTACTAAATACACGTCTGGAGCAGAAAAATTATTAATCAAAGCTTTGTTAGGCATTGAAATTCCTTCAGGTGGATTTGCAATTGACATGGGGGTTATTTGTCAAAATGTAGCAACCACTAAGGCAATTTTTGATGCAGTGGTAGACAACAAGCCTTTGGTCTCTAGAATCGTAACGGTGACTGGTTCAGGCGTTGAGTCACCGAATAATTATGAAGTGCGTCTAGGCGCGTCATTTGAACATATTGTGTCAATGTCAA
>JAPYOZ010000031.1 GCA_029941485.1 Gammaproteobacteria bacterium | reverse complement strand
GAAATCACACCAGCACCACCACGCGCTTGAGCGCGATATTCATTAAGTGCGGTACGCTTACCGTAGCCTTTTTCTGTCGCGGTTAAAATTGGATTTTCCGGTTGAGCGACAATCAATGACACCACTTCATCCTTATCTGCAAGCCTAATACCACGCACACCAATGGCTGTACGACCTACGGCGCGTACATTAGCTTCTTTAAACCTAATTGATTTACCGTTAGAAGAGAACAACATAATATCGTCTTCACCTGAGGTAATTTCTACGCCAACTAATTTGTCACCATCTCTAAGTTCGATGGCAATGATGCCGCCTTTTCTTGGGCGAGAACAATTGGACAATGCCATTTTTTTAACCGTACCACTGCTGGTTACCATAAAGATAAACTGATCGTTAGTGAATACTCTCACTGGAAGAATTGCATTGATCGATTCGTCTTTTTCAAGCGGAAGCAAGTTTACAATTGGCTTGCCACGCGCGGTGCGTGATGCCATTGGAAGTTCGTACACTTTCAGCCAATGCACCCTGCCTCGACTGGTAAAACAAAGCACAGTGTCGTGCGAATTAGCCACGAATAATTGATCGATGAAATCTTCGTCTTTCATCTTGGTCGCTGCTTTACCTTTACCACCACGGCGTTGTGATTGATAATCACCGAGTGATTGTGCCTTAATGTAACCGCCGTGTGACAAAGTAACTACACGATCTTCACGGGCGATTAAATCTTCAAGGGTTAGATCAATCTTATGTTCAAGAATTTCTGTCATCCGACCACTGGTAAAATTATCACGAATTTCAATTAATTCATCACGAATCACTTGCATTAGCTGATCGGGGTTTTGTAAAACATCCAATAAAGATTTAATGCGTTCTAACAATTCGTTAAATTCATCAAAAATCTTATCTTTTTCAAGGCCTGTTAAACGATGAAGTTTTAAGTCAAGAATGGCTTGCGCTTGCTGAACAGAGAGCTGATAATCGCCATTTTTTTGTAAGCCAAACTCTGGCGCTAAATCTTCTGGTTTGAACATTACCATGTCACGATCGCCAATGAGTTCTTTAATAACAGAGCCTTTCCAAGTTTTAGCCACTAAATTCTCTTTTGCCTCAGTTGGGTTGGCGGCTTTTTTAATTAGCTCAATAATTTTATCAATGTTATGCAGAGCAACCGATAGGCCTTCTAATAAGTGTGCACGATTTCTAGCCTTGTTAAGCTCAAAGATAGAACGACGGGTAACCACATCACGACGATGAGCAATAAAGGCCTCTAAGATGCCTTTAAGTGTCATTAGCTTTGGCATACCCTTGTCAATCGCCACCATGTTAATGCCAAATACGGTTTGCATCTCAGTCAGCTTATAAAGATTGTTAAGCATCACTTCTGGCACTTCGCCACGGCGAAGCTCAACTACCATACGCATGCCATCTTTATCAGATTCGTCTCGAAGGCCGGTAATACCATCAATACGCTTGTCTTTAACTAGTTCTGCAATCTTAGTAATAAGCTTGGCTTTATTTACTTGATAAGGCAACTCTGTAACAACAATGCTTTGTTTGTCTTCACCCTCTACGTGTGAGCGTGAGCGTAGGTAAATTTTCCCCTTTCCAGTTTCGTAAGCTTGACGAATGCCTGTGGCACCATTAATAATGCCTGCCGTCGGGAAATCTGGCCCGTGTATTACATCCAACAACTCATCAATACTTACTTCTTCATTGTCAATCGTCAAAAGACAAGCGTCAATTACTTCGTCTAAATTGTGTGGTGGGATATTAGTTGCCATACCAACAGCAATACCCGATGAGCCATTAACCAGTAAATTTGGAACGCGCGTTGGCAACACTGAAGGTTCAGACTCTGAACCGTCATAATTATCGATAAAGTCGACCGTTTGCTTATCAAGATCGCGCAATAATTCATGCGATATTTTCGACATACGGATTTCTGTATAACGCATTGCTGCCGCCGAATCGCCATCAACCGAGCCGAAGTTACCTTGACCATCAATTAAAATATTGCGCATTGAGAATGGCTGTGCCATACGCACAATAGTGTCGTACACAGCTGTATCGCCATGCGGGTGATATTTACCAATTACATCACCGACAATACGGGCTGATTTTTTGTAAGATTTGTTGTAATCATTACCCAAGACATCCATCGCGTATAACACTCGGCGATGCACGGGCTTGAGGCCGTCTCGAACGTCTGGCAAAGCACGACCGACGATGACACTCATGGCGTATTCCAAGTAGGAATCACGCATCTCATCTTCGATGGTAACTATAGGGAAATTAGGCTCAAAAACTTCTGGATTATCGGTGTTGTCAGACATACAAAAATAACTTAATTAAATTAGCTTTTATTGTACCCTAAGGGGTCAAAATACACAAATAAAATGTGGAAATAAATGGATTATTTTTTGAAAAAAAAATTAAGTAAAAATCAGTTAAAAATCAATAACTTACGTATTTCTTTTTTGCACAGATTGTGCCAGTGTTTTGAGCAAGTTTTCAGTATCGTCCCAACCGATACAACTGTCGGTAATACTAACTCCGTATTTGAGCGATTCTAATGGCCCAATTGTTTGATTGCCTTCATGCAGATGAGACTCGATCATCACCCCAAAAATCTTGTCAGATCCGTTGCTAATTTGCTTGGCAATTTCATCGCCCACTAACAACTGATTTTTAAATTTCTTTTGAGAATTGGCATGGGAAAAGTCCACCATTATTTTTGCCAATAAGTCTTCTTCTTTGAGTTGATTGTAAGTTTTTTTAATGCACGCTGAATCGTAATTTGGTCCATCGGCACCACCCCGTAATATAATATGCGCCGTTTCATTGCCTGATGAGGTGTAATGAGAAACACCACCCTCTTTATTAACTGAAAGCAAGTGGTGAGGACTATTGGCTGATTTAATCGCATCAATGGCCACTCTGAGCGATCCTGTAGTGCCATTTTTAAACCCTACTGGGCAAGACAAGGCTGAAGCTAACTCACGATGAGATTGGCTCTCAGTGGTGCGTGCACCAATTGCTCCCCATGAAATAAGGTCAGAAATGTATTGTGGTGTGATTAAATCAAGGTATTCAACCGCAACAGGCATGTTCATATTGGCCAAATCTGTTAATAAATGGCGAGCAATCTTAAGACCTTTGTCGATATTAAAACTTTCATCCAAATCTGGATCGTTAATTAGACCTTTCCAACCAATGGTTGTGCGTGGTTTTTCAAAGTAAACACGCATCACAATAAACAGCTCTTGCTTTAATTCTTCCTTAATGCTAGACAGTCTATCGGCGTATTCACGTGCAGATTTTGAATCATGGATAGAACAAGGACCAACAATCACCATTAAACGATTGTCCTTGCCTTCTAAAATGTCCTTAATGACTTCCCTTGCTTGAAAAATACCGGCCGAGCCATTTTCACTCAATGGGTATTTTTCCATTAATGCGTTTGGTGCAACAATGGGTGCACTTGAAGTAATTCTTAAATTATCAGTATTGTATTTCATCGATTAAAAAAGATCTTTAATTACTTTTGATTTTCAATTAATGCGTAAGCCGAATGATTGTGAATTGATTCAAAATTCTCTGATTCAAGACGATAGTAACTAATCTTTTCATCGTTATTTAAATCAAGTGCGATATCACGTACCAAATCCTCAACAAAAGCAGGGTTATCATACGCTCTTTCAGTTACTAATTTTTCATCATCTCTTTTAAGTATGGCATAAAGCTCACACGAAGCTTTACGTTCGGCTAGATCAATCAAATCTTCGATATGCAAAGTTTCACCTTTGGTTGCTTTGGCTTTAATGGTAATGTGTGAGCGTTGATTGTGTGCACCATACTTAGAAATACTCTTTGAACACGGACACAAACTAGTCACGGGAACCACAACTTTCATCATCACTTCAAATTCACCTTTGTCCAACGTACCGTATAAAGTGACTTGATAATCCATCATCGATTCTACCCCTGAAGACGGTGCTTTTTTCTTACGAAAAAAAGGAAAATCAAGAATGATGTTTGCCGTGTTAGATTCTAATTTATCACATACCTTGCTAATAATTTTATCAAAATTACCACTATCAAATTCACAAGGGCCGTCGTTTAATATTTCAATAAAGCGTGACATGTGAGTGCCTTTAACGTGCTCGGGTAAAGTTACTGTCATGGTAAAGTTACCAATGGTCGGCATTTTATTGCCGTCACGATCCACGTAGGTAATTGGATGAGCAATGTCTTTAATGCCTACCTTGTCAATAACAATTTGACGAGTGTCTTTAGTATTTTGTGTATCGGGTAAATGGGTTGCGTTCATGACTTTCCTTGCGAGTAAGAAACAGATGCTCTGGATGTTTCCCAGATAATAACTTCGCGCACGCGAACATCTTGATTATTAATTAATTGACCCACTTCTTCATAAAAATATTTTGCAATATTTTCAGCGGTAGGGTTGAGTTTATCAAAAGGGGCAATATCATTTAAATATTGATGGTCAAGCCTTTTGGCAACTGCCTTGGTTTGTTTTTTAATTTCGCGAAAATCAATCGCAATACCAACATCATTAAGCACTTCAGACTCAACCAACATTTCAACTGTCCAGTTGTGGCCATGCAAACGCGCACAATCACCCGGATAATCTCTTAAAGAATGGGCCGATGCAAAATCAGTGACAATTTTTAGGACGAACATAATTCGGAAAAATCGTTAAAAAATGCCTAATTATACCTGTGAGCGCTTGATTATTACACCCTGAATTGCTGTGTGGTTGGGTTGTGTGTTATTTATTCAGTCAACGGCTTCGATTGAAACAACGTGCTGATAACCCTTAGGTAGTGTATTACCACGACGAGCGCGATTACCAATGTAGTTAGTTAGATCTTGGAACTTAATAGTGAGATGACGCTTGCCTGCATAAACTTTCAAGTTTTGAGTGTCAAATAATACGCAAATACCAACCACAAACTCTTGTCTCTCTTTGATGTCCTTGCTAGGAATTTGAATCAATTTATTACCCTTGCCTTTCGATAAAATTGGTAACTCAGCAATTGGGAATAACAGCAAACGACCGCGATTAGTGCTGACAGCTACAAATTGAGATTCAAGATCATCAACCATGATTACTCTCATCGCCTTTGAATCCATTGGTAATGACAAAGTGTGCTTGCCTGCTTTTTTCTTTGATAAAAGATCACCGATTGTTGCCACAAAACCATAACCCGCATCTGACGATAGTAAAATCTTTTGATCGGACTCACCCATTATTACGTCTATAAATTCAGCACCTGTTGGTGGACTGAGTCGACCCGTGAGTGGTTCGCCTTGCCCTCTTGCACTTGGCAAGGAATTTGCAGGCAATGTATAAGATCGCCCAGTTGAATCAATAAAGACAGCGCTCTTATTGCTCCTTCCTTTGGCACTGGTAAAATAACCGTCTCCTGCTTTATAATTAAACGTCGTTGGGTCGATATCGTGCCCCTTAGCAGAACGAACCCAACCTTTATCACTAAGCACAACGGTTACATTCTCAGCCGGCACTAAGTCGTCTTCATTAAACGCTTGTGCAGACTCTACGTTTGAAATAATCTCACAACGGCGATTGTCCCCAAACTCACTGATAATGGTTTTCAGTTCTTTTTTAATGAATGTTTTTAAGCGAGCATCACTGGATAACAATAACTCTAGTTTTTCTTTTTCAATGACTAGTTCTCCCTGCTCACCTTGAATTTTCATTTCTTCTAATTTAGCAAGATGGCGGAGCTTTAGCTCTAAAATTGCTTCTGCCTGAATATCGCTCAACTTGAAGTGCTTCATTAAAACTGGCTTAGGTTTATCTTCAGAGCGAATAATGGCAATCACTTCATCAATGTTTAAAAAAGCAATGAGTAAACCTTCTAAGATATGCAGACGTGCAAGAATTTTATCAAGACGATGGTTAAGTCGATTAGTAACCACTTGTGTTCTGTACACCAACCACTCTTTAAGCATTGGAATTAATGGTTTGACTTGTGGCTTGCCATCCAAACCAATCACATTCATATTAACGCGATAATTTTTTTCAAGATCAGTGGTGGCAAATAAGTGCAGCATTAGAGCGTCAATATCCACCCGATTAGAGCGTGGAATAATAACAAGACGAGTTGGATTTTCATGGTCAGACTCATCACGAATATCGTCAACCAAAGGTAATTTTTTACTGCGCATTTGACTGGCGATCTGTGCAATCACTTTAGAACCTGAAGTTTGAAAAGGCAGAGTTTCAATAACAATAACGCCCTCTTCTTTTTGGTAAGTGGCGCGCATCTTCACAGAGCCATGACCCGTTTCATAAAGCTGCTTAATTTCTTCAGCACTTGAAACAATATTTGCATAAGTTGGATAATCAGGCGCAGGCAACAACTCCATCAATGCATCCAAATCTGTTGATGGCTTATCTAAAAGTTGAATGCAAGCCGAAACAACCTCAGTTAAATTATGCGGTGGTACATCAGTTGCCATGCCTACAGCAATTCCAGAAGTGCCATTGAGTAATAAATTAGGTACTTGCGCTGGTAAGTGTTTTGGCTCTTTTAAAGATCCATCAAAATTATCAGTCCAACTCACCGTGCCTTGATTGATCTCTTCAAGCAAAAGATCGGAATACTTTGATAACTTAGACTCGGTATAGCGCATAGCTGCAAATGATTTTGGATCATCTTGCGCTCCCCAATTCCCTTGTCCATCGATAAATGGATAGCGATAAGAAAATGGCTGCGCCATGAGTACCATGGCTTCATAACAAGCGCTATCGCCATGTGGGTGGAATTTACCCAATACATCACCCACCGTACGGGCAGATTTTTTGAACTTAGCTGTGGATTTAAGGCCCAATTCGCTCATCGCATAGATGATACGTCTTTGCACTGGTTTCAGACCATCGCCGACAAAAGGAAGTGCACGGTCAAGAATGACGTACATCGAATAATCAAGATAAGCGCGTTCGCTAAACTCTGCTACGCTTTGCTGCTCAAGACCAATTTGACTCATTCTCCCCCTAGAAATAACTAACTTTTAATGCAATAAAAGTTTAAAGTTTTGAGCTATTTTAATGCAACTTTTAGCCTAGAAAGAACGAATTATGCAAAGTCTTCGGTAGTAATGCAAGAGCAAAATAAATTACGATCGCCATAAACATTATCAATGCGTTTCACCGGTGGAAAATACTTGCTGTTTTTTAGTGACTCTACTGGGTAGAGCGCCTCTATTCTTGAGTACGGATAGTTCCACTCCCCTGCCATTTCATGCGCCGTATGTGGCGCATTTTTAAGTGGATTATTATTTTTATCCCACTCACCAGAGGCTACTTTTTGAATTTCATCGTGAATACTAATCATCGCCGTGATAAAACGATCAATCTCATGTTTGGACTCACTTTCAGTTGGCTCGATCATCAGCGTACCTGCCACAGGAAACGACATGGTTGGCGAATGAAAGCCATAATCCATTAAGCGCTTGGCGATGTCTTCTTCACTGATGCCACTCTGTTCTTTAATTGGACGAATATCGATAATACACTCGTGTGCCACAAAACCTTGATCACCGCGATACAGAATCGGAAAATAATCTTTTAACTCATTGGCAATGTAGTTAGCACTCACAATGGAAACCTCAGTAGATCGTTGCATGCCGTACTTGCCTAACAATTTAATATACGACCATGAGATTGGCAAAATTGAGGCAGAACCATACATCGCCGCTGATACTGCATTTGAATCTCTTTCTAAAGGATTGCCTGGTAAAAATTCTGCCAAATGTGACTTTACTCCAATTGGCCCCATGCCTGGACCACCGCCACCGTGTGGGATAGCAAAAGTCTTGTGTAAATTAATGTGTGACACATCAGCACCAAACTCACCCATGCGAGTAATACCCACCATGGCATTCAAATTTGCACCATCAAGATAAACCTGAGCACCGGCATTGTGAATAATGTCACAAACCTGCTTGATTTCTGTCTCAAACACACCGTGCGTTGATGGATAAGTAACCATAATGGCTGAAAGTTTATCGGCGTGTTTTTCTGTCTTAGCTTTAAGATCGTTAATGTCAATATTACCTGACTCATCACATTTAACAATAACCACTTTCATACCTGCCATCACTGCACTAGCGGGGTTTGTACCATGTGCTGATGATGGAATTAAGCAAATATTTCGGTCAAAATCACCACGAGACTCGTGATAAGCATGAATTGCTAACAAACCTGCAAACTCACCTTGAGAACCGGCATTTGGCTGTAATGAGACAGCATCATAGCCCGTTACTTCGGCTAGTGCGTACTCTAAATCTTTAAATAATTGCTGGTACCCTTGAGTTTGTTCAGTCGGCGCATAAGGGTGTAGTGATGCAAATCCTGGCAAACTGATTGGATACATTTGCGTGGCAGCATTAAGTTTCATCGTGCAAGAACCCAGTGCAATCATCGAATGATTAAGAGCGATGTCTTTATTTTCTAAGCGTTTCAAATAACGCATCATTTCTGTTTCAGAATGATAATTGCTAAATACTGAATGCGTTAGATAAGTTGAATTTCTCAACGTGTCTTCAGATAAGTGCATCTCTGATTCTGCCATTGTGGAGATTGAAAATACTTCCAATAATGCTAATAAATCCTTATCAGTCGTAGTTTCATCAACAGCAATAGTCAGCTGATTATCGTTTAATAAACGTAAATTAATTTGATTTTTTTGAGCCTTAATAAACAAAGATTGAGCGTCATTAGTATTAATCGTAATGGTGTCAAAAAACTGACTACTTGCCAATTCAAAACCTGCATTTACTAGATTGTCGGCCAAACTACTGGCTTTATCGTGAACTTTTGATGCGATTTTTCTTAAGCCTTTGGCACCATGATAAATACCATAAGCTGCTGCAAGTACTGCTAAAAGAACTTGGGCAGTGCAAATATTGCTAGTGGCCTTATCACGTCGAATGTGTTGTTCGCGTGTTTGTAATGCCATGCGCATTGCCGGGTTGCCAAGCACATCCTGAGAAACGCCAATGATACGTCCAGGAACCATGCGTTTAAATTCGTCATGCGTGGCCAAAAATGCTGCGTGTGGACCGCCAAAACCCATTGGTACACCAAAACGCTGTGAATTACCAATGGCAATATCAGCGCCCATCTCAGACGGAGTTTTGATTAAGGTTAAGGCTAAAATATCACAAGCCACAATGGTCAATAAGCCACTGTCTTTTGCTTTAGCAATATCACTAGTCAAGTCTCTCACTTCACCATTTGTCCCTGGTGATTGCATTAACACTGCAAAATAATCGTTAAAATCGCTGGCTTGAATACTATCAACCACCAACTCAATTCCTAAAGGTTTGGCTCGTGTTTGTAAAATAGTAATGGTTTGCGGATGCGTATTACTGTCTACTAAAAAACGATTTGATTTATTCTTTTTATTGGCACGCTTGGCCATCATCATCGCCTCAGCAGCAGCCGTTGGCTCATCCAATAAAGAGGCGTTAGAAATATCCATACCCGTTAGATCGATGATCATTTGTTGGAAGGTAAGTAACATCTCTAAACGACCCTGAGAAATCTCTGCTTGATAAGGTGTGTAAGCCGTATACCAACCTGGATTTTCTAAAATATTGCGCTGAATGACTGACGGCATTAATGTGCCGTAATAACCTTGACCAATAAAATTAGTAAATAATTGATTTTGACCGGCCAACTTAGTTGCCAACTCTAAAGTATCACGTTCACTCAGTCCTTCATCGACCTCCATACGATTGCCAAATAAAATACTTTCTGGCACAGTTCTCGATACAACTTCATCCACAGAAGCACAGCCAATGCTGTCGAGCATGGTATCAATATCCGTTTGGTTTGGACCAATGTGTCTGTCTAAAAATTCGTTACTCATGATGTAAAAATATATGAAAAAATGAAGAGTTGAATTTTAGCCTTAATTCAAAGAAATTCAACCTAAAAAGAATAAGTCATTAACCCTCCTAGAGGATTGCTGTTTGTCGCTAACCCGGAGGCCAGGTTAATTGTCGACCTCCTAGGCAATGCAGATGGATATGGTATACCGTCTGTCCACCTTGCTCATTGCAATTCATTACCACACGATAACCATCGTCAGCAAATCCAAGCTGTTTGGCAATCTTAACTGCTGTTAGTGTTAATTTTCCCACTAAAGTTGGGTCGTCAGCCTCATTTAAAGTGGCAATGTGCTGTTTAGGAATTACTAAAAAATGGTGTGGTGCTTGTGCACCAATATCATGAAAAGCAAAGACATCATCATCTTCATAAATCTTATCCGCTGGAATGTCACCAGCAATAATTTTACAAAATAAACAATCGCTCATGCTCTTCGGCCTTTATCGGTATTGACGTAAATACCACCAGCCAAATAGTTGCTTAGCATAATGCATCAAACGACAATTCGGTAGGATTATGCCACGTTTCATGGTTCGAGACACGTACATACCTTTGTTGTTTGAATCCACAATACACATTAGTTCAATTTTAAACGTATGGCTTGCTGGTTTATTGTCTAATGCATCTAATGCATTTTGAGCCGCGGCCGCAGCCTGAAGATCGGCCATGTGTGCCTGTTTTGGCATCCAATCAGGCCCTGGGAAAGACCCAGAATCTCCAGCCACAAAGATCTTATCAGTGCCTTCTACCTCACAAAACTGATTTGCCTTTAGTAGCCCGCCTTCACTGCGTGCAAGGTCAGTATTATCAAACCAAGTATTACCTGTCATACCTGGCATAAATAAAATTAAGTCTGCATCAAACTCACCACCTTCGGTAATCACTTTATCGGATTCAAACTTCTTCATTTTATTTCCAAGGTGTGTGGCGATATTACGCTTTTTCATCTCAGTCAACAAACCTTTAACGGCTTTTTCACCTAAACGTGCACCGGGTTTTTTTGCGGGCGTGAAAAAGGTTAAATTAAATTTATCACGTCGACCCTCAGCGCGAAGCTGAGTATCAATACCAAACAAAAATTCAAACATTGGGCCGCCACGCATTGCACTCGGTTCTTTAGGATTGCTAGCAAAACCAATGGCAATATTACCGCCATCCATGTCTTTAATTCGATCACGAATTTCCTCAGCTGCACTCAAACCTTCACAAGGAGTAATGGCATTTTCAATGCCTGGTAGTTTTTTAATAAATCGACCACCTGAAGCAATAATTAAAGCATCGTTCTCATGCACGCCAATTGGTGTGACAACTTTACGGCCATCATCTTCTAAACTAGTCACTTCACTTGCCACGTGATGAACCTTCATGCGCTTGAAAAAATTATCCAATGACACAACAATGTCTTTTTTACTGGCTATACCAGATGGCACCCAAATTAAACTAGGCATATATACTAATTCTGCCTTTGGAGAAATAAGTGTAATCTCACACTGCTTGTCTTTTTTCCGAATGGTTTTGACGGCTGTTAAACCCGCAAAACCCGAACCAATAATGGTAATTTTTTTCATCTTAATCCTTATCTAAATTATGGCAAAAATGGCCACTGTCCGGCTCTTCTACGCTTCTGGCAACATTATCTATAAACGCTTGCAATTCGTCAAATTCTAACACAGTTAGTATTCGAGTAACGATATCAGGTGCTACTCTTAAAGTACACATACTACCATCTTTTAACTGAACCTCCATACCTGCTGCATTCATCATTAGTGCATCATCCGTTTGTTCCAGTATTTTCTCTAACTCATCTTGCAGTTCATCATACAAATCTTG
>JAPYOZ010000030.1 GCA_029941485.1 Gammaproteobacteria bacterium | reverse complement strand
GACATTATTAAAAATAAAAAATAATGTCGAATATTTAATTGGGTTTTTATAGAATATTGCGTTTAGCTATTTTTGCAAAGTGGACAAATCCTTAAGCACGGTTGTCACGTGAGTTTGTGGGTCGACACCTTTGTAAATCTTGGCAATATCACCCGTCGGATTAATAATAAAACTGTTTCTTTTGGCAAACTTAATAACCCAATAATCTCCTAGTGAATCATACTGTTTAGCAACCTTGCCATCAGCATCAGATAGGATCGAAAAAGGCAGGTTATTTTTCTTAGAAAATTTTTGATGAGATGCTACATCGTCTAGGCTAATGCCAAATACAACTGCTCGTTTGGCGATAATGTGATTAATCGCATCCCGAAAACTACAAGCCTCAGTCGTACACCCTGGGGTGTCATCTTTGGGGTAGAAATACAGCACTACCCATTGGCCTTGATAATCACTCAAGGTCAATTGTTTGTTGTGTTGATCGGTTAAAGTAAAATCAGGTGCACGCTGTCCTAACTGAATAGAAGCTTGTGATTGAGAGAATAAGGTAAGCAAACTCAACATAAGAATAATTTTTCGAACTATTTTGTACGACATCACAACTTTAATAAATAAGGTCTATACCAATACTCTACTCTCTTTTTAAAACAAAAACAAAAAACCCGCCATTAAGGCGGGTTTTATAGGGTCTGATTCAAGCATTAAAATGGAATATCATCATCAAAACCTGAGTTATCAACTGGTGTGATTGGATCAGCCGATGCTGTGGCTGCTTGTGGCGCAGGAGTAGATTGTGATGCACCATCTGCAGGGCCGTCACGGCGATCAAGCATTTGCAGTGTACCATTAAACCCAGACACAACTACTTCAGTGGTGTATCGATCTTGTCCATTTTTATCTTGCCATTTTCGAGTTTGAAGTTTTCCTTCAACGTAAACTTTAGAACCTTTATCCAGATATTGACCAGCAATTTCTGCTAATTTACCAAAAATACTAACGCGATGCCATTCGGTTTTTTCTTGTTTTTGGCCGGTATTTTTATCAGTCCATGATTCTGAAGTTGCTACTGATAAGTTGGCAATTGCATTACCGTTTGCAGCGTATTTAACTTCTGGTTTTGCGCCTAAATTACCCACTAAAATTACTTTATTAATGCCTGCCATTTTTATTATTCTCCGATTAGTTTTTTTCTTGTGTTGGTTGTTTCATTGTGAGCATAACCACCCACCAAATTATTGCAATAAATGAGGTAAATAAGAATACACTATTTAGACCCGATGTGTTGTAAATCCAACCACCAAAAACACCACCAACGAATGCCCCTAAAAATTGTGAAGTAGAATAAAAACCCATTGCTAGGCCCCGTTTATCAGTGCCGGCAGTTTTAGAAATGAGCGATGGTAGCATGGCTTCCAACGCATTAAACGCAATAAAAAATAAAGTCAATAAGACAAAGAAGGTAGTGTAGTTAAGTGGGGTTTGGTAAAACAAGAATTGGCTCATTAAAAGAATAGCAATTGCCACAAGTAGCATGGTTTTAGTTTTGTGATATTTCTCAGCCAAAATAATCATTGGTAGCATGCCTATGAATGACAATGCTATGACGGGTAAATACATTTTCCAGTTGTCATTTAAGTCGAGTGCAACGATGTTGTTTTCAACCAAAAGTACAGGCATGGCAATAAAAGAGCAAGTGAGAATCAAATGCAAAGAAAAGACACTAAAGTCTAAGCGCAGTAGATTAGCCGTTAGGATGTGCTTGATATTGGGTATGGAGAGTTTATATTGTGCTTGAGGTTTAACGTGTGGCAGGGTAGCAACAATAACAAGTGCGATAATGGAGAGGGTGGCAATTACCCAAAATAAACCGGAAAGGCCTAAATTAACTGTAATCAGAGGACCAATGAGCAAAGACAACATAAAAGCCATTCCAATTTGCATACCTACAAAGGCATTGGCTTTGGCGCGCTGATTGGGCGAGACAAAATCAGCCAAAAATGCCATTAATACTGCAGAGATAGCGCCACTGCCTTGTAGAGCTCGACCAATGACTACACCGGTGATGTCTGTGGCATTAGCAGCCACAACGCTACCGATAAAAAAGACAATAAGACCAATGATTAATAAAGGTTTACGACCAAATTGATCAGAGAGATAACCGAATGGAATTTGCAGTAACGCTTGGGTCAGCCCGTAAATACCAATAGCAAGGCCAATTAGATAAGGAGTTGTGTTTTCGTAATTCTGCGCATAAACTGAAAAAACAGGGAAAATCATAAACAACCCGAACATACGAGTCGCCATGATTGAAGATATTTTAAGCGCGAAAAATCGCTCTTGTTTATTCATTAATAATTTTTCTTAAAATTTTTAATCGTCTAATGAATAATGCGGAGTGTAGAGAGGGTAGCTCTTTTGAAGTACACGACGTGTATCTTTTGCTAGCGTATCTGCATTAATTGCATCGTAGTTGTGAGCCATTAAATGCAGTGCTGCCGGCACTGATGGAGTATTTGGATATTTTTCAATGATGTACTTAGTGCGGTTAATGGCGGCAATATTGGCTTCTTTTCTGGTGTAGAAAATAGCCACAAACAGCTCGTGTCTAGAAAGAATATTTCGTAAAATAATTAGGCGAGATTTGGCTTCATCGGCGTATTCAGTTTTAGGAAATTTATCAATCAGTGCAAGGTAGTAGTTAAAAGCATCGCGCACACTTTGCACATCACGTTGGGCGTTATCAGTCAAGACTCCATCCAGAATTGAACGGGATTTGTCTTCTGAAACAATTCCGCGCAAATAATAAGCGTAAGGCGTTGAGAAATGATTAGGATAAAGCTTGATGTAACTGTTTAAGCGATCGATGGCTTGTTCATAATCTTCACTTTTATAAAGAGCGTAAGCGATTTCCAGTTTAGACTGTAAGGCATACTTAGAGCCTGGATAGGCCGCTTGCAGTTGCTCGTAAAGCTCAATGCCTTTGTCCATTGAACCGGCTGCTATTTGATCTTTAGCCTGCTCAAAAAATGTTTTAGGTGACCAACCTTTGGTAATGGATTCTCTTTTGGTTTCTTCTTCCCACCAACAACCGCTTAATAATAGAGTTAGCAAGGGCAAGATTAAGACAAACTTGGTTATGCTTTTAATGCGACTGATGTTGTTTGTGTTTTTCATGAATTAAGGCACAAGTTTATTGCAAATATGCAAAGCATTATACTGATACAGTTGTATTATAATGACAAAGATTAATCCAGAATTGAGTCCGAACCTTGTAATGAGTTTATTTGAAAAAAGAACCTTGATTAGTGACCTGTGTGAGGTACTAGACATCTACATGCCTAAAGAACAGGTTGAAAAGATTTATCAAGCCTACATTATGGCAGCGACTGCTCATGATGGACAATATCGTCATTCGGGTGAGGCGTATGTATTTCATCCGATTTCTGTGGCGATGATCTTAGCGGAATTGCAACTGGATTATTATTGTATTGCAGCAGCACTTTTGCACGATTGTATTGAAGATACCTTGCTAACTAAAGAAGAAATTTCATTGGATTTTGGCGATGAAGTGGCTCACATTGTAGAGGGTGTATCGAAATTAACAGGATTAGAATTCCATTCCAATGTAGACAAACAAGCGCAAAATTTTAGAAAATTATTTTTAGCCATGAGCACAGACATGCGAGTGATGGTGATTAAATTGGCTGATCGTTTGCATAATATGCGAACTTTAAAATCCATGCGCAGAGACAAACAACTTAGAATTGCCAAAGAAACAGCGGACATTCATGCGCCAATTGCTAGGCGTTTAGGTCTAAACAGTATTAGGGTTGAGTTGGATAATTTGTGTTTTGAGATTATTCACCCATATCGCTATAACGTACTGACGCATCAAATTAAAAAGCAGTGCGGTAATCGTAAAAAAGTAATTAATCACATTCAAGATGAGATTTATAACAGACTTAAACAGGAAGGCTTAATAAAGGTTGAAATTAACGGTCGTAGAAAACAACCTTGCAGTATTTATAAAAAGATGAAACTTAAGCATTTAAAATTTTCTCAAGTGCTTGATATGTACGCCTTTAGAGTGGTTGTGAATGATGTGGCGCAATGTTATCAAGCGTTAGGTATTGTGCATAATTTATACAAACCGCTACCCGGTAAATTTAAAGACTACGTGGCACTGCCGAAGTCTAACGGTTATCAGTCTCTACACACTGTGTTGTTTGGACCCAATAAGATTTTTATTGAGGTGCAGATTCGCTCAGAAGAAATGCACTTTATTTCAGAGTATGGCATTGCTGCTCATTGGCATTATAAGAGCGATTCCAACAAATCTTCAAGTTTGGCCGGTGTTAATAACTGGCTAGGATCATTGCTTGATATTCAGCAAAATTCAGGCACGTCAATTGAATTTTTAGAAGAAACCAAAACTGACTTATTTCCATCTGAGGTATTTGTATTTACTCCTCAAGGGGACATTATTCAATTGCCTTACAAGTCGACTGTGCTTGACTTTGCTTACATGGTTCATACCAACATTGGCAATCGCATGGTTCGTGCAAAGGTTGACCAGATTGCCGCTCCGATTTCAAGCGAACTTAAATCGGGACAAACCATTGAAATTATCACCAATAAAAAAGCCAGACCTAAACCTTCGTGGTTGCAAATTGCCGTGACTGCTAAGGCTAAATCTTCCATTAAATTACAGCTTAAAAGTGAATCCATTTCTGAGTTAATACGTCTTGGCGAATACTTGCTTAACAATGCATTGGACTATCAAAGCATTGATACAAAAAATATTAGTGAGGATGTTTGGAGTGCTTGTTTAAAAGATTTAAGATGCGATTCAATCTCAGAACTCTACGTAAAAATAGCCTTATCTGAAGTATTAGTTTCAGTAGTACTTAACAAGCTCCAAGGTGAAAATGACGTGTCTTTGATTAAAAACATTATCATTAAAAACACACAAGGTAAGCCCATTAGTTTTGCCCATTGTTGTTACCCAATTCCAGGCGATAAGGTATCGGGAATTTTAACCACGTCTAAAGGTTTGGTAATGCATCGATCTAATTGTGGAAACTTGATTCGCGCTAAGCAAAAAAATGAACAATGGTTAGACATTGATTGGCAAGCCGATGAAAATGAAGTATTTGAGGTATTAGTCAGGATTCAAGTGCAAAATCGCCGTGGCATGCTCGCCTCGGTTGCTAATGCAATTGCCAGACTTGGCGTTAACATTGAGCATTTAGAAGTTGAAGAAAGAGACCATTCCATGAAAGCACTTAATTTAGTAATTGGCGTGTCAAATTTCGATAAACTAGACGAGGTACTTTATGAGATCAAAAGTTTAGAATTTGTACGAAACGTGGAAAGGGCTTAATTGTTAAATTTGCACGCAATAAAATCTAGTTTTTGATTAAAATCTAGAAATTAATTTTTATATTTTGGAACATTATTTTTATGACTTGGACAGACTCTTTAGACATCGCCATAGCACTTGATGAAGCCCACCCTGACTTCGACCCAACTTTTGTTAATTTTGTTGATCTTAGACAGATGGTAATTGCACTTAAGGAGTTTGACGGCGATGAAAGCAAGTCTGGCGAGAAAATCCTTGAAGCAATTCAAATGCATTGGATGGAAGAGAAAGAATGAAATTTAAAAAACTGTTTGTACTGCTTTTAATGCTTTATGTTGGTACGGCCAATGCAATTTTAGAAGTTACGGTTTTAAAGCGAATTGAAAATGCATTTCCCATTGTTATTGCCCCTTTTGATGTGGCAGGCGATGTAAAAAAAGGCAAGATTATTGCCAACATTATGCGTGATAATTTTAACCGTTCTGGCGAATTCAATGCCAGTAGTGCTGATGCTATCGTCAACAAAGTGGATTTTGACCATTGGCAAGCACAAAAAGCAGAAGCCATTGTCTTTGGGAAAATTGAAAAAGTCAGTAAAAAAGTATTCAACGTTTGGATTCACTTGGTTGATGTGTACTCAAAACAAGAACTTTACGCTGAAAAAATTACAGTTCATGACAGTGGCATAAGAAGAATTGCACATTATTTGTCCGATCGAATTTATTTTGCCTTATTGGGTGAAAAAGGTTCATTTTATACACGATTGACCTACATTACCGTTGTTAACAAAGGCAAAAGAAAACGTGAATATCGCCTAGAGATTTCACATTCTGACGCACAAAATCCACAAACAATCTTAACCTCGAACAGCCCTATTCTTTCGCCGTCATGGTCACCTGATCAAGAAAAAATTGCCTACGTTTCTTTTGAAAACGGACGTTCAGAAGTATTTATTCGTTATCCGTTTGTGCGCCGTAAAACTCAAAAACTACCCTATTTTGATGGCATTGCTTCAGCACCAAGTTGGCACCCTAATGGTGAAAGCCTATTATTGACTTTGTCTAAAGATGGAAACAAAGACATTTATTCTTACCATTTAAAAAATGATAAATTAACACGCCTGACTAAAGACACGGCAATTGATACAGAAGCCAGTTATTCGCCTGATGGTAAACGCATCGTATTTACCTCAAATCGATCTGGACAAGTGCAAATCTACATTAAAGATCTCAAGAGCAATCAAATCAACCGAGCCACTTTCGAGGGCAGATACAACGCTAAGGCTGTGTTTTCTCCCGATGGAAACACTTTAGCCATGGTGCACAGAGTGGATAAGGATTACCGCATTGCTTTGTTGGACATCAAAAGCAGGGATTTAACGATCATGACTGGCAATCAATTAGACGAATCTCCTTTCTTTTCACCAAATGGCGGTATGATTATTTTTGCAACCAATAAAGACAACAAAGGAGTACTGTCTGTTGTGTCTTTATTGGGGCGTCAAACTTTTGCATTAGCAAGTAAAGAGGGTGAAGTTAGAGAGCCAAACTGGTCACATTATTCAAAATAAAAAAAGGAGAAGAAACATGATAAGAACAATATTTTTAATTACAACCGTGTCTTTATTATCCGCCTGCAGTATAACCGATGATTATTCAGGTCCTGCAGTCGTTGAAGACCGAAGTAACGTTACCCAAGAAAGCATCATTGCATCGGACGAGTCTAACTTTGAATCGAAGAGTATTGTTGGTACTAGCGCAAGTCTCTCTAGTACTGAGAAGGCGGCGGTAGTAGAATTAAAAAGCGCAGGCGCTTCCTTTATCTTGCATTTCTCTTACGATGGATTTGACATTGATGAATCTGCAACCGCTCAAATCATCAAACACGCTAATTTTATGCGTGACAATCCTAGCGTTGATTTGCGCTTAGAAGGGCACGCTGATGAACGTGGTACTCGAGAATACAATCTAGCTTTGGGCGAAAATCGTGCACTTAGTGTAAAAGAAGTATTGGGTCTTTATGATTTGTCTTCGAGGGTTGAAGTGATTAGTTTTGGTGAAGAGAGTCCGGTCTCAGAATTGCACGACGAAGACGGCTGGCAACAAAACAGACGCGTAGAATTTATTTATCGATAAATCCAAATGAGGATTTTTACTTTTATTATTATCGGATTTTTTGCATTGCAATTGCCTCTTAATGCCGCAGGCATTAATACTGAAAAAGTGGTGATGGATCATAATAAAAAAATTAAAAAAATTAAAAAGGAGAATAAAAAACTGAGTGGCAAAATTGAAATGTTGGAAGAGCAACAAAAAATTAGCACTCAAAAAATTGAAGAATTGTTCCATTTTATGAAATACAAGAAATCAAGTAACGTGGTTAAAGAAACAATGTTGCAGGTAAGAGAAAACAACAAAAAAGCTAAAAAGGCTTACACCACTGCCAGGAGTTTTTTGGTAACTGACCAATACCCACAAGCCATTAAATTGTTTACTGAATATCTTGATGCCTATCCTGACAGTAATCATGCTGCTGATGCGCATTATTGGTTGGCCAAATCTTACTTGGCTAATGAAGACTATCAAAACGCAAAAAAAACATTCATTACTTTTCAGCAAGAAAACTCAATACATCACAAATTTTCTAATTCTTTGCTGGAGTTGGCCGTTGTTTATGTCGAATTAAACGATAAAAAACAAGCAGCAACACTCCTTCAATCAATGATTCAAAAGTTCCCTAATCATAATGCAAGCATCAAAGCTAGGCAACTATTAAGCTTTATTATTTCTCGATGATTTTTACAAATCAAACGAGTCATTAATTCTAAGTGGAAATATTGTCAATCCCTAGTGTTCAGCTGGATGCACTGTGCAATTTAAATTCTAAACGTTATCCATTTCTTTTAGAGAGTGTTAATCATAATGAAGATAATCGTTATTCGATATTGTTTGCACACCCTGAACAGCAAATCGTACTTAACGATCTGGATGAATTTGATTTTTTAACCAAACTTGAATCTCAGGTATCCGATGTAAATACAAAAAGTGATCTGCCTTTTACGGGTGGGTGGTTTGTGTATTTATCGTACGAGCTTATTGGACAGATAGAGCCCGTTTTAAAAGCCCATTGTCACACTGGTGATCAGCCCGTTGCCGTTGCTGTTAAGATTCCTACTTCCATTGTTGTTGATCACATTACTGACCAAACTTATTTATTGGATGAAACTGACGACCAACAAAGGATAGAGCAAGTGCTTTTAGACATCAAGCACCTTGATGGCATTCCTAGTGCTCAATTTAAAGGTAAATTGTCTCATGAGGATGAAGCCAAATTTTTGTCTGGCGTTAGCACAACTCAATCCTACATAAAAGCAGGTGATGTTTTTCAAGTAAATTTATCCAGACAGTGGCAGTATCACTTACAATCAAGCGTTGACGCTACACAAATTTATCAAGCGTTAAAACAAACAAATCCAGCGCCATTTTCAGCTTTAGCACAATTTGACGGTTTTAGTATTATTTCATCCTCACCCGAGCGTTTGTTTAGTGTTAATGGCAATCAAATACAAACCAGACCAATTGCAGGCACTCATCCGCGTGGGTCTGGCGAAGAAGACGAACGCCTTAAAGCGCAATTAATTAATCACCCTAAAGAGCAAGCTGAGCACATTATGTTGCTTGATTTAGAGCGCAATGATTTGGGCAGGGTGTGTGAGTATGGTACGGTGCATGTGAATGAAGTTATGGTTTTAGAAAGTTACCCTTACGTGCACCACATTGTTTCAAACATTAAAGGCCAGCTCAAGCCAGATATTACCATTAAACACCTTGTTAAAGCTTTATTTCCAGGTGGTACGATTACGGGTTGTCCAAAGGTTCGCTGTATGCAAATTATTGCTGAGCTTGAAAATGCACCAAGGCAAGCCTACACTGGCTCTTTGGGTTACATCAGTAGTAATGGAAAAATGGATTTCAATATTTTAATTCGTACCATTACCCAACAGGACAATGTATTGAGTTTAAGAGCAGGGGCAGGCATTGTTTTCGACTCTGTTGCACAGCGCGAGCTAGAAGAGACCAAACACAAGGCCGAAGGCATGTTAAAAATATTTACGGTTGAAACTTAGAAGTCATTGGGTAGCGGCGCTCTTTACCAAACGCATTAGTACTGATCTTAGGGCCAGGTGCACTCTGTCTGCGTTTGTATTCATTGTTAAGTACCATTGAAGTAATGCGTTTTAC
This sequence comes from Gammaproteobacteria bacterium, assembly GCA_029941485.1. GTDB lineage: Bacteria > Pseudomonadota > Gammaproteobacteria > PS1 > Pseudothioglobaceae > SUP05. The sequence goes on along the minus strand of JAPYOZ010000030.1, from coordinate 2,708 downwards.
GGTGTCCTCACTAAAACCTTGTTCAACAATATACTCAATGGATTGTTTTTGCTCAATGAACAATTCTAGTATTGCATCAAGTTCGTCATAAGGTGGTAAAGAGTCTTGATCAATTTGATTAGGTGCGAGCTCCGCCGATGGTTCGCGATCAATCACACGTTCTGGAATAACATAAGAGATCGTGTTTCTGTATTTAGCCAAACGATAAACCAGTGTTTTAGCAATGTCTTTAAGCGGTGCAAATCCGCCCGACATGTCGCCGTACAAAGTTGCATAACCCACGGCCATTTCGGATTTGTTGCCTGTGGTCAGAACAATTTTGCCCGATTTGTTAGAAACCGCCATGAGTAAGGTACCACGAATACGTGCTTGTAAGTTTTCTTCAGTAGTGTCGGCCACTTTTCCTGCAAATAAAGGACTAAGCTGTGCGTTGAAGCTATCAACCATAGAATGAATATTAATTTCATGATAGTCAATATTCATGTTGCTTGCTTGTGCTTTAGCGTCCTCAAGGCTCATGCTTGAGGTGTATTCATACGGCATCATAATGGCTTGTACATGCTCGGATCCTAAGGCATCCACAGCAATGGCCAAGGTTAAAGCGGAATCAATACCGCCGGATAGTCCAATCACTGCACCATTAAACACACCATTTTTTTCAATGTAGTCCTTGGTTGACAAAACCAGAGCGTCGTAAATTGTTTTTTCAATGGAATCGTTACTTTGATTAATAGGATGCTCTAGTGTATGGGTTAGCTCTTCAAAGAATGGCAGTTGATGAGTAAGATCTCCGGATTTATTAATTACAAATGAACCACCGTCAAACACCAACTCATCCTGACCACCGATGGCATTAACGTAAATAAAATCAATGTTATTTTCCACCACCCTTTGCTTGATGACTTTTAACCGTTGCTCATGTTTACCAATTTGAAAAGGGGAGGCGTTGATGCTGATAAGCATTTGAGCGCCATGATTAACAGCCATACGAACAGGCTCCGACTCCCAAGCGTCTTCACAAATTACTATGCCAATCCTTCTGCCTTGGCATTCAAATACAAGCGAATCATTACCAGGCTCGAAATAACGCTTTTCATCAAACACGCCATAATTAGGAAGTTTTTGCTTATGATAACTACGCACACTCCCGTGCTGGATCAAATAAGCACTGTTGTACAAATCGTTATTTACTTTACAAGGCGCACCAAAAATTACTGAAATTGAATCGGGTATTTGTTTACGAATGAATTCAACTTTTTGTTCTATTTGATCAATAAACCCTTCACGTAATAAAAGATCTTCTGGCGGATAACCGATTAGAGAGAGTTCTGGAAAAATCAATAAATGCGTGTCTGAATCAGAAGCTTTAATGGACGCTTCTATAATTTTACGAGCATTGTTATTTAAATCACCAACAATAGGGTTAATTTGCGCAATATCAATTTTTAGAGACTCTGATCCATTTAAAAGATTTTCTAGCTGTTGTTGCCAAAATACGGCCTTCGATTTATTGCCACTCAATTTTGCGTGTTCTAATTTTGTATTTGCCACCACTTCGGCAGGATCAATTCCCAAAACATTGGCAAATTGCCAGGCATGAGTCTCAGAAAGTGCAGATTTTCCAGAGCTATATTTACTAAGATTTGATTGATTAATTGAATAATTTTGAGAGATCTTATAGTCCGAAAGCCCAGTCTTTTTACGCACTTTATCTAAATAATCTTTTGTTTTTATTGGCACTTTATTTATCCTTTAAATGGTTGTATTTTTTACCTATTATAGTTAATTTTTACCAGTAGTTGTAAAAAGTAACTATAGTTAAAAAATACCACTAAGTTAAAAAAACCATAATTACCATATAAGTAATTGATTTATATATATAAATATACATTTATATTTTTTTTAAATATTTAGTTTTCAATGCAAAAAAATGCATGGTATATTTCGCTCAATTGAACAATAAAACAGGGGAGTTTTTATGAGTCAAATACACCAACACTTGTTGGCAGAATCAGAGTTAACACTTGAGGCCGTTGATCTTCAACAAAGATCTTACACGGGTGATGCAGATGCCCAGTATGCACTGGCCAATATTTTTCAAAAAGGCAGCAACGTTGCTAAACATCCTAGGCATGCTTTTTACTGGTATCAACGCGCTGCAAAACAAGGTAATTTGCTGGCTCAGTATAAAGTTTGGATGGGTTATCTTTTAGGGGATGGCATAGAAGCGGATGACAAAGAAGCCAGTAAATGGCTTAGAAGAGCATCACTTAAAAGTGGAAATTCTACTAAATCCATTGTGATGCAATTTTTAAACACGGGCACAAAAGTGCATTAATTTTTAACACTTAATTAAGGGGGAAGCATGGAAACATTACTACAGACGTTTATTTATTCTGCAGCAGCAATTATTATTTCATTAAGCACTATTGCAGTTGTTTAGTTAATACATTAAACCTTGGGGGAGGTCTCTAAAATGCACGTTTTACGTTGGATTAAATCATTATTAGCTTTATTTATATTACTAGTCGCCAGTTCAGCCATAGCATCGGTTTATACGCCGATCGTTAATCTCAAACTATTGTTAATCATTACCTTGGTAACATTGATTCTAGGTTTTTTATCTTTCTTCCAAAAAACCTCCACACAACGAAAATAATTGATAAACTTATGACCTCTGTAATTCCAATAGGGGGATTACTTTTTTA
>JAPYOZ010000029.1 GCA_029941485.1 Gammaproteobacteria bacterium | reverse complement strand
AAATTTGACTTAATTCATTTGCAATAATATCTAGGTTGATATTATCCGTTAAATCGCTTAGTTGTGTTACTTTCAATCCTTGATATCCGCAAGGATTTATTTGCCTAAAAGGAGATAAGTCCATGTCAACGTTTAAGCTGAGTCCGTGGTAAGTCCTACCATTTTTAACTTTTAAGCCTAAAGCGGCAATTTTAGCGCCATCTACGTACACACCTGGCGCCCCATCTTTTAAGTGCGATTCAATGCTATGAGCCGTTAGTAAATCCATAATAGAAATCTCAATCAAAGACACCATTTTCTTCACGCCAATACCCAAGCGTTTTAAATCAATCAAACAGTAAACAATCAGCTGGCCCGGACCATGATAAGTAATTTGCCCACCACGATCCGTGTCCACGATTGGAACGTTACTATTTTCCAATAAATGTTCGGTTTTACTAGAAATACCTTGAGTAAAAACACTAGAGTGTTCAACAGTCCACAGCTCGTCTTCAGTATTAACATCACGCGCCTGCGTGAAATTTTTCATAGCGTCCCAAGTTTGGGTGTAATCTTGCAAACCAAGATTGATGATTTTCATACTCAATTACAAAATATAGGCAACCAAAGGGTCGTCTTGTAATTCTTGATTAATTGAATCAAGCTGTGTTCTACTGGTTGCTACAATTCTAACGGTGTAAGAAATATAAGCACCTTTCGAGCTTTTCTTGCTGGTGATTTGGTTGGCGTGTATTTTGCCAGCGTGACGTTCGATAATGTTGAGCATGGTTATATTTAGCTCGGCACAATCCTTACCCATAATCTTAATTGGGTAGTCACAGGGGAAGTTAAACAACTCATCAGAACTTGGCTCAATAGTAGGCTTAGTCATATTGGGTAATTTTATCGTCTATTACGGTAGAATAGGGTCACTTTTATTTTTTTCAAGTTAAAAGGATATCTTTAATGCGCCCAGAACAAGTTAGCAAAATCCTCACTCAAGAGTTTGAATCCGTTACTCACGGCCATCACACGCCGGTAATGCTTTGGGGTGCACCAGGTATTGGCAAGTCGCAAATCATCTCACAAGTGGCGATTGAACACAACGTGCCGATGATCGATATTCGTCTGTCACAAATGGAACCTAGTGACCTGCGCGGCATCCCCTTTAAAAACGGTGAGCAAGTTGATTGGGCAATCCCGTCATTATTACCTGATGCAGCTCGCCATGGTGAGCAGGGTATCTTGTTTTTGGATGAAATCACCTCAGCACCACCAACGGTATCGGCTGCAGCATATCAACTTATTTTAGACCGTCGTTTGGGTGACTATGTTGTGCCAGATGGTTGGGTTATTTTTGCTGCCGGTAACCGCCAAGGTGACCGCGGTGTGACTTACTCGATGCCAGCTCCATTAGCCAATCGCTTTTCTCATTACGAGCTTGATGTTAATCTTGACGACTGGGTAGCTTGGGCTTATAAAAATAACATCGATGAACGCATTATCGGTTTCTTGCGTTACCGCCCTGAGCATCTATTTGAGTTTGATCCGGCGCACAATCCAGTAGCTTTCCCCTCACCAAGAACTTGGGAGTTCACGCATCGTGCCTTACAAAAGTTTGATGACAATCTCAACCTATTTAGACAAGCAGCAAGCGCTTGCGTCGGTGAAGTTGCTGGTGTTGAGGTTGCCACCTTTATCGAGCACCTTGAAGACTTGCCAGATTTAGATGCGATTGTGAATGGCGAATCAGTCTCTATTCCCGATGCCATTGACCTTCAATACGCCATTTGTTCGGCGCTAGTGGGTAGGGCGATTAGCGTTAAAGACAAAGACAATGCAAAGCAAGTTTGGGGCAACATCCTTAACTTCGCGCGTGATTTCCCACAAAAAGAGCTTGGTGTTATGTTGGTGTCTGACATGCAACGTGCGATTGGTGAAGACATCTTCGCCATACCTGAGTTTGCTGATTGGTCCAGCAAAATCGCTGATACGATGTTTGACTAGGATTGGTTTTGGACAAGTACCCAACTTGGCAAGACGAACCAACTAAACCCGAGCAAAAAGTCAGTATTATTGGTGAGGATATCGTCCAACCACAGCAAGACAAAGCACTAACAAAAAAAGAGCTGGAAGCCATCAAAGGTCGCCTAACCAAGGCTCGCACACAGCTTATGCTTGATAAACCTTTTTTGGGTAATTTGGTGCTAAGACTACCCTTAATCGCTGCTGATTCTTGGTGTAAAACCAGTGCCACAGACGCTAAAAGTTTCTATTACAATCCCGAATTTATTGATTCACTTAATAACCATCAAATCAAATTCATTCTTATTCATGAGGCATTACACTGTGCGCTCACACACTTTGCACGCCGTGGTAATCGCACCAAACACAAGTGGGATCTTGCCTGTGATTTTGCCATCAATCCTTTACTGGTTAAGGAAGGCTTTCACCCGCCGATTGATGTGCCAATTTTCCGCCAATACGAAGGCATGATCGCCGAAGAAATCTACCCAATGATTGACGATAATATTGATCAAGAGCCGATGGATCAACATTTATATGATGATCAAGCTAACGATGATTCCAAAGAGTCTGATGGTGGCCTGCGTGAAGATCAATTGCAAAGTGACAGTCCAGAAAAAATAAACAAGGATAAAAACTCAAATACCAACAAAACTCAATCTTCGCAATTGGCACAACAGCCAAACTCACTTTCACCTGATGAGGTGGAGTCGTTAGCAACAAAGTGGCAAAAAAACCTTGCTTCAAGCGCACAATTGGCTAAACAAGCTGGCAAGCTTGATGGTGAATTTGCCAAGCTAATTGATTTCTTTTTACAGCCTCAAGTCTCTTGGCAATCTTTATTGGCACAATACATGTCAACTTTTGCTCGTGATGATTTTTCCTATTCGCGCCCATCACGTCGAATGGGTGATGCAATTTTGCCATCACTCAGATCTCACCAGCTTGATATCACCGTGGCAATTGACACTTCTGGGTCAATTTCCCAGGAAGAAATTGATGAATTTGTCTCTGAGGTTAATGCCATTAAAGCCAATATTCGTGCTGGAATTACACTACTAGCCTGTGATGACAAGCTCTGTGAGCACTCGCCTTGGCGCTTTGAAGCCTGGAATGAGTTACAATTTCCAGCCTCACTTGGTGGTGGCAAAGGCACTAACTTTATTCCAGTATTTGATTACATCGCCAAGCAAGATACACCATCAGATGTGCTTATTTATTTCACTGATGCCAAAGGTAAGTTCCCTGAGTTTGAACCTGATTATCCAGTTTTATGGCTTATTAAAGGCAAAGAGCGTGTACCATGGGGCTCTCGCATCCAGCTAAATTAATCCATGAGGGATTTTTCCGCCATTGAACTTGACGAATATTTAGAAGACAATCAGCCGTTGTTATTAGATGTGCGCGAACAGTGGGAGTGGAATAAATGCCATTTTGAAGATTCAACTCTATTGCCCATGGGTCAAATTATGGCTAACATTGATACATTAGACAAATCTCAAGAAATGGTGATTATCTGCCATCATGGCATTCGTTCAATGCAAGTAGCACGCTATTTTGATTCAGTTGGCTTTAAGAATATTATTAACTTACGTGGCGGTATTGACGCTTGGGGTAAGCAAGTAGATAGCTCGATGACACTGTATTAAAAACTGATTTCAAAGAATTGGTTAAACTTCTTTCGCTGTTTTTGTGCTTCATGAATATTCATTAATTCAAACCGTAGTTTGGTATTCGGCTGTCGCTGTGCAAGCTTGGCCAAGTCAAGTGAAAACACCGTGCCAATCTTAGGATAACCACCAATACTAGGTGCATCTTTAAGTAAGATAATTGGCAAACCATCAGTGGCAATTTCCACACAGCCGTAGCTGATTCCTTCTGATATCATGCGCTCTTTTTTAATCGCGATTGGCGCGCCACTTAAACGACAACCGGTTCGATCATTGGCATTGGTAATCGTGTAATTTTGGTTAAAAAACAAATCCCGTTGGTTGATGCTAAAATCATTAAATTGATAAGTTGGCAAGATCCTCAAAACAATAGCTTGATTGTAATTGGGTACATATTGTGGCGGAATAAAACGGTAAGTCGCCTCATCAAAGCTTGTATATGGCAGCTCATCACCCTCAACCAGTTTAGAGCCAATGTGCTCACGCAGATTCACCGATTTTGAGTCAAACAATACTGACGTATCAAACCCACCTTTAACTGCTAAGTATGCACGTACACCACTTTTAGGCACGCCCCAGCTAAGCACATCCCCCTTGTGAATCTGTAGCCCATGCCATATTTGAGCTGACTTATTGTTTATCTTAAAATCAAGATCCGCACCCGTCACAGCAATAAACGTATCTGCTTGCGCTTCAAGCTGCAAGCCACCAAAAGTGATTTCTATCACTGCATCATTAAAATGATTGTTAAGCAAATGATTACCCCACGCGTAGGCATGTTCATCCATTACCCCTGATTGACTCATGCCGTGCTCACCATGATTAAGACGCCCGTAATCTTGCACAGTGGATAAAAAGCTAGATTTAATTACCTTAAAGCTCATAATAATCCGCCATTTTTAAGGTATTCATCACGTGTGATTGAGTAGAATTTCACCTTATCGCCAACACGAAATTTATCAATATTTTCAGAATTGTTTAAAGATAAATCGATGGGTGTGCGCCCAACAATGTTCCAACCACCTGAGGAATCGCTAGGGTAAATAGCCGTTTGACGCTCAGCAATACCAACACTACCTGCAGGAATTTTAATTCTCGGCGTGGCTAATCTTGGTGCCTGTATACGCTTATCCACCTCACCCAAAAAAGCAAACACAGGGCTAAAGCCAATCGCATAAATCAAATATGCTTGCGCTGTATGAATCTCAATAAAAGCATCTAAATCTAGATTTTTTTCTGCCAATAGTCGCTCAAGATCTAAACCAACTTCTAATCCATAATAAACAGGAATGTGTGTGGTGTTTGACTCTAATAGGCTTGATTGACTTTCTTGTTGGGTTAAACACTGTTCGATTTTTGTGCGTAAATCTTGCTCTGCAATTTTATTAAGATCGTAACTTACGTGTAGTGAAGTGTAAGACGGAATTAAGTCAACAATAACGTCACTTAAGGTATTTTTTAGCTGATTTGCAAAATTTCCGATTTTTTCAGGTAGCGCAGCATCAATCTTATCACCAAAATAAATCAGTACTGCGTTTTCCCCCGCTGAAACGATATTATGCATTTTTTAGCCTTGTTAGTGCCTCTACAGAGGCTGAATTGTCACTATGAAAACAAATTGTATCTATTTTGTATGATTCTTCATCTAGAAAGTATTGGTATTGTTTAATAATGGCGTTCGCATTATCTAAAACCGCGCCTTTATTTCCTCTGGCAATTATTTGCATGTCGTGATAGCCTCGATCGGCAAACACTTCATACAAAAAAGTCACGTTTTGATTATTTCCGAAATTTTTAACACCGGCTTGTACCACTAACTTTAGATTTTCATCAACAGCTTTAATTACCCTGCAGATTGCATCTAATACTAATGGTTTTTCCATCATGCCATGATAAAGAGCGCCGTGAGGTTTAATGTATTCAAGCTTTGTATCATTTTCAAAACAGAGTTTTTGAAAATGAGATACTTGTGTATAAATCAAATCAAATAACTTATTATCACTTAACGCATGGCTTGTTCGGCCAAAGTTGTCTTTGTCAGCGTAACTCGGGTGTACGCCAATTTTGACGTTATTTTGTTTGGCAAGCTTGATGGTTTTAATCATACTTTCATCATCTCCCGCATGGCCACCACAGGCAATATTGGCCATATCAATCAGTGGCATTATCCGTTGATCAGGGTTAGGCGTTAAACACTCACCTAAATCACAATTAATTCGTTTTTTACTCACACTCAGTTGTATAATATTTATCAATAAATTTTGTATTATTATAAGGCTATATTCATGAATAAAATTAAGCAAATGTTCGAGCTACAACAAAAGCTCAATGATGCTACCAATGGCACTATTTGGACAGAAGGCGCTACTAAAGATGGCCGTCAGATTTCATGGTTGCGCTGTATTTATATGGAAGCTGCAGAAGCGATTGATTCATTTAATTGGAAGCATTGGAAAGACATTGAAGGCCAGCCGGATTTAGACAATGCCAAAGTTGAATTGATTGATATCTGGCATTTCATTATGTCTGAAGCCATTCATTTTGGCGATACGCAGTTTGCTGAGGTTTATGAAGACATGGAACCTGAGCGTGAAATTAATCCAGAGCTTATGGTAGAGATTTTAGAAAAAATGGTGGCCGCCGCCGCCGGTGCTAACGTTGATAAATCACAAAATGCTTTATACGAAATAACGGGAATATTTTTTCAAGCCCTGGCCAATATGAACATGGACGTGCCAGAGCTTTACAGACGCTACATCGTTAAAAACCAGCTCAATACTTTTAGACAAGAGCACGGTTATAAAGACGGCTCCTATGTAAAAATTTGGGACGCAGTAGAAGACAATGTGATTGCTTTCCAAATTATGGAAGAACACCCTGACTACACCTCAGAGCAACTTTACAAAAAGTTAGAAGAAGAATACGCTCGCATTAGTTAAAAGAGCTCTACATTAAAATATAAATTCACAACCGTGAAGCACAAACAACAAATAATTAAACTCACCGAATACAGTCATGGCCAAGGCTGTGGTTGTAAGATCTCGCCTAAGGTTTTAGACACTATTCTAGAATCCTCATTAAGTGAAACCTACGATTCAAATTTGTTGGTTGGCAATGCTTCTCGAGACGACGCCGCGGTGTACGACCTCGGTAATGGCGAAGCAGTCATTTCCACCACGGATTTTTTTATGCCGATTGTTGACGATCCTTATACTTTTGGACGTATTGCCGCCACCAATGCCATTAGTGATATTTACGCCATGGGTGGCACACCACTCATGGCAATTGCTATTTTTGGCTGGCCACTGGACAAATTACCTCCTGAGATAGGACAACAAGTAATCGAAGGTGGCCGTAGCGTGTGTATTAATGCCGGTATTTCTTTAGCAGGCGGTCATAGTATTGATGCACCTGAACCGATCTTTGGTTTGGCGGTTACTGGTAGAGTCAAGATCAAACACTTAAAACAAAACTCTACGGCAAAAGTGGGTGACAAAATCTACCTTACTAAACCTTTAGGAATTGGCATCCTCACCACGGCACAAAAACAAAAAAAGATTACAAAAGAAGACGAAACACGAGCCATTGACACCATGTGCCAGTTGAATGATATTGGTATCAAGCTAGCAAGTGTTGAGGGTATAAATGCCATTACTGACGTTACTGGTTTTGGCCTTGGCGGGCATTTGTCCGAAGTGTGTTTAGGTTCAAACGTAAGCGCAATAATTGATTATCAAAAAATACCCATATTGCCAAATGTGAAAGACTATTTAAACAATGGCTGTTCACCGGGAGGTGCCCAGCGTAATTTTGACAGTTATGGACACAATCTTAGTAGTATGGGCACAGAAGTGCAATCCATTATTTGTGATCCACAAACCAGTGGTGGATTACTCATCATGGTGTCAAATTCTGCTCAAAAAGAGTTTGATGGAATAATGAACAGTGCCGGTTTTGAATTAGAAACAATTGGTGAAATTATTAAGTCAAACAAAGACCAGCCAATTGTAAAAATTAATGTCGAGTGAGTTAACTCAAATAAATGATTTTACCCAACTGTTTATTAGTGATATACCACTGATTGACACGCGTGCACCAATCGAATTTGAGCAAGGTGCTTTTCCTTTTACGCAAAGCTTACCGTTAATGAGTGATTCCGAGCGTGAATTGATTGGCACTTGTTATAAAAACAAAGGCCAGGAACAAGCCATTGCCTTAGGGCATGAATTAGTCCAAGGCGAAGTTAAGCAGGCACGACTAGATGCATGGCTTGAATTTATCAAAAACAACCCAAATGGAGCACTTTATTGCTTTCGCGGGGGATTACGTAGCCAAATCACTCAAGAGTGGATTTATGAGGCTTCTGGCGTTAACTACCCACGCATCAAAGGTGGATACAAAGCATTACGTCGATTTTTGATTGATGAAACCGATCGAATCATGAACAAGATAACACCCGTTGTTATTGGCGGGCAAACCGGTTGTGGCAAAACTTTGCTACTTGACACCCTTAAAAATACAATTGATCTTGAAGGTTTGGCTAATCATCGTGGCTCTGCGTTTGGCAATACCACCACGCCTCAACCGACACAGATTAACTTTGAAAATGCATTGGCAATTAATCTGATTAAAAAACAAGCGTGTTCATATTTGGTATTTGAAGATGAAGGTTCAAATGTAGGCACGGTACATATTCCACAGTGCGTACAAGATAAAACTTCTCAAGCAGAGCTAATTTTGCTTGAAGCCAGTGTCGAGGAGCGTCTTAAAGTCAGTATGGATGCTTATGTGATTAACATGCATCAAGATTTTATCTTGCAAGACATTAAGAATGGCTTCGATAATTTTTCTAATTATTGGTTAACGAGTCTGGATAAAATTCAAAAAAGATTAGGACTGGAGCGTTATCAAGCCATGCTTAAATTAGTAAATAGTGCACTGTCAAAATATAAAGAACAAGGTGACCCTAAAGGCTTTTACCCAGTAGTCGAGGAACTGTTAGTAGGTTATTACGATCCGATGTACAACTACCAGATTCAGAAAAAAATGGATCGAGTAGTGTTTAAAGGTAATGCCAATGAAGTATTGGCTTATTTAGCTGAACGCTCGATTGGCTAAAAATCTCTTAATCCAATTTTAATATCGCTTACAGGAACAGCAAGACAAGCCAATATTTCTCCTGGAGATAAATGCCATTCAGGTTTTTGGCGATGAGTAATATTTCCTGAAAGTAGCTTTAAAATGCACTCGCCACAAATCCCTTGTCTGCAGTTATAACTGGGAAAAATATTATGATTTTCAAGCTCAGTTAAAACTGAATACTCACCTTCAACATACAGCGTTTCGGTTTTTCCGTTAATATTCTCAACATCAATGGCAAACATTCAAAAGCTAATCTCTATATCGTGATGCCACTAAAAGCAGCACTGTCTATACTATTATCAATAGCCCCAACCACATAAGAAGTTATTTCAGTCTCTTGCGGTGCGACCTGAACATTATCAGATTCTAACCAATGGTTAATCCATGGTAATGGATTGGTACGATCTTCAAAAATTGGTGTTAGTCTTAACGCTTTCATGCGCACATTGGTAATGTATTCTAAATATTGTTTTAAAATCTCAGCATTCAAACCAATCATTGAGCCGTCGCGGAATAAATATTCGGCCCAATCTTTTTCTTGCTCACAAGCTTCTTTAAACATATTAATAACTTCATTTTCACACTCTTTGGCAATCTTCTCCATTTCAGGATCGTCCTTACCATCACGCATTAAATTAAGTATGTACTGTGTACCGGTTAAATGCAGTGCTTCATCCCTAGCGATCATTTTAATAATCTTAGCATTTCCTTCCATCACTTCGCGTTCAGCAAAGGCAAATGAGCAAGCAAAAGACACATAAAAACGCACGGCTTCAAGAATATTGACCGACATAATAGTGAGGTAAAGCTGTCGCTTTAAGCAATACAAATCAACATCAGCATTTTTCCCATCAATCTGAAGCTTGCCTTCGCCGTGCAATAAATAAGCCTGAGTGCATTTAATTAGCTCATCGTAATGCTTAGATACGCTTTCAGCACGCTGAATGATTTCATCAGTTTTCATAATGTCATCAAACACCGCACCCGGTTCAGTTACAATGGCACGGATGATGTGCGTGTAAGAGCGCGAATGAATGGTTTCAGAGAACGACCAAGTTTCAATCCAGTTTTCTAGTTCCGGCAGCGATACAATGGGCAAAAATGCAATGTTTGGACTACGTCCTTGCACTGAATCAAGCAAAATTTGATATTGTAAATTAGAAATAAATATGTGCTTTTCATTTGGCAATAACTTAGCGAAATCCATCTTATCTTTAGAAACATCAATCTCTTCTGGTCGCCAAAAAAATGACAGTTGTTTTTCCGTGAGTTTTTCAAACATTTCAAATTTTTGCTTGTCAAAACGAGCAACATTCACTGTATCACCAAAAAACATGGGTTGAGTTAGTGTGTCACTAATGGTTTTACTAAAAATACTATACGACATCGATTTATCTCCTATAATTTACAAACGCCATCACCGCAACCATTTTCATCTTCTTTCTCAAGCATATCATCACCGCTACCATCACGTGTTGTGTGGTAATAAAGCGTCTTAATGCCGTATTTATAAGCATTAATTAGATCCATTAAAAACAACGTCATTGGTATTTTATTGTCTTTAAACTGAGAAGGATCATAGTGCGTATTGGTTGAAATTGATTGATCAACAAATTTTTGCATAATGGCACAAAGTCTCAAATAACCTTCATTGTCTTTAATATCCCAAAGCAATTCGTACTTGTTTTTTAAGCGCTCATAATCCGGCACAATTTGTTTCAAAATACCGTCTTTTGATTGTTTGACCGACACAAACCCCCTTGGTGGTTCAATGCCATTGGTTGAGTTTGATATTTGCGAAGAACTCTCACACGGCATCAGTGCGGTCAGGGTAGAATTCCTAAGGCCATTAGCCACAACATCTTTACGCAATTTATCCCAATCCAGCTCTAAGTCACATTTGCAAAATTCATCAATATCCTTTTTATAACTATCCACTGGCATAATGCCTTTGGCGTATTGCGTCTCATTAAACAGCGGGCAAGCACCTAGCTCATTAGCCAGTTTGTTGCTTGCTTTAAGAGAGTAATACTGCAATGCTTCAAAGGTTTTATGAATTAACTGATTGCCAGACCCATCCGAATACTTAGCGCCATTTTTAGCTAAATAATAAGCCAGGTTAGTAACACCAATGCCCAATGTGCGGCGATTCATGCTAGCCAATTCAGCTGCTTTAATCGGATAATCTTGATAATCAAGTAGTGAGTCAAGTGCACGCACAATAATCTCAGTAATGTCTTCCAGTTCATCTAGACTATCAAGCGCACCTAGATTAACCGCTGAAAGCGTACATAAAGCCACTTCACCGTTCTCATCTTGTACCGAGTACAAAGGCTTGGTTGGTAGGGTAATCTCCATGCACAAATTTGACTGGCGTATTGGCGCTTGCTTGGCATCAAAGGCACCGTGGGTATTACAATGATCAACATTTTGTAAATAGATGCGACCAGTATTGGCACGTTCTTGCATAAATTTAGCAAACAGATCTCTTGCTTTAATGGTTTCTTTTCTGATTGAATCGTCTTTCTCGTACTGCTCATATAACTGCTTAAATTCTTCTTGATCAACAAAAAAAGCGTCGTACAAACCAGGTACATCGTGTGGAGAAAACAAGGTAATGTCACCTTTATCTAAGAATCGTTGATACATTAAACCATTAAACTGTACACCGTAGTCTAGGTGACGAACTCGGTTTTCATCGGTACCAGTGTTATTTTTCAGCACCAGCAAATCTCTAACTTCAAGATGCCACAAAGGATAGAAAAGGGTAGCCGCACCACCACGCACACCACCCTGAGAGCACGATTTAACCGCCGTGTGAAAATGTTTATAAAAAGGAATACAACCCGTGTGAGTTGCTTCACCGCCACGGATAGGGCTACCCAATGCACGAATCTTACCAGCATTAACACCAATACCAGCACGCTGAGATACGTACTTAACAATAGCACCCGCTGCCGCACTGATTGAATCCAAATCATCATCTGCTTCAATCAGTACGCAAGAGGAGAATTGACGGGTCGGGGTGCGAACACCCGCCATAATCGGAGTAGGTAACGATATCTTAAAGTTAGACACCGCATCGTAAAATTGCTTAACAATATCCATGCGTGCTTTAGTCTTGTACTCTTGAAACAAACACATACCAACCAGCATGTAAAGCTGTTGTGGCGACTCATGAATCTCTCCAGTAACGCGATTTTGAACTAAATATTTACCTTCAAGTTGTTTAACGGCCGCATAAGAGAATTTCATATCACGCCAGTGGTCGGTGTATTTATCCAGTTCGTTGATTTCTTTTTTGGAATATTTGTCTAAAATATCCTTGTCATAAATACCTAAGTCCGTGAACTTTTTAATGTGCTCAAGTAGTGGCGGTGGAGTAAAAGTTTTGAACGCTTTTTTACGCAAATGGAAGATCGCCAAACGCGCCGCTAAATATTGATAATCAGGCGCATCGGTAGAGATTAAATCCGCCGCTGATTTAATGATAGTTGCGTGAATATCTTCAGTCTTAATTCCATCGGAAAATGTCAGTTGTGCATTGATCTCAACTTGGGAAACACTAACGTTATTTAAATCCTGAGAAGCCCAGTGCACAACGCGATGAATTTTCTCCATATCAATGGGTTCTTTTTTGCCATTACGCTTTGTGACTTGGATGTTTTCGTTCATTTTCTCCCCATTAGAGAAACACTACATATAGTGTTATTAAAAGTTATTTACAACTAAATATAGTGTATTTGACTTTTATTTGCAAGGGGTGAATTTTGTATTTTTAGAATATAATCTCTCAATGTTTTGCTACAAAAGGGATTGCGAGATTTAAAAAAAATTAAAAAAAATTACACGGTTTTTGACTCAAAAATATCACTAATTTATGATGCAGTAATATTACTTTTTGGTAATAAAAAGCGCAAAGCCTTTGGGGTCAATAGTTGTAAAAAATTAGAATAAAAAAATACTCTATTTTTGCTAAATTTATTGCACTAATTTTCTTTTGAGAATTTTTCCAACATTGGATTTTGGTAGCTCATCAACCCACTGAATTTTTTCAGGAATTTTATAATGCGTTAAATGCTCTTCACAGTGTTCAATAAGCGCTTGTTTTTCCAATACGGAGTTTGATTTTTTAACCACGAATGCCACAATGGATTGCCCACTTATTTTATGCTTAATACCAATGCAAGCTGACTCAACCACCTCGGAATGTTGATTCAGTACTTGTTCCACATCACAAGGGTAGACATTAAAACCTGAAACAATAATCATGTCTTTCATTCGATCAACAATAAAGATTCGACCTTGTTTATCGATGTAGCCCACATCACCACTGCGAAAATAACCGTCTTTGGTAAACACTTCTTTATTCAGTTTTTCTTTATGCCAGTAAGACTTCATCACTTGTGGGCCTT
>JAPYOZ010000028.1 GCA_029941485.1 Gammaproteobacteria bacterium | reverse complement strand
CCACTGAAGACCAATACCGAACAGACATTGCAAGAGAGCGATTTGAATTTAGAGAATATCGATTAGAGCGTAACAAGCAAGAGCGTGCTGAAATGATGGCAGCTAAGAAGGAAGAATTGAAGAAAAAAATGGCCAACGATAAAGCACAAAAAGACAAAATAGCCGCCGCCATGGCACGTGTTAAGAAAACAAAAAAGGCAAGTGATGATGCACAGTAATGCACTAAGTACGAACCAGATTATGCGCCAAGTTATCTATGCTTTGGCATTGGGTATTATTGCTTCGTATTACTTTTTTGGTTGGGGTATTATTTTTCAAATTGTATTAGGTGTAGCGACAGCTGTATTGGTTGAATCGGTTTTTTTAAGACTTAGGAAGCTGCCGGTTAAGCCTGCAATTAGTGACGGTTCAGCGGTGCTTAGTGCTGTTTTGTTGGCAATCTCAATTCCAAGTATTGCTCCGTGGTGGATTGTTGTGGTGGGGGTGGCATTTGCCATTGTTTTTGGTAAGCAGCTTTATGGTGGTTTGGGCAACAATCCATTTAATCCTGCGATGTTGGGTTATGCTTTTTTACTCATTTCCTATCCATTGCAAATGACAACATGGGCCAGTGAGTTTTTAAGTTTTGGTCAAAGTTTTGATACGGTTTTTAATCTAACCTCTGTTGATGGGCTGAGTGGTGCCACTCGATTAGACGATGTTAAAACACAATTATCCTTAGGTTATCTTGTCAATGAGCTTCGTATTTATTCAATAAGCCAATCATTGGTTAGCATTGGATTTTTGTTAGGCGGACTATATTTGATTGCTCGTGGCATTATATTTTGGCATATTCCTGTTGCTTTTATACTGGGTATCTTGATAACTTCAGCTCTGCTATTTATTAGTGATAATCAGCTTTACGCTCCACCGCAGTTTCATTTGATATCGGGAGGGACTATGTTGTGTGCATTTTTCATTGCAACTGACCCAGTGTCTGCCAGTACTACACCGAAAGGTCGTTTAGTGTATGGATTTTTGATTGGTGTTTTGGTTGTTGTTATTCGAGTATTCGGTGGTTATCCAGATGGCGTGGCTTTTGCAGTATTATTAATGAACATGACCGTTCCTCTGATTGATACTTATACACAACCTAAGGTGTTTGGGCAATGATACAACATCCAGTTCTTAAGGCCGGTACGCTGTTATTAGTGTTTACTGCCGTGAGTATATTTTTTGTATCATTCACACACGTCTCTACTAAAGATAAAATTAAATACAACGAGGATCAGTTACTCATTAAGCGTTTAGGAGAGTTGGTGAGCGATTACGATAACAATATTTTAGAAGAAAAATTTTCAAAGCAAGTCAATTTGCATGATACGAAACAAATTATTAGCATCTACCCTGCCAAGAAAAATAATAAGACGTTTGCTTACCTTATTGAGCATACCTATCCAAATGGCTATAATGGCAATATTCGTTTATTAACGGGCGTTGATACCAGCAATCAACTCTTGGGCGTCAGAGTGATTACTCATAGGGAAACTCCTGGATTAGGGGACAAGGTTGAAACTAAAAAGTCTAGTTGGATTGAGCAATTTAGCGGCTTATCATTGAGCAATCCTAGCGAGTCTAAGTGGAAAGTTAAGCGCGATGGTGGTGTGTTTGATTCATTTACAGGGGCTACTATTACGCCACGTGCAATCGTTACTGCTAGTTATCAAGTATTGGTATTGTTCAGAAAGCAAGGATTTCCAAATAAGACAGAAAGATAATGCTTTTAAGTGATTTTGATTTTGACTTACCTAAGGCATTAATTGCCCAAAACCCTACAGAAAATAGAACAGATTCTCGTCTTTTAGTAGCACAATCGAATATTATAGATGCTAAATTTCATCAAATAAAGGATTTTATCAATCCAGGTGATTTGCTGGTTATGAATAATACGCGTGTGATTCCAGCACGTTTATTTGGCCATAAAGCCTCAGGTGGTAAGGTTGAGATTATGATTGAGCGCTTGCTCAATGGTCACCAAGTTTTGGCCATGGTGAAGGCCTCTAGAGCACCAAAAATTGACAGCTTTATCACCTTAGAAAATGGCGAAAAAGCGCAAATCATTAGTAAAGAAAACGGCTTTTATACACTGGATTTTTCACCTCTCAAAGAAGTAACTGATTCATTGCTTGATTTACTTGATGATGTGGGCCATATTCCCTTGCCACCCTATATTGAGCGTGATGATGAGCAGGACGATCTAGAGCGCTATCAAACTGTATTTGCTAAAGAAGATGGGGCGGTGGCCGCACCCACGGCAGGACTGCATTTTGATAATGAATTGTTGTCATCTTTAAAAGAAAAAGGCATTAACCACTGTTTTGTTACCTTGCATGTGGGTGCGGGTACCTTTCAGCCAGTTAAGACTGACAAGATTACAGATCATAAAATGCACAGTGAATATTTTGAAATTGATCAAACTACGGTTGATCAAATTAATCAAACTAAAACGAATGGTGGGCGTATCATTGCCGTTGGTACGACGGCAGTTCGTTCTATGGAGTCAGCCGCTAAAAGTGGCGTGCTTAAAGCCGCTAAAGAAGAAACCGATATTTTTATTTATCCCGGCTATGAATTCAAAGTAGTAGATAAGCTGATTACTAATTTTCATTTGCCGAAGTCATCATTGTTAATGTTGGTGAGTGCCTTTATTGGTCGAGAGCGAATGATGGAAATTTACCAACATGCGATTGATAAAAAATATCGATTTTTTTCCTACGGCGATGCAATGCTTTTGGAGAGGTTAGTATGATTTATGAAAATGAGTTAGTCACACTTGAAGTTGAATCAAGTGAAATTCCCTGGGTTAAGGTTTTCACCAAACGTAAGATTAAAGAATTTAGCGAGTGCACTTTAGCAGAAAAAACAGAAATTTTTCGAATTATTGATATTACTGAAAAATCAATGTTAGAGTATTTCAAAGCAGATAAGATCAATATTGCTTCATTTGGCAACCTATTGCCCCATGTTCATTGGCATGTGATGGCAAGGTTTGAAGGCGATAGTTATTTTCCAGAGCCGATGTGGGGCACACAACAAAGAAAATCTAGTTTAAAGTTACCAGATTTTGAGATATTCTTTGCAGGATTAGGAGAGCAGCTATGAATCAGCTAGAGAATCAAACACAATTAGACAGTCTTAAGCGAGAAAAAGATGCAGTGTTGATTCTATTTGGTGGTGCACATTGTGGCGTGTGCCAGACCATTAAGCCTCAGATTTTTGATAATTTTTCATCCAAGTTCCCAGAGCTTGAAATGGTTTACATTGATTGTGAACAATTGCAAGAAGTTTGTGCTCAGCACGGTGTTTTTTCATTGCCAGTGGTGCAAGTGTTCTTCATGGGGCAGAAATTTATTGAAGAGGTGAGAGGATTTTCACTGTTGGCATTAGAGCAAGAGATAGAAAAAACCTACGCCAAAATGAATGACTAAAGACTGTCTTTAATTTTTTGCAGGGTTGGCACTTCTAAGTTGAATTCATTTGCCTGATCTAACGCTCTATCTAATCTTGAAGGGGCAGATCGACCCATACAACCATGTTTCAAATCACCTTCAAAAGCTTTAATCATGCCTTGTTCTAGTTGATTTTCATCAAAAGACTGACCAGTTAATTGCGCTTGTAGAGTTAGTACGTCTTTTGATACATCGCGCATAAGTGCCAGGTGATTGTTGCGTAAGTCGTCCACATTAGCACCAGTTTCAACGGCTAACCCTCCCAGAAGACTGCTGTGTATCGCTAGTCCAGCAATGTTGGTGGTTAGGATATAAAGATTTTTTAACACCAGTTCAAACAATAATTCATCTTCATTGGCAACAGCGTGTGCTGGAATGTCAATTAACGCAAGAGAGTCTGCGAGAATTTGAGCCTTAGGGCCGTATGCCGGCGATGAAATCAATACTTTAGAGTCTATGCCTTTTTTCTTCTCAAACCAAACTGAGATTACTGTGGGATTTGTAAAGTTGTGAGGCTCCCAATCACGTGGTAGAAGTTCATTCTGCATCATTGCCACTCGATCCTTCCACTCGGTGGGGATAGAGGATAGTGCAGATTGTAGGTCACCTTCAGCAGTGCAAACTAAGATTAGCTCAGGATTAATACTGGATTTTAATGCATCAATATCTGTTGATCTAGTGATTGGATAAACAGCATGGTTGTTTTTTAAAAAAGCACGTGAAAAAACACTGCCAAGCTCGCCGATGCCTAATACAACAATGGGTTTTTTCATTTTAAAATTTCCAATAAAGTTGACCCCATTGTAGCTGGGGTAGGTGCTACCGCCACGCCTGCAGCCTCAAGTGCTTTGATTTTATCGATTGCTTTGCCGCTACCACCACTAATCACCGCACCGGCATGTCCCATGCGCTTACCTTTGGGTGCGGTGAGCCCAGCAATGTAAGAGACAACTGGTTTAGACACGTTACTTTTGATAAATTCTGCCGCTTCTTCTTCAGCGGAGCCGCCAATCTCACCCACCATAATAATCGATTGGGTTTGTGGATCATCTTCGAATAATGTCAAGCAATCAATGAAATTCATGCCCTGAATTGGGTCACCGCCAATACCAATACAAGTACTTTGCCCAAGTCCTGCTTGTGTGGTTTGATGTACAGCCTCATAAGTTAAAGTGCCTGAGCGTGATACCACGCCCACACTACCGGCTTGGTGAATATTACCTGGCATAATACCTAGTTTGCACTCATCAGGTGTGATCACTCCAGGGCAGTTAGGACCAATCAGGGTTGAATTTGAATCTTTTAAAATTGCTTTAATTTTAAGCATGTCTTGTACTGGAATACCTTCAGTAATACAAACAATTACCGGCATTTCAGACTCAATCGCCTCAATGATTGAAGCATAAGCAAAACGCGGTGGCACGTAAATCATCGTAGCATCAGCACCGGTCTTATCTATGGCTTCTTTTACTGAATTAAATACAGGTAAATTTAAATGAGTTTGTCCGCCCTTTCCCGGGGTGACGCCACCAACAAATTGTGTACCGTAAGCGATTGATTGTTCAGAATGAAAAGTTCCTTGCTTACCAGTGAAGCCTTGGGTAATCACTTTGGTATTGGAATTAATTAATACACTCATGCTGATAACGCCACAATTTTGATGGCCGCTTGTGTTAAGTCTGCTTCGGTGTGTATATCGAACGAGGACTGGTCGAGTAATGTTAAGCCTTCAGGAGCATTGGTTCCTTCTAAACGCACAACAATTGGCAGGTTAAGGCCAACTTTTTCAACGGCTTGTAGAATTCCTTGTGCAATCAAATCGCAACGAACAATACCGCCAAAGATATTGACCAAAATACCGCGAACGTTTGCCTCGGTTTGAATCAATTCAAAAGCCTTGGCAACACGTTCAGCTGTGGTGCCACCACCCACGTCTAAAAAGTTAGCCGGTGACCCACCATGGTGCTCAATCAGATCCATGGTGGCCATTGCTAACCCCGCACCATTCACCATACAACCAATCGTACCATCAAGTGAAATATAATTTAGTTGATGTTCGCTGGCTTCATTTTCTTTTTCATCTTCTTGTGAGGTGTCGCGCATTTCAACAATGTCTTCATGGCGATAGAGAGCGTTATCGTCAAAATCGATTTTGCCATCGAGGGCCAATAGATTATTTTCCGCTGTAGTAATTAAAGGATTGATTTCAATTAAGCTTACGTCTTT
The DNA here is from genome assembly GCA_029941485.1 of Gammaproteobacteria bacterium. GTDB lineage: Bacteria > Pseudomonadota > Gammaproteobacteria > PS1 > Pseudothioglobaceae > SUP05. The sequence goes on along the minus strand of JAPYOZ010000028.1, from coordinate 7,685 downwards.
AGTAATGAAGATTTCATATAGACCTAAAAGTGTTGTGTTGAACTGATTAGCCAGATTACCTTTTAAATTAAGTTTTAATGCAATAGAAGTACAATCATCTTCAGTTAAAGCACCCAGTGGATCAATCCCGAATTTGATAATTTTGTCAGGCGTTTCAGTAGCTACTTTTTCAATGTCCATACCGCCTTCGGTTGAAGCCAAAATGGTAATTTTTTGAGTTTGACGATCAACCAATAGACCTAAATATAATTCACGCTCAATACTTTGACCACTTTCGATCAGTAGTTGGTTAATCGGTAAGCCTTTGGCATCTGTTTGTGGCGTTACTAAGTTTGAGCCAAACAGTTTGTTGCAAGCATTCTCGACTTCTTCAATACTACGGCATAAAATCACACCACCACCTTTGCCACGCCCACCCGCATGCACTTGTGCTTTAACCACCCAAACATCACCACCCAACTCAGCACAAGCTTTACTTGCATTTTCAGTGCTGTTAATTAAGACCGCTACAGGTGTTTGAATGTTGAATTGCCTAAATAGAGATTTGGCTTGGTATTCATGTATGTGCATGAAAAAGTGCGTAAAATGAGATGCTTGAATTTTACACTTAATACTTTAAAAAATGGCGAATTACTCCACCAGTCAATTCAAAAACGGCTTAAAACTTATGTTAGATGGCAACCCTTGTTCAATTATCAGCAATGAAATTCGCAAACCCGGTAAGGGGCAGGCTTCTAATAAGGTCAGATTAAAGGACTTAATCACGGGCAAGACTTTAGAAAAGACTTTTAAATCTGGCGAATCTGTAGAGGGTGCGGATGTGATGGAATTGGATATGCAATATTTGTATAACGATGGCAGTGAGTGGAATTTTATGGATCCAGATACTTTTGATCAATACGTTATTAATGATGATGCTATGGATGGTGTTAGGGGTTATTTGGTAGAGCAAGACATGTGTGTGGTGACACTTTGGAACGACAACCCAATTTCAGTTACTCCGCCTAATCATGTCATGCTTGAAGTGGTGGATACCGATCCGGGCCTTAAAGGTGACACCGCAGGTACAGGCGGTAAACCAGCCACTATGAATACCGGCGTGGTGGTTCAAGTACCACTCTTTATTAGTATTGGCGAAAAAGTGAAAGTGGATACACGCACAAATGAATACGCGGGACGCACTTAAAAAGCGCGATAATTTTTTAGCACAAACACGACAATTCTTTTCCCAACAAAGTATCGTTGAAGTGCAAACACCAAAACTTTTAAACACACCAACTGCTGATGTTTATATTGATAGCATTGCAATGCAAGTCAATCAAGACATTGAAAAAAAATCAAAATATTTGCACACCTCACCTGAATTAGAGATGAAAAAACTACTGGCGAATGGCAGTGGAGACATCTATCAAATTTGTACCGTTTTCCGTGACAATGAGCAAGGCGCACAAAACTTTAATGAGTTCACAATGCTTGAATATTATCGCCTAGGTTTTGATATTCACCAGTTGATGGATGATATGGTTCAGCTATTAAAAACATTAGGTATTGAGGGTCGAGTGAGCAAGCTGTCTTATGCACAAGCTTTTTTTGAATATGGCGATATTGATATTCTTAATACTAACTTTGCAGCGTTAAAGGTTATTGCCAAGACACATAGCCTAAGTACAGACTTTGAATGGATTGAAGATTTGCAAATTCTACTCTTTACGCATTTGATTGAGTCAAAATTAAAAGAGTTGCCGTTGTGTTTTATTTACGATTACCCGGCAACGCAGTCTGCTTTAGCCAAAGTAGAAGGGCAAGTGGCACACCGATTTGAGCTATATTTGAATGGGGTTGAGGTGGCTAATGGCTACGACGAATTACAAGAGGCAGAAATTTACCAACAACGTTTTAACAATGAAATCAATAAGCGAACTTCTCTAGGTAAAGCACATGTTGATTTAGATAAAGATTTTTTATCTAGCTTGAAAAATTCTTTGCCACAATGCTCGGGCGTGGCGATAGGTATAGAACGATTATTGTCTCAAATTAATTAAAATTTCCTTAAAATGAGACCTACACAGATACTGCATTTTTTGATAAAAAACCTTGAAATTTTCCATGATTAAATTATTTTTTTTGATTCTATTGTTTGGTTTGAATGTACAAGCGTTACAAATTTTGCAACCTAAAAATGATTACAAAATCATCAAACAGCAGCTAGGACAATCAAACAACACCCAGTCTTTATCGTCAAAGCAATTACTAACTAAGTTGGAAAAATCCGCCAAGAGTGGCGATGCAAGGGCACAATTTAGTTTGGCCAATATGTATCAAAAGGGTATTAACGTTAAGACTAATCCAAGATTAGCATTGTATTGGTATTCTCAAGTTGCAAAGCAAGGCTATCCAAAAGCACAGTTTATTTTGGCAAAGGATTATCATCAAGGTATTAATACTAACAAAGATTTAGAAATAGCACTCGATTGGTACGAGAAATCTGCCGAACAAGATTTTGTTGATGCACAATACCAGCTAGCAACAATGTACAGCATAGGCGATGAAGTGGTAGTCGATAACACAAAAGCCCATTACTGGTATGAAAAAGCGGCAAAATTAAAGCACGTTCGGGCGCAATTGAGCCTAGCAAAGATCTATGATTCTGGTATCGGCGTTGAGAAAAATCCACTACTGGCTAAACATTGGTATGAAAAATCAATCAAACAAGGCGATGCACAAGCACAGTATTATTTTGCTAATTTTTCTGAACGTGAGGGTTACGTTAATAGGGCCGTTGATTTGTATAAAAAATCAGCCAAACAAGGACTTGCCATTGCTCAATCTTACTTAGCAAATTTATACTACCAAGGTTATTTAGTTGATCAGGATGATGTTAATGCATTTAATTGGGCGCTTTTAGCGGCTGAACAGGACGATGTTCATGCACAGTTCTTGCTGGGTCTTATTTATCGTCAAAGTATTCAAGTTGAGCGTGATTTATCTAAAGCGGTGCATTGGTATCAAAAAGCAGTGGACCAAGGGCACGCACAGGCGCAATACAATTTAGCGGTTCTTTATTTAAAAGGCATAGGCGTTGAAAAAGACATTGAACGTGCAATTTCACTGTATGAGAAATCAGCCAATCAAGATTATGCAAGATCCCAATACGCCCTGGCACAGCGATATTTTCGTGGTGAGGGGTTTGATCGAGATGATAAAAAAGCAGTTGAGTGGCTACTTAAGGCATCTAAAGGTGGCCATGCATTAGCACAATACACTTTAGCACTTAGTTACAAGTTAGGCCAAGGTGTGGAAAAAGACATTGAACAAGAATATTTTTGGTATCAGAAGTCAGCCGATCAAGGTAATTTAGAGGCTAAATACCATCTAGCATTGTTGTTAGTCGAAGGTCAGGGAATAGAGAAAGACACAACTAAAGCACTCTCCATATTGCTTAATTTATCCACTCAAGGGCATTCGTCTGCGCAACATCAATTGCACAAAATTTATAGTCAAGGTGAGGTTGTAGATAAAGATGAAGCCTTGGCTAGGATTTATTTGTTTAAAGCTTCAGAGGGCGGATATGCCATTGCTCAGTATCAGTTGGGGCAACTTTATCACAAGCAATCAATGCCACAAGAGGCAATGATGTGGCTGACTTTGTCTGCCAAGCAAAATCATTCGCCAGCCAAACAATTGTTAGAAAATATTTACAAAGAAATAGCGGACAAAATGGCAGAGGATGAGCTAAAAACAATTAACGCTGAATTAGTGGCAAAAAAAGAAACCAAGCAGATCAATAACTCCCTATTGGAAAATCAAATACTGAGTGATAAGATTACTAGCTTTATTCCTAATCAAAACTTAATCACTGAATCGTTGGAAAGTAATACTAAAGTCATGACTAATTTGGAAAAACTAACCATGAGCGCAACACAAGGTAATCCGGTTGCTCAACATAATTTGAGTACAATTTATAGCTTAGGTAGCATCGTCAGTAAAGATAATAAAAAAGCATTTCTGTTAATGAAAGAGTCGGCTAAACAAGGCCTTACTCAGTCGCAAAATGGCCTAGCAATGATGTACCTTAATGGCATTGGTGTTGAATCTGATTATGAAAAAGCACGTTTTTGGGCCAGCACTTCAGCCAGAAAAGGCAATCAAGAAGGCAAGCAAATTTTGCAATATTTAATCTCTAGATTAAAGTAATATGTCAGTTATGCAAAATTCAACCAAACATTTTTGGCAAACCCTTTCTCTTGAACAGATGAGCAAATCACAGTGGGAGTCGTTATGTGATGGCTGTGGCCGTTGCTGTTTGCACAAACTAGAAGACGAAGATACCGATGAGATTTATTTCACTGATGTGGCTTGTCGTTATCTTGATGAAGAGACTTGCCAATGCCCACATTACGATACGCGTCAATCCTTAGTGCCGGATTGCCTCACCATTAATCCTAATTGGGGCGATAAATTTAATTGGCTCCCAGAGACTTGTGCTTATCGGTTATTATCCGAAGGCAAGGATTTGTTTGATTGGCACCCACTGATTAGTGGTGATGTAAATTCAGTGCATTTAGCGGGTATTTCTGTACGTGGCCGCACCTTTAGGGATGATGAGGTGGAAGAGCAAGATATTGATAAACATGTTATTACTTGGGTGAATTAATGAATAAAAAAATAGTTCTGTTGTTGTTATTACTAACCACTAAAGTTTTTGGTGAGTGGCCACATGAAAATATTTCTCAAGCGGTATTTTCTAAATCTGTTGAAGATAGAGCGCCCATTGAGATAGTAACAGGGGCCGATGATTCTTTAGGTAAAATTTACTTTTTTACCAATATCCGCAATCTAACAGGTGATACCATTACTCATCGTTGGATTTACAAGGATAAGGTTAAGGCAGAAATCAGTTTTGACATTAAAGGTAAACGCTGGCGTATTTGGTCAAGTAAAAATCTTTGGCACACATGGACAGGGCAGTGGACGGTTGAAGTGGTAAATCAACACAATCAAGTGTTACTGACAAAAACGTTTGAATTTGGAAATAAAAAATGAATAAAACAAAAATAAATAAAGTAGTGCTCGCTTATTCGGGTGGATTAGATACCAGCATTATTGTCAAATGGTTGCAGGACACTTATCAGTGCGAAGTGGTTACCTTTACGGCTGATATTGGTCAAGGCGAAGAGGTGGAGCCTGCACGTGCTAAAGCAAAAGCGGCCGGTGTTAAACAAATTTTTATTGAAGATTTACGTGAAGAATTTGCACGTGATTTTGTCTTTCCAATGTTTCGTGCGAATGCAATTTATGAGGGCGAGTATTTACTCGGCACTTCTATCGCTCGTCCGCTGATTTCTAAGCGTTTGGTAGAGATTGCTAACGAGGTGGGTGCAGATGCTATTTCTCATGGCGCGACTGGAAAGGGTAACGATCAAGTGCGTTTCGAACTGAATGCTTATGCGCTCAATGCTGATATTCAAGTGATTGCACCGTGGCGTGAATGGGAGTTGTCTTCTCGTGAGAGTTTGATGAATTATGCAGAAAGTCATGGTATTGAGATTGATTACAAAAAACAAAACAAAAAATCCCCATATTCGATGGATGCAAATTTACTGCACATTTCTTATGAAGGCGATATTCTGGAAGACCCTTGGGCTGAGCCAGAAGATGATATGTGGCGTTGGACAGTTTCCCCGGAAAATGCACCTGACAAAGCTGAATACATTGAAATCACTTATGGGAAAGGTGATATCGTTGCCATTGATGGCGAGGAAATGAGCCCCGCCACGGTGATGGAAGTGTTAAACCAGCGTGCGGGTGCACATGGTATTGGTCGTGATGATATTGTTGAGAACCGTTTTGTCGGTATGAAATCACGTGGTTGTTATGAAACACCAGCAGGCACTGTCATGCTTAAAGCGCATCGTGCAATGGAAAGCCTTACACTTGATCGTGAAGCAGCACATCTTAAAGATGAGCTCATGCCAAAATACGCCAAGATGATTTATAACGGCTTCTGGTTTGCACCAGAACGTGAAATGCTCCAAGCAGCGATTGATAAAACACAGGAAACTGTCAACGGCACAGTTCGTCTCAAGCTTTACAAAGGTGGGATAACAGTTGTAGGGCGCAAATCTGACGACTCTCTGTTTAGTGAAAAAATTGCCACCTTTGAAGATGATGAAGGCGCTTATGATCAAAAAGATGCAGCAGGTTTTATCAAGCTTAATGCACTGCGCCTACGCCTCAAGGCTTTAAAGTAAGCAAGCAGGATACTCTTAAAATTTAAACAACACCTCAAGGCGTCTTTTAGACGAAGCTAACGTGTTCCTTGAGTTTTTAAAAATACCCACTAAAAAAATATCCAATATGACGACCAACAGCAAAGAGCTACAACCAACCATTCTATCATTTGTAAAAGATGTTCCTAATCTGCTTTCGCTTGCAGGATTGGCCTGCACAATATTGGCTATTTATTTCAGTATATTAGGTATTTATTATGCTGCCATGATTGGCATGGTTTGGGCTGTTGCATTTGATTGGGCAGATGGGTTAGCCGCCCGAAGAATAAAGGGGCGTACTAGCAAGCAAGGGTTTTTTGGCGGACAACTTGATTCATTGATAGATATTGTGAACTATGGCGTCTCTCCTGCCATTCTTCTTTTGAGCTATGGTGAATTTGAGCCTATATTTTTGCTAGGCGCGTTTGTTATTATTTCTGCTAGCGCTATTCGATTGAGTTATTTCAATACTTACGGGCTTTCTGGTGGTACAAAATATACGGGAATGGCACTTGATAATAATAATTTAATATTGGTTTTTATATTTATTTTTGAAAGTATGTTTAGTCAAGGTGTTTTTTCAGTTATTCTGTATGTCAGTTGTCTAGGTCTAGCAGCTCTAAATGTTTCAGAAATTAAAACACCAAAACTTTCTGGAAGTACTTTCAATGTTTATATGCTTGTAATTTATACATTGGCAATAACAGCTATCTATAGCTGGAAGCTTTTATAGAAGGGGTAATAGTAAACGTCACATCAATTTAGGAATTAAACGCAATGACAGTTGTATATACAGTAGGTACGTTTGATTTATTGCATGTTGGACATCTTGCATTATTGGAATATTGCGCCACTTTAGGTGATAAGGTTGCCGTTGGTGTTGCTTCAGATGAAGTGGTTAAACTGTACAAGCCCAATATCCCCGTCATTCCACTTGAGCAACGCATAGAGATGCTTCAGGCATTAAGTTGTGTGGATATTGTAATCCCATATCATGAGCTAGATTATTTGAGTGTTTGTAAGAAGGTTAAGGCCGATATTTTTGTTATCGGGGAAGATTGGGGCAGAAAGCCACACAATCAAGATGTGGAAAACTATTTTAATGCGGTAGGAAAAAAAGTGGTTCAAATTAAATATAGCCCAAAAAATTCATCGACTCAAATAAAGAAAGATGTTATCGCTCAACTTCAAAAAAATTAACTGAAATACGTTTCTTTCTTAAAAATCAACATATAAGTAAGCAAAAAAATCCATTCGTAAAATTTCTTAAATTTTTCAAAATACCCACTAAAAACACAATTTAGTGGGTATTTTTGTCTTTAAAACCGCATTTATAAGCATAAAAGTGGTTATTTTTTATCAAATTTAGCTTTATTTTGATTATTTTTGATATTTTATACAATAAAAAACCCGAGT
>JAPYOZ010000027.1 GCA_029941485.1 Gammaproteobacteria bacterium | reverse complement strand
TGGATACTTGCTCTGAGAGTAAGTAAAAAGCCACCGCATCTTGACCCACCATTGGTTCTGCCATATTGGCCACTGCCTCTCCTAAGCGTGGTAATACTTGAGAATTACTCACCACGTATTTTTCATGGGTGGTGTTAAATTGCTTGACAATTTGATCGGAATATTCAAACTCAGAACCCGCTTCATCGTCAATGTCTTCAAAGCCTATCGAGAAAGTACGGATGTCTTGATGCTCTGCTTCATGCAGTAAGCCCACCAACAATGAAGAGTCCAAACCACCTGAAAGTAATACGCCAATTGGCACATCTGAGGCATTCATTCTTTTAAGTACCGCCTTAGTCAGTAACTCATGCGTGCGCTCAATATGCTCATCATCACTGAGCTCGGATCTTTGCGCTCTAGGCTGCCAATAAGTTTTTTCTATCACTTTGCCTTTAGCATCAATCGTCAAGGTGGTGGCTGGTTTGATTTTATTCACGCCATTTAAAATTGTATTAGGCGCGGGTACCACGCCATGTAAAGACAACTGTTGCTGTAGTGCGACCGAATTAATACTCGTATCAGCACCAACAGCCACCAAGGCTTGGGTGTTAGAAGCGAAACTAAAGGCTTGATCAGTCAAACTAAAATACAAGGGTTTAATCCCCATACGGTCGCGTGCAACAAACAGCTGATTGGTTTTTTGATTCCAAATACAAAAAGCAAACATGCCGTCTAAATGCGTAACGCAATCTTCACCCCAAAAATGGTAAGCCTTAAGAATGACTTCGGTGTCTGAATGTGAAAAGAAGGTATAGCCTTGTTTGATTAAATCTTGGCGTAGAGATTGATAATTGTAAATCGTACCATTAAAAACCAATACTAGATCTAACACCTTATCCACCATGGGTTGCGCCGCATGGTTTGATAAATCAATAATGCTAAGACGTTGATGGCCAAAACCAATCTTGCCATCTGCCCATTGCCCAGAAGCATCTGGACCACGCCTAGCGATCTTAGACATCATTACATTAAGATCTTGCGACTTAACCGCATGACGATCAAATCTTAACTGACCACAAATACCACACATATAAAAACGACTAAGAATGTAAAATGACTCTATTTTATCAAGTAATAATCAGGACTTTAGCGTAATGGCACAAACACTCTACGATAAATTAATGGCGGCACACGTAGTGCGTGAAGAGGCAACCACGGCGCTTATTTATATTGATCGACAATTGATTCATGAAGTTACTTCCCCTCAAGCCTTTGAAGGACTTGAAATAGCTGGTAGAAAGCCTTGGCGCCTAGAGGCTAGCTTAGCAGTGCCCGATCACAATGTACCGACCACTGATCGTGCGTCTGGTGTTGGTGGTATTGAAGATCCTATCTCAAAATTACAAATTGAAACGTTAGACAAAAACTGTGAAGAATTTGGTATTAATGAAATTCAAATGAACGACATTCGCCAAGGCATTGTGCATGTGGTTGGTCCTGAGCAAGGCGCGACGCTACCAGGCATGAGTATTGTTTGTGGCGATTCGCACACTTCTACCCATGGTGCACTCGGCGCACTGGCCTTTGGCATTGGTACTTCTGAAGTTGAACACGTACTCGCCACCGGTTGCTTATGGCAGTCCAAATCAAAAAATCTTAAAATCGAGGTAAACGGCGAATTAAATGAATTTGTGAGTGCGAAAGATGTGGCGCTTTATATTATTGGCCAAATTGGCACGGCTGGTGGTACTGGCTATGCGATTGAATTTATGGGTGAAACCATTCGAGATTTGTCCATCGAAGGACGCATGACATTGTGTAATATGGCGATTGAGGCCGGTGCACGCGTGGGCATAATTGCTGTGGATGACAAAACTCTAGACTACGTTAAAGGTCGCCCTTTAGCACCGAGCGGTTCTGAATGGGATAAAGCAATTAAATACTGGAACACACTGCATTCTGACGCCGATGCGTATTTTGATAAAGTCATTAACTTTAATGCGAAGGACATTAATTCACAAGTTACTTGGGGTACCTCTCCAGAAATGGTAATTGGAATTGATGGCATTGTGCCCGATCCAGATAAAGAAGCCGATCCAGTAAAATCTGAAAGCATCAAAAATGCACTGAACTACATTCATCTCAAAGCCAATACGCCAATTAACACGGTCAATATTGATAAAATTTTTATTGGTTCGTGCACCAACTCTCGTATTGAAGATTTGCGAGTGGCAGCTTCTGTCGTTAAAGACAAACACATTGCTGACAACATTAAGCTAGCCTTAGTTGTACCTGGCTCAGGCTTGATTAAAAAGCAAGCAGAAGACGAGGGCTTAGACAAAATATTTACCGATGCAGGCTTTGAGTGGCGCGAAGCAGGTTGCTCAATGTGTCTTGCCATGAATGCTGATAAATTAGAACCTGGAGAGCGTTGTGCATCGACTTCTAATCGTAATTTTGAAGGGCGCCAAGGTCAAGGCTCATTCACGCATTTGGTTAGTCCTGCTATTGCAGCATCGAGCGCCATTGCCGGTCATTTTTCAGAGGTTAAATAAATAATTATGCAAAAATTTACAACTCTAACTTCTATCTCCGCACCGCTTGATCGTGCTAATATCGATACCGATGCCATTATTCCTAAGCAATTTTTAAAATCAATTAAACGCTCTGGTTTTGGCCCAAATTTATTTGATGAGTGGCGCTACCTTGATCACGGTGAAGTGGGTATGGATAACACCAAGCGCCCACTGAATAAAGATTTTGTCCTTAATCAACCAGAATATCAAGGTGCACAAATACTCTTAACACGTGAGAATTTTGGCTGTGGCTCATCACGTGAACACGCACCCTGGGCATTAGAAGATTATGGCTTTAAAGCGATTATTGCACCAAGTTTTGCCGATATTTTTTATAACAACTGTTTTAAAAATGGCATTCTACCCATTGTTCAAAGTAACGATGTGATGGATGAATTATTTAATTTTAAAGGTGAAATCACCATTGACCTTGAATCACAAAGTGTTGATGCCAATGGTAAAATTTATACTTTTGAAGTGGATGCAGAGCGCAAACGCCGCCTAATTAATGGTTTGGATGATATTGGTCTTACGCTTCAATACGCAGATGACATCAAAGATTTTGAGAAGGATTATTTCAAAACTTATTCTTGGCTATAATTAAAAAAGTACGAGGTTGAACCTCGTACAAAAAAATATGATTGGAAAACTAACCGGAAAAATTTTAGAAAAAAACCCGCCTGAAGTTCTACTTGAGGTGGGTGGTATTGGCTATGAAGTTCTGTGCCCTATGTCAAGCTTTTACGAGATGGGTAATGATAATAATATTTCTCTACATACACATTTAACCGTTAAAGAAGACTCACACACTTTGTATGGTTTTATCTCTAAAGATGAAAAAACCTTATTTAGAGAGTTAATCCGCGTTAATGGTATTGGCCCTAAAGTCGCGCTTGCGATTCTTTCCCACCTCAATATTGCCTCGCTCATGAACGCAGTGGCAATGGAAGACGACGCACTTCTGGCAAAAACTCCAGGCATTGGCAAGAAAACAGCACAAAAGCTCATTGTAGAGCTTAAAGATCGCTTAGAAAAATTGGAATTAAGCAATGTTAATCATCAAAAAATTACTGCTAGTAACGCCAATCCAAATACTCAAAAAGCTTCTCAAGCGCTACAAGCACTTGGATTCAAGGTTAAAGAGGCTGACAGAATGCTAAATGCAATCAATGATGATTCACTCTCTACCGAAGAATTAATCCGTCAAGCTCTACAAAACAAGTAATTCCTTACTTAGCCTAAGCTTGCTGTAATCAAATTATGTTTAGAATATTCATAATTTTTATTTTTCTACCCTTGTTAGTATGGGCACATCCAATGAATGAACTAGAGCAAGCCTATACCAACAAAGACAAAGATTATGTGCCAAGAACACAGCACATTGATGAGCAAGGTCGTGCTAAGTTTGTTAATCATTTAATTCTAGAATCTTCACCCTATTTGTTACAACATGCTCATAATCCTGTTAATTGGTATCCATTTTCAGATGAAGCATTTAACAAAGCCAAATTAGAAAATAAACCTATTTTTATATCAATTGGTTACGCCACTTGTCATTGGTGTCATGTCATGGAAGAAGAAAGCTTTGATGACTTACAAGTAGCGGAGTTTCTCAACCAACACTTTATTTCCATTAAGGTTGACCGTGAAATTCGCCCTGATGTCGATGCTACTTACATGAACGTGTCGCAATTAATAAATGGCTCTGGTGGATGGCCACTCAATGCCGTTATATTGTCAGACGGCAAGGCATTTTTTGCAGGTACTTATTTTCCAAAAGATCAATTATTAGACATACTTTCACAAATACAAATCCTTTGGCAAAATGAACAAAATAAAATTATTAACCAAGCCAACGATATTGATAAAGTTCTAAACAAAGCCGCAAATAACACTCAGGGAGACATAGATAAATCCATCGTCTCTAAAGCCATTAAGGCAATGCTGTCGAATTTTGATGAGCTTGAAGGTGGCTTTGGGGAGGCGCCAAAATTCCCACATGAATCAATGCTGTTGTTACTCATTGATGTGCACAAACGTCATCCAAATGATGATCAACTTAATGCCATTACTATAACATTAGACACCATGGCCAGTGGTGGATTTTATGATACCGTAGGCGGTGGTTTTCATCGATATTCAACCGACAATTCTTGGTTAATTCCTCATTTTGAAAAGATGCTTTACAATCAAGCACAACTCTCGCTAGTTTATACACGTGCCTACCAATTAACCAAAAACCCACTTTATAAACGCATTGCCAAGCAAACGCTTGATTATGTCTTACGAGAGATGCAAGATGCTAATGGTGGTTTTTTCTCCGCCACCGATGCAGACTCTGAAGGCGAAGAAGGTACTTTTTTTGTTTGGTCAATACAAGAATTAAAACGTGTCTTTAATCAAGACGAATTTAAACACTTTAATCACTACTTTGATTTATCGTCTCACACTGACTTCGAAGGCAATCACGTTATTCGTTTTAAAGAGATTAATGATATTAACGAAGATGACTACTTAAAAATTGACAAATTACTGAACAAATTATATGACCTTAGAATTAAGAGGTTGCCCCCACTAACGGACAACAAAATTTTGCTTTCTTGGAATGCATTGATGGTCCCTAGCTTGCTTGAAGCGGGTGAGATTTTTAATGAAGTTAAATACACACAAGCTGGCTTAGCACTAGCGGACTATCTAACGTCTTTTAATCAAGACAATCAATTCTACAGAGTATCCATTGATAATCAATTGCAAACCATTGCTTTGTTTGAAGATTATGCTTATTTAGCGAATGCTTATTTATCTGTATTCGATCAAACCAATCAACAAATTTGGCTTGATCGAACCATCCAACTTGTCAAAGACATGACGCAAAAATTTTGGGATAAAACACAATTTGGCTTTAACATGACTCAGGATAAAAAATACTTAAATACCAATTACAAGGAAGCTTATGATGGCGCCATCCCTTCGGCTAATGGTGTGGCGTACAAAGTCTTAATCAAACTTAACAACAGAACAACCGATCGAGAATTCACTCAGCAAGCACAGCAACTATTGAGTACTTTTGCAACTGAAATTAACCAAGACCCTTACAACTTTAGTTCCTTTATTTTAGGGTTTAACAATGCCACTGATCAAGAACTGTCAAGTGTTCAATACGCCTACGACGGTCGTGTCCGTGTTCATACGCAAAAACTAAACAAAAATCAAGTTGCTATTAACGTAACTTTAAAACCACTTTGGCACATTAACTCTAACCAACCATTACAAGATTCACTGATTGCCACCAAAGTAATCAGTACGGATACTAAAAATTGGACAATAAGAGGCTCTACTTACCCTGAAGGTGAATTGGCTCAATTGGGATTTTCACAAGAAAAAATTTCAATCTACAAAAACAATGCTCAAATTAAAATCGACTTAATTGATCATTCAAACAATAGCGCCCTACCGACTTTGGAGCTAACGCTACAGGCTTGTAGTGATAAAGTCTGCCTACCGCCAACAAACATTACTCTAAAGCCTTAAGTAATTTTTTTAAAACTCTTAACCCAGTTTACAAATTCATGATTCATTAAATACAAACACGGTAACAATACCAAAGTCATTACTGTGCCGAACAACAATCCATAACCTAATGATAGCGCCATGGGCTGCAAAATATAATCCGTACCACCAATACCATAAGCCAAAGGAATGACTCCTGCTAGGGTAGTCAGTGTGGTTAACACAACAGCTCGTAAACGATCTTTAGCACCTTGAATAATGAACTCATGCGCTGAGGTGGTTTTATCCACGATTTTTGCTTTTAGATAATTAAGGTGCGAGACCAATACTAAAGAATCATTCACAATCACCCCCACCAAAGCCAGTGTGCCTAAAATTGCAAAAAAACTAAGTGTTTCGCCGTGCAGAAAAAATGCCCAAATCACACCAATGACGGAAAAAGGAATGGCGCTAAGTACAAGGACTGGTTGAGTATAAGAATTAAACAATAAAACCAACAATAAGAAAATTCCAAAAACTGCCATGACAAAGGCTTTTTTAAAACTGTCCATCGACTTCGTTGCCTCTTTGGCTCCACCCTCACTAATAACCCTAACTTTAGGGAAGTTATTTGATAAATCCAGCCGTTCTAACGCCTTAGCCATAACAAGCGTAGTTGTTGTAATTTCATCGTCAATACTACCGCTTAACAAGGTTGATCGCTGAGCGTTAAAGTGGTTAAAATTTGGTTCGCCACGGATCTCCCTGATGTTTGAAAACTGTGAAATTGGTATCAAATGCCCTTTGCGATTGTTAACTTTTAAAGATTCAATGAACATTTCTGAATTTTGAGCATCTCCAAGATAAATTCTAAAATTAACATCGTTTTGTCCATCACGAATATTGGTCACATCAATACCTGTAAATGCGGTTTTTAAATATTGGTTAACGGTTAAAAAATCCACGTTTAATCGAGCCATTTTCTCAAAATCAAGCACTACCTCTATACGAATTTTTCCCGGCTCATCATCACGATTAATATTATCAAGTCCATTAATTGATAAGAGTATTTCTTCTAATTTATCCGCTGCTGCTTTTCTTTGAAAGTTATCATTACCCACCAAATTGATTTCAATATCTTCTCCTTGTGGCGGACCGGGCCTATGAATAGAAAACTTTAGCTTTTCTGCAGCAGTGATTTCTTTCGATCTTGATTTAAGTTGCTTTAATAATGCTTTAGAGGTCTGCTTTCTTTCACTGGAAGGTGTAAGCGCAATGGTAAACTTTGCCTTATTGGTAAAGTACTTACCGACGTCTGTGGTGATGGATTCAAGATCAGAACCAACCACCTCTGCTATTAAAGTCTCAACATTTTTAGCAACTAACTCAGTATTATGCAGTGAGCTACCAATGCCCATTTCTAATCTTGCGCTAATGGTGTCAACGCCTACTGCTGGGAAAAGCACAAACTTCATTTGTGTTTTTGCAAAATACAATGAAAAAGCCAACATTAATGTAAACACAGCCACAACAACATATCGCCACTTGAGCATTGTCTTTAAAAAACCTTCAAACCATTGTTCAACACTCTTAAACCAAGTTCTGGTTTTTCCTTTTTCATGAGAACCGGCTAAATGCGCCGGTAGTGCCAGTGACACTTCTAAAAATGAAAGGATTAAAGCAAAAATTACAACAATTGGAATCACATAAATGAATTTACCCATGGTGCCTTCCATTAAAAACATGGATGAAAAAGCTAAAATGGTAGTCAGAATAGTGGTTACAACTGGCATGATGACACGTTTAAAACCGTGTATAGCAGACTCAAACCTATCTTCACCCAGTTGTTTGTAATGATGAATACTCTCAGCAACAATAATTGAATCATCGACCACAATACCCAAAACTAATATCATGGCTGCAAGCGACACAAGGTTAATGGTCTCTCCCGTTGCACCCAATAAGGCAACGGTACCGAGCAAGCTAACGGGCAGACTGACCGCCACCCAAAAAGCAGTTTTAAAGGATAAAAATGCACCGAGCACAATCAACACCAGTACCAAGCCCATCATGCCATTATTAGTAACAATTTTTAGGCGATTGCGTACATACTTGGACAAATCAGAAGAATAAAAAATTTGCAATTGATTGTCGTACTTAGTATTAAGTTCGGTGATTTTTTCTTTTACTAAATCAACCGTGGTAATCACATCGGCCTGCTCTTGTTTGCGCACACGTAAAATAAAGCCCTTCTTGCTATTAACACGGACGATTGATTTTTCTTCAACATTACCACTACTAATGTTTGCAATGTCTTTTAGGCGCACAATAGGGCCTTCAAATGTTGATTTCACAATAACATCACCAACCTGTTGTGCCTGATCAAATTTTGCTAAGACAACAATGGTTTTTTCGTTTGTCTCGTTATGGTTGTTACCAATGGTATAACGCCTATTGCGCTTGTCAATTGCATCCATCACCTGTGGTAAAGAAAGCTTATGCAAGTATAACTTTTCAGGATTAATTCTAATTTGTATCTCTTTGTCTAAATAACCCTCTTTAACCACTTCAGAAACGCCGTCAACCATCTCAATGGAATTAGCAACGGAATCAACTACGTCTCTTAATTGGGCATAAGACAAGTCTTTAGAGCCGATACTGATTTTAATAACGCTTTTTATTGAGATTTTTTGATCCCGAACATTGGGCAAATCAACCACTTCTTTTGGTAATGACTTAATACGATTAACTGCGTTGCGAATGTCTTGCTTTAACGTGTCTATGTCACTAACGTCTTGAGACAAAGTAACAACAATATTTGAGCTCCCCTCTCGGGAAACTGAGGTAAATTTATCAATACCTGATACGTTGCTTAATTCATCTTCAATGAGATTGGTTACGTTTTGCTCTACATCTTCTGGGGAGGCGCCAGGATAGCTAGTCACAATACTCATGACCTCAAAATCAACGCTAGGAAATTGATCTCTTTGGATGTTGTTCAAAGTTAACAAACCAACAGCAATCACACTAATGGTAAAAACCAATGCCAACTTTTTTTGTTGAACGAAAAAATTAAGAATACTGTGCATAAGCACTCATAGAGATAATATGAGAGAAGTATACCAAAGGATAAACCCTAAAGTAGAGGCAAACTTAATGCTATTAAGTCTTAATCAGATTTTTTGTTACGTGCTCTTTTGCGTTCAGTCTCACTCAGTAGACGCTTACGAATACGAATGTTGTGCGGTGTTACTTCCACCAACTCATCGTCATCAATAAATTCCAAAGCTTGTTCAAGATCTAACTTAATGGCAGGTGTTAATACCACCGCTTCATCCGTGCCTGATGCACGCACATTAGTCAGTTGCTTACCTTTCATTACATTAACCACTAAATCTTTATCACGAGTATGAATACCAACAACCATACCCCCATAAACATCGGTATTGTGCTCGACAAAAAACTTACCACTCTTTTGCAAATTAAAAATTGCATAAGCCACGGCTTTCCCTTGATTCATTGAAATTAATGAGCCATTAGAACGCTGTCCAATCTCTCCTGGCTTTTGTGGCTTGTACGCATCAAAAGTAGAATTCATTAACCCTGTACCTGTGGTTGCAGTTAAAAAATCCGTTCTAAAACCAATCAGTCCTCGTGCTGGAATACTAAAGTCAAGCTTTACCCTGCCATTGCCATCAGGCATCATATTGGTTAATTCAGCTTTACGTTCACCGAGTTTTTCCATGACGGTGCCTTGGTGTTGTGTTTCAACGTCCACACTCAAATCCTCAAATGGCTCACAAACCACACCATCAATTTCTTTTAAAATTACTTGTGGTCGACCCACAGCCAACTCAAAGCCTTCACGACGCATGGTTTCAATTAAAATCGATAAGTGCAATTCACCGCGACCACTCACGATAAACTCAGACGGATCGCCAGTGTTCTCAACACGCAGAGCAACGTTATAAATCAGTTCTTTATCCAAACGATCACGAATGTTTCTAGAGGTGATGTATTTTCCATCTTGGCCTGCGAATGGGGAATCGTTCACACGGAATGCCATTGATACGGTTGGCTCATCCACGCTCAATGGTGGTAACGCTTCAATGGTTTCTGGATCACAAATAGTGTCTGAAATGGAAATGCCTTCAATGCCAATAATCGCAGCAATATCACCCGCTTCAGCACTGATGGTATCCATTTTATCCAAACCAAGAAAACCTTGTAAATTGGCGATTTTTGCCTTACGCTGATTGCCTTGTGTATCCACTACAACGACTTGCATATTTTTCTTAATCGTACCACGAGTAATACGACCGATACCAATTGCACCCACGAATGATGAATAATCGAGCGCAGTAATTTGCATTTGTAATGGTGCATTAACATCAACGTCTGGTGCGGCTACATTTTTAACAATGGTTTCAAACATTGGTGTCATGTCGCCCTCACGCACATCGTCGTCAAGTGAGGCATAACCATTAATACTTGATGCATAAATAATTGGAAAATCCAACTGCTCGTCTGTGGCACCGAGTTGGTCAAATAAATCGAACACTTGGTCGATTACCCAATCAGGGCGTGCTGCATCTTTATCAATTTTATTAATCACAACAATAGGATTAAGGCCTTGGTCAAACGCTTTCTTAGTCACAAAACGCGTTTGTGGCATTGGCCCTTCTTGCGCATCCACCAATAGAAGTACCGAGTCTACCATAGACAGTACGCGTTCCACCTCGCCACCAAAATCGGCGTGTCCTGGAGTATCGACAATATTAATGCGATAATCGTTCCACTTAATCGCTGTGTTTTTTGAGCTAATAGTGATACCACGCTCTTTTTCCAAATCGTTTGAATCCATCATACGATCAGTTGATTCAAAGCGATCGTCAAAAGTTTGAGACTGCTCAAGTAGTTTATCAACTAAGGTGGTTTTGCCATGGTCAACATGGGCAATAATGGCGATATTTCTAAGTTTGGTATTCATGTACAATGAAGAGTAAGCGCGAAAAAGACACTATTATCCCCTAAGTCCCCTATAATATTAGAAATTATTGATATAACTATTCATGGGTAAAAAAAGCAGCTCTGGTCGCTGGATGAGTGAACATCTGAGTGATGAATATGTAAAAAAAGCGCAAAAAGAAGGCTATCGCTCACGTGCTGTTTATAAACTGACTGAGGTTGTTGATAAAGATAAATTTATCAAATCTGGTTCTCGTGTACTTGACTTAGGTGCAGCGCCTGGTGGGTGGAGCCAAATAGCTATTAAAATGGTCGGCAAATCAGGGCAAGTGATTGCCAGTGATATTCTTAATATTGAACCCATCCCTAACGTGGAATTTTTGTGTGGCGATTTCACACAAGACTCAGTTTATAAAGAGCTACTAGAATTAACCAAAGGCCATAAAATGGATGTGGTACTATCAGACATGGCTCCAAACATGAGTGGTCAACTTTCCGTTGATATTCCAAAATCAATGCACTTGTGTGAACTTGCACTTGATATGGCAATCAAAACACTCACGCCTAAAGGCACTTTCTTTATTAAAGTCTTTCAAGGCGATGGGTTTGATGGGTTTGTTAAGGCTTGTCGAGAGGCATTTGTTAAAGTCACCATTCGTAAACCAAAAGCTTCAAGAGCCAGATCTAAAGAAGTATATCTTTTGGCAAATACGCTAAAATAACCCCTTATGGATAATTTTACTGATATTCAAAACTTACTCAAATCAGACTTAAAAAATACTGATAAAGTACTAATAAAGCGCCTAAGCTCCAATGTCGCTCTGATCAATCAAATGAGTAGTTACATCATTAATGCGGGTGGAAAACGTTTGCGTCCGTTATTGCTGTTGCTTTGTGCGCGAGCCACTAACTACAAAGGCAACCATCACCATCTAATGGCAGTAGTGATTGAACTGATTCACACGGCCACCCTATTACACGATGACATTGTTGACGAATCTAACACACGTCGTGGTAAAGATACTGCCAATGAAGTTTGGGGTAATGCCGCTAGTGTTTTAGTGGGTGATTTTCTCTATTCACGTGCATTCGAGATGATGGTAGAGCCTGATTCTATGCGTATTATGCAAATACTGTCTAAAACCACCAACAGCATTGCTGAAGGTGAAGTCCTGCAACTACTTAATTGCCAAAACTCAGAATTATCAGAAGCTGAATACTTTAATGTCATTGAGCGCAAGACTGCTTGCCTTTTCCAAGCAGCAACACAAATTGGCGCTATTTTGTCCAACGCTGATGAAAAACAAGAATTAGCGCTCAAGGATTATGGCTTGCATTTAGGCAATGCTTTTCAAATTATTGACGACGTTCTTGACTACGAGTCAGACGCGCAAACCATGGGCAAAGAGGTAGGCGACGATCTTGCTGAAGGAAAAACCACTCTGCCAATGATTTGCGCACTCTCAAGAACTCTAGGACAAGAACACGAATTATTAAAAAATGCCATCGACAATGCTGATAATAGCAAAATTAATGAAGTGATTAAAATTTTAAACAGTGTCAATGCTTTTGAATACACTCGCGATAAAGCACAAGAATCAGCCGACCTAGCCAAAAAATCATTGGACCCTTTAGAAGAATCCGACTATAAAAATGCACTGATCCTATTGTGCGATCTTTCATTGCAACGCAAATCCTAAGTTAATGCTCTCAGACGAGCTAAAAACTCAAATCCGTCAATCGTTTGAATCGGCTAAAAAAACCATGCCTGGGTTTGTTATGCGCCATGCACAAAATAAAATGATTGCCGAAATTTCTAAAACCTTAGTCGGAGAATATTCAAACAGCAACCCTATATTATGCGTTGAGGCGCCAACAGGTACCGGTAAAACCATGGCTTACTTGTTAAGTGCAATTCCCATCGCAAAAGCCAATAAGCACAAACTAATTGTATCTAGTGCTAATGTCGCTCTGCAAGAACAACTGCTTAATAAGGACATTCCTGAAGTACAAAAATACTGCTCAGTTAATTTTGAATACGCTTTGGTTAAAGGTAGATCGCGCTATGTGTGTATTCGTAATTTAGTCAACCTCGCTGAAGATAACGCACAAGAAAACCCATTGTTTGATAACTCTACCTTGTGGGATACTCCTCCTGGAAAATACCAACTTGACCAACTGAGTGAGATGTTACAAAATTATTCTGATAAAAAATGGAATGGTGAGATTGACGACTTAGATCAAACACCTGATCATTCTGTATGGCCAAAAGTGGCTTGCAATCGATTTACTTGCACGGCAAAAAGTTGTGAATTTTATAACGACTGCGCTTTTTTTAAAGCCAGAAAAAAAATCACCAAAGCCGATGTAATTGTCGCCAACCACGATTTGATTTTGGCGGATCTAAACACTGGTAACACCGTATTACCGGATGTGGAAGAATCCATCTTTATCTTTGATGAGGCGCACCACTTAAGCTCCAAAGCATTGTCTCATTTCTCGCTAAGTGCCGGTACCGAGTTCATTAAAACCAGCACACGACAAACTCAAGGCATTAGCGAACAAGTGTGCAAAATCACCAAACAAGATTCTCCAGAGAATGACATTAAACAAATTGATGGCTATTTAGATGATTTAGTACAAGTGTTAAAAGAACTGGACTTTGATGAAGATGTTCATCTTTTTGAACAAGGTATTGTCAACCAAGAAATACAATTAATATGCCAAAATCTGCTCACTTCAATCGCCTCTATTCATACTAAATTTGAGGCCTTAAAAGAATCTTGGACTGATTATTTAAAAATAAAAATAGTGGATAAATCTATTTCTGATCCCATCAACAATGCATTGGGAGAATGTGAACAACACCTGTCTTCTATCTTAGGGTTGCTTTCATCTCTATTACAAAAAGATGAACCTGAACAGCCACCACACTCACGCTGGATTGAAAAAACCACATTAGCCAACAAAAAAACCAACTACATTATTAACAGTGCACAGATCGATGTGTCGAATAATTTAAACAATCTAATCTGGTCAAAAGCAGCCGGTGCAGTACTCACTTCAGCCACCTTATCATCACTAGGAAGTTTTGCACGATTAAACCAGCAACTAGGAT